>NZ_CP118480.1:1819500-2122750 GCF_030450055.1 Gallaecimonas kandeliae
ACTGCCAGCCCAGCAGGCCTTTGTAGTTGCCAAGGCCCGGCATCAACAGCAGGTAACCCAGGGCGAAGGCGATGGTGAACCACATCATGTAGTACCACCACTTGGGCAGGGGGTTGTTGATCTCCACTATGCCGTCGAAGGAGTGGTGCATCAGCTCCCCTTCCTTGATGTCAGTGGTGTTGTGCCTGGCCCAGAACAGCACCACGGCACAACCGGCGATCACCAGCAAGGTCAGTACGGTGATCCAGATGCTCCAGAAGCTACTCATTGTTTTGACTCCTGCTCCTTAGGTGGGGCCTTGGTGTCGTCCTCGAAGACCAGGTTGGCGGCTTCGTCGAAAGCCTGCTTACGCCGGGACGAATAGGCCCACAGGAAGATGCCGATGAAGATCACCAACAGCAGCAAGGTGATCAGGCCCCTGATGATTTGCAAGTCCATAACACCCCTTATTGCAGGGCCTTGCCCAGTGATTGCAGGTAGGCGACCAGGGCATCCATTTCGGTATGGCCTTTCACCTCTTTCTGGGCATTGGCGATCTGCTCGTCTGTGTAGGGCACGCCAAGGCCCTTGAGCACCGTCATCTTCCTGGCTGTCAGTGAACCGTCCAGGATGTTGTCATTCAGCCAGGGGAAACCGGGCATGATGGATTCGGGTACCACGGCGCGGGGGTCGGTCAGGTGGACCCTGTGCCAGTCGTCGGAGTAACGGCCGCCGACCCTGGCCAAGTCAGGCCCGGTGCGTTTGGAGCCCCAGAGGAAGGGGTGATCCCAGACCGATTCGCCGGCCACCGAATAATGGCCGTAGCGCTCCGTTTCGTGGCGGAAGGGGCGGATCATCTGGCTGTGGCAGCCGACGCAGCCTTCGCGAATGTAGATGTCGCGGCCTTCCAGCTCCAGGGCGCTGTAGGGCTTGAGGCCCTTGACCGGCTGGGTGGTCTGCTTGAGGAACATCAGCGGGGTGATCTCCACCAAGCCGCCAAAGGAGATGACGACAAGGATCATGATCGCCAGCCAGCCGACGTTCTTTTCCAAAAACTCGTGCTTGTTTTTCACCTGTCCTCTCCTTAGGCCATTTGCTCAATCGGCTCTGCCTGCAGGGCACCTTTGGGCGCGAACACGGTGCGCCAGGTGTTGTAGGCCATCACCAGCATGCCGGTCACGAAGAAGCAGCCGCCGATAAAGCGCATCAGATAGAAAGGATGGGAAGCCACCACCGAGTCCACGAAGGAGTAGACCAGGGTGCCGTCGGGATTCACCGCCTTCCACATCAGGCCTTGCATCACGCCGCTGATCCACATGGCGACGATGTAGAGCACCACCCCTATGGTGGCCAGCCAGAAGTGGACGTTGATGAGCTTGACCGAGTACATGCGGCCCTGGTTGAACAGCACCGGGATCAGGTGATAGAGGGAGCCGATGGAGACCATAGCCACCCAGCCCAGGGCCCCGGAGTGTACGTGCCCTATGGTCCAGTCGGTGTAGTGGGACAGGGAGTTCACCGTCTTGATGGCCATCATGGGCCCTTCGAAGGTGGACATGCCGTAGAAGGAAAGGGAGACGATCAGGAAGCGCAGGATGGGGTCGTTGCGCAGCTTATGCCAGGCCCCCGACAACGTCATGATGCCGTTGATCATGCCGCCCCAGGAGGGGGCGAAGAGGATGATGGACATCACCATCCCCAGGGACTGGGTCCAGTCGGGCAGGGCGGTGTAGTGCAGGTGGTGGGGGCCGGCCCAGATGTAGGTGGCGATCAGCGCCCAGAAGTGCACTATGGACAGCCGGTACGAATAGACGGGCCGGCCGGCCTGCTTGGGCACGAAGTAGTACATCATTCCCAGGAAGCCCGCCGTCAGCAAAAAGCCCACGGCGTTATGCCCGTACCACCACTGGGCCATGGCATCCACGGCGCCGGAGTACATGGAGTAGGACTTCATGGCACTGACCGGCACCTCGGCCGAGTTGACGATGTGCAGCACCGCCACCGTCAGGATGAAGGCGCCGAAGAACCAGTTGGCCACATAGATGTGGCTGGTCTTGCGCTTGACCAGGGTGCCGAAGAAGACCACGGCGTAGGTCACCCAGACCACGGCGATGGCGATGTCGATGGGCCACTCGAATTCGGCGTATTCCTTGGAGGTGGTGTAGCCCAAGGGCAGGGAGATGGCCCCCGCTATGAGCACCGCCTGCCAGCCCCAGAAGGTGAAGGCGGCCAGCTTGTCGCTGAACAGCCGCACCTGGCAGGTCCGTTGCACCACGTAATAGGAAGTGGCGAACAGGGCGCTGGTACCAAAGGCGAAGATCACCATGTTGGTATGTAAGGGACGCAGGCGACTGAAAGTCAGCCAGGGCGTGTCGAAGTTCAGTTGCGGCCACACCAGTTCGGCCGCTATGAACACCCCTACCGCCATCCCGAAAATGCCCCAGAGCACAGTCACCAGGGCAAATTGGCGGACGACGCGGTAGTTGTAGTCAGCATGAGGAGTTGTTTGACTCATCGTTAGGCTTCCGCTGCTATCGTTCTACTTCTTCCCACCCGGTGCCGCTCAACCCTGGGCAGATGCTCACATCTTCGCCAGTCTACCTAAAACGGCAGCGGGCGATAACTGAATTTCTACAGCTTTTTAGCAATTTAGCCATTTCACACAACAGCATAGCAGCGCATGTTAGAGTGCGTAGCAATGATGCAATTTGTGCCAGATCAAGGTAGCGCCGGCTTTGATGCCGGAAGCACGGAGGGAAAAGCATGAGAAGGAATGCCATCATCTTAATGCTGTTAAGCTCGGCCCCAGCCCTGGCGGCGCCGCTCCCCTGCGATTTCAGCCAGGGGCCCTGCCAGCGGGATGGCGCCACCCTGGCCTTGGGCCCGCTGCCGCTTCGCTCCATGACCCCCATCCAAGTCCAGTTGTCATTGCCCGGCCAGCAGCAGGCCGAGTTGCTGGGCAAGATAGAGGGCCTGTCCATGTACATGGGCGAGGTGCCGGTGCTGCTGAAAAAGGGGGAAGGGGACGGCTACCAGGGCCAGTTCCAACTGGCCCGTTGCAGCCACGGCGCCATGCGCTGGGTGCTGGAGGTGCAAGGGCGACGCTTCGCTTTCACCATGGATGCCGATTGACACTGTATTTATTTACAGTTAAATCTTTTTGGTGGAAGAAAAATCCATATAATCAGGGCCTTTCCTGCCAAGGTCCTGTCCCATGCTGCCACGTCCCCCCGTACTGCCCTTGTTCGACGCCCCCCAGCACCTGGAAGACGGTAACCCCGTCGTCAACCAGCACCTGGCCGAGATCAGCCTGGGCCAGGTCGAAGATGCCGGCCTCGTCTACGAGCATGCCCTGGACTGGTTGCTCGAGGCTGCCCACAACGACAACAACTACAAGACCTACAGATCCGAACTCACCACTTACCTGCATTGGTGCTTCGATGTGGAGCAGATCAGCCCAGGGGCGGTGCGGCGGCGTAACCTGGGCCGCTACGTGGCCTATTGCCAATCACCCCCCAAGGCCCTTATCGCCTACCGCAACGTGGCCCAGTTTGTCCTCGACAAGGAGTGGCAGTGCCGGCTGCCCAACCCCCAGTGGCGGCCTTTCCTCGGCAAACGCCAGGGTGGGGTAGAGCAGCCCTATCGGCTGAGCCCCAAGGCCCTGACCACCAAGCTGGCCATCCTCTCTTCCTTTTACAGCTACCTTATCGGCGAGGAATATACGGAGCACAATCCCGCCGCCCTCTGGCTGAGGCACCATGGCAGCAATGCCAGGAATGAGGGCCGCTTCTCGGCGCATGAAGAAGAGATAAAGATCTTCAGCGAGTTACAGTGGTCTTACATCATGGAGGTGGCCGAAACCCTGGCGTCGGCAGAGCCGCAGAAACACGAAAGAACCCTGTTCCTGGTGAGCCTGCTCTATGGTTGCTACCTGCGCCTCTCGGAAGTGGCGGCCAGGCCCGGCTTTTCACCCGGCATGGGCCAGTTCCGCCGGGACCAAAAGACCGGGATCTGGGGTTTTTTCGTGCCCCAGAGCAAGGGCGGCAAGAAGCGCACAGTGGCGGTCTCCAAGGCATTGCTGGCGGCCCTCAAACGCTACCGGCGCTTCCTGGGCCTGCCGGCATTGCCGGCCCCCGATGACAGGGCGCCCCTTTTTGTCCGGCGCAAGGCTGCCGGGCGGGGCAGGGAAGTAGGGGAGCTCAATGCCAACCTGGGGGTGCGCCAGCTCAGGGACGAAGTCGAGGGGCTGATCCAGGCAGCGGCGGACGCCATGGAAAAGGAGGGCTTTGCCCAGGACGCCAGGGAGATGCGTGGCCTGACCGCCCACAGCATCCGCCATACCGGCATCACCCACGACATCAACCTGGTCGGCAGGCCCTTGTCCCATGTGCAGGCCGACGCCGGCCACGACAGCATCCATACCACCAGCCTCTATCTGCATACCGCCAGGGAAGAGCGTCACCAGAGCGCCGAGAACAAATCCCTGAACCGCCTGGGCGGTATAGGCTAGGGTGATTTTGGTGACCTGCGTCACATTAGTGCAGGGCGGCACATGTGAGGATGGCAGTCAGGGAAAAATAACAGCAAGCCGCTGCCATCATGCCTCATCGCTATCTTGTCGCCATCGAAAACCGCAACGGTGAATACAATCATCAGCTGCACGACGTGCTGGTGGCTTGGCGGGCTATCAAGCTGCAAGAAGGGCTTTGGTATCTGGAATCGGGCATCACCAAGTTAGCCCAGCCGCTACTCGACGAGTTGCGCAAACACCTCAGCACCCAGGACCGGCTGGTCGTCTCTGAATGCGATGACATAGCCCATCTGCACACCATCAACCCCTTGCCGTTACGCCACCAGAACTAATGCCGATAACGTCATTTATCGGCATCTTAGATCAGCTTGTGTGGCAACCCGGACAGCAGATCCCACAGCCATCAGCATTGGGCATGATCAGTTTTGCCTGAGCTACAGCTGGCTCACAAGAATCAAACATCCCGATCTGCTTCAATTTATTGGTGTTCTTCGGCAGCAAATGACAATCATCACGATGAACTTCATGGTCTATGTAGCTGCCAGAATCGTCTTCATTCAGATTCAGGTAGTAGATGTGCAGGTTTTCCATGTTCTCTCCGTGTAACTTCTGAGACAGTCCGACTAAGGCCGAAGTGCCTCAGTCGTGTTTGGGTTCCTCATAGAAATCTGGCTCCGAATCCACGGCCGTGGCAGAGATCCTGACAGTCTGGCCATGGTGCCAGCCGGTCTTGGCCAGCAGGCTCGGCTCGGCGTTGTCGGGAACAATGAAGTAGTAACCGTACACCATGTCGCCATCGTGGCCGGTGTCGGCATTAAGGTCGACGTCCAGTTGCAGCCATTCCTCGACGCTGATCCCAAGTTCATCGGCAATTGATCTCGCTTGCTGCGCATCCCCGAAGTAGTCGCCCATGATTGTCGCTCCCTAGATTGATGGACAGACAGAGGTATAGTGCAGCGCCGGCAAAACACAACCGGGTGGGACACCGTGTCGGCCAGGGCTGGCTTTGGGCCAAGGGGCGGCGGTCTCAAGGGCTTGTAAACCCAAGGCATTGTTGTCGTCCGGCACCCAGACCCCCTGATTGTTAACGGGCTACATTGAATTGCGCATAATGTATATTATGTTAAATTAAGTGTTTGGAGATATTGGCCAGCTTGAGTTCAGTGGAGGCTTTGCGCAGCAAGCGAAAGCCATAGCCGACCACGAAGGCGCAGTCATCGAAGACGGCGCCCCCAGCCTGGGCGGCCGTTTCGACGGTACCGCCAAAGGCAGCGTCAACATAGTATCGCTGCAGGGCAACTACCGCTTCTAAACGGAAGCCTAAAAAAGGGTCGTGGGGCCCTTGTTCATGGCCGCACCGCCAAAATCTCAATCTCGAGTCACAGCCAGGTCCGTCACCTGTACCGCCGAGCGGGCCGGCTGCGCCATGGCGCAGCGACACCGATATCTTGGCAAGACATGAAGTTACAATTGGCATCCGAGACGAGATTTGGGATGGGTCTCTATGTTTTATTTCACATCAATTAGTTAAGGTACATAGGCTCTTAAAAATGTTGCCACAGCTCTGTTGGCCACTACGGTGATCTCTTTTTCGTCTGGTGACTCTGTTCTCACCTGCAACAGCAATGGTTCAAGAATTTCAGCTTCCAATAAGCTGCGAAAATGCTCGGCGGCAAGCCGGGGATCCTCGTTGCGCAGGACACCTGATGCCATCAGCTGAGACAGAAACTTCTCGACAGGCTCCCGCAACGCCGCCAGTTTGGCGTAGAACAATCTACCGATGTCCGAGCGGTGTGCCTCTGCGATCATCAGGCGCTGGACTTCTATTACCTCGGGAGAGCAAACGAAGCTCAGGTAACGTATGCCATAGTCAAGCAATGCCTGTTCAGGCTCTGTCCCTGATGCATCCAGTTGTTCGGCGGCCTGGGTCGTGATGTCGGTGATGAAATCTTCCGCACTCGCCGTCATGCATTCGACGAACAACTCTTCTTTTGAAGGAAAGTGGTTGTAGACCGTTGCCTTTGAACCGCCAAACTCGACGGTGATTTGGGAGACAGAGGTTCTGTCAAATCCTTGGGTCCGGAATAATCGGTAAGCGGCATCTAGGATAGCCTGCCGCTTTGCGTCCCTTTTTTTCATGGTAATTCACACATCAAACCAGACTGTACGGTATAGCCTCTCTTGGTAGTTTGCCAGAGTCAATCCGAGCTGGTGATTTTTGGGCGTCGGCATGTGCCCCCTGCCCTTCTATCCCGCCGGAGCATAGGCTCGTATGAACGTCGTCACAGCCCTATCCGCCGCTTGTCTGATCTCCTGTTCGCCTGGTGCTACTTCCGTTGCCTGAAGCAACAGGGGTTCGAGTATCTCTGCTTCAAGGAGAGCCCTAAGGTGACTGGCGGCAAGCCGGGGATCGTCACGGCGCAAGACGCCAGAGGCCATGAGTTGCTCCAGGAAGACCTCAACGTGCCCACGCAAGGCCGTGAGCTTGGCGAAGAACAGTTTGCCTATGCCTGAACGATCCGCCTCAGCAATAAGCAACCGTTGCACCGCAACCCAGCGGGAGGAGGCGACAAAACTCAGGAAACTGTCGCCGAAATTCCGCAACAGGGCCTCCGGATCTTTTTCCGACTGGTCCAATAGCGCGATGATGCTGGAGATGTAATCCTCCGTGGCCGCCATCATGCATTCGACGAACAACACTTCCTTCGATGGGAAGTGGTTATAGATCGTTGCCTTGGATCCCCCTACCTCGGCGGAGATCTCGGAAACCGATGTCGCGTCAAATCCCTTGTTCCGGAACAGCCGGTAAGCGGTCTCTAAGATGGTTTGCCGCTTGGTGTTCCTCTTCTTCATAAGGCCTCCACAAACTAAACCGTACAGTTCAATTGTCACTTGACAGCGCACCGGGGTCAAGTTTATAAACTGAACCGTTCAGTTTACTTGTGCTTGGCCGATCTTGGCGCCAAGGACGCAACTAAGACAAGGCACCTTTAGCGAGTCCTTATGAATAACATCAGATTCCCACTCTCTTCGGTCAACCGATGCCTTCTATGGGCATGGCTGACAGCAGGTGTTGTCGCCGCCAGTGGCTGTGCCCAGATACCCGACCTCGGCCCGGCCCCCCAATTAAAAGCTGCCGGGCAGTTGGCAACGGTGAAGTCTTTCTCTGCTCCGTTCGCACACTGGCCAGGGGATCACTGGTGGGAAAGTTTTGGTGACACTCAACTCAATGAACTGATTGAAGAAGCCTTGCGGGGCTCCCCTGATCTCGCGCTGGCCCAGGCCAGGTTGCGCAAGGCCGGCGCCGCCGTCCAGGGGGCCGGTGCCCCCCTGCTGCCACAAGTCTCGGCAAATGCTGCCTTCACCCAGGAGAAGCAGAGTTACAACGCCCTCATGCCAAGATCCGCCGTGCCGCAGGGCTGGAACGATTACGGCCAGGCGACGCTGGATCTTACCTGGGAACTGGATTTTTGGGGCAAGAACAGGGCTGCCTTGGCGGCGGCGATCTCGACACAGCAGGCGGCCCAGGCTGAGCTAGCGCAGACCCGCCTGGTCCTCTCCACCAGCATCGCCTCAGCCTATGCCGAACTGGCTCACCTGTTTACCGTCCTCGACACCGCCGAAGCGACGCTCAGCATAAGCACCAAGACGGTGGAGCTGTTTCAACAGCGGCACCAGCAGGGTTTGGAAAACCTGGCGAGCCTGAAGCAGGTAGAGGCGCGCCAGTCGGCCGCCCAGGCAGCTTTACTCCTCGCAAAGGAGAGGGTCGCGCTGCAAAGAAACGCCATAGCGGCCTTGTTGGGCGCAGGCCCTGATCGTGGCCTTGCCATCACGCGTCCTACTGCCCGCCTCACTGATCCCAAGGGCCTGCCCGCTAATCTGGCATTGGAGCTCATAGGTCGTCGCCCCGATATCGTCGCGGCGCGGCGGCTTACCGAGGCGGCTGCCAAGCGCATCGACCAGCAAAAGGCGGGCTTCTACCCCAGTGTGAACCTGGTGGCTTTCGCCGGCTATCAATCACTTGGCATCGACAACCTGACCAAATCGGGTTCCGACATCGGCGCCGTAGGTCCGGCGATATCGCTGCCCATCTTCAATACCGCACGGCTGCAAGGGCAGCTGCGCGGTGCCCGTGCCGATTACGACGCCGCCGTAGCCAGCTACAACGGCACCCTCTCCGAAGCCCTGCGTGAAGTGGCGGATGCCGTGACCAGCCGCAAGGCCCTGGCCGGGGAAATTGCCGCCTCCCGCGCCGCAGTCGCTGCCGCCGAGGAGGCGCATCGACTCGTCAGCAAGCGCTACCAGGGCAAGTTGGCCACTTACCTGGATGTGTTGTCCGCAGAGGACGAATTGATCTCGGCAAAACGCGCCCTGGCCGACATGACAAGCCGCGCCTTGGTCCTCAACGTGGCCCTGGTGCGCGCCCTTGGCGGCGGCTATCAAGCGCCCGGCAATCCAACCCCGACATCCGGTACTCCCGAATAAACCAACCAAGAGATTGAGGAGCAACTTATGAATATGCCTGTCAACGCAGTGACGTCCGAAGCCGCAACCGGGACCAAAACGGCCAGTAGCAACCGCAGCAAACGCAAGCGCCTCTTTTCCCTGCTGGCCCTTGCCATGATCGCCAGCGGGACTGGTGCGGCGAGCTACTGGGAGCTCATGGGCTCGCACTACGTCGAGACCGACAACGCCTATACCGATGTGGAATCAGCACTGGTGACCTCGGCGATCGTCGGCACCGTCGCCGACGTCAGGGTCAAGGACAGCCAGGCCGTCAAGAAAGGTGACGTCCTGGTGGTCATCGATCCCGCCGATGCCAAACTGGCGCTGGCCCAGGCCGAAGCAGCGCTCAACAGTGCCATCCGCCGGGTGAAGGGGTATGAAGCCAACGATGCACGCCTGAAAGCGCAAGTGGCTGCAAGCGAAGAGGAAGAGAAACGCGCCTCTGCACAGTTGGCTTCCGCCCAGGCCGACTTCGAACGGGCCGCCACCGACCTCAAGCGCCGCCAGGCATTGGCGAGCTCAGGCGCCATTTCCGGCGACGAATTGACCAAGGTCCAGAACCTTTACGCCTCGGCCGAGGCCCAGCTGAATGCCGCCAAAGCCGCGGTGGCGCAAGCCAGTGCCAGCCACGCAGCCGCCCTTGCCGCCAAGCAGGCCAATGCCGTGCTGATCGAAGGCGCCGCCCTTGATGATAACCCCGAAGTGGCGTTGGCCCGCGCCAAACGCGACCAGGCCAAGCTGGATCTGGACAGGACCATCATCCGCTCCCCGGTCGACGGCATAGTGGCCCGCCGCGAGGTCGAGCTTGGCCAGCGTGTCCAGCCGTCGGCCCCATTGGTCACTGTGGTTCCGATCCAGAACATGCACGTCAACGCCAACTTCAAGGAAGTTCAGCTGAAAGATGTGCGCGTCGGCCAACGGGTCGAACTGGTCAGCGATATCTACGGTGAAGACGTCGTTTACCACGGTACAGTCACGGGTTTCGACGGTGGCACAGGCGCGGCCTTTGCGTTGATCCCGGCACAGAACGCCACCGGCAACTGGATCAAGGTGGTGCAGCGCCTGCCGGTAAGGGTGCAGCTCGACCCCGCCGAACTGCAAGCCCATCCGCTGCGAGTCGGCTTGACGATGACGGCAAAGGTCGATCTCAGCGACAGGTCCTGACGAGGAGCCCAAGATGTCAAACACTCCGACTGCTCGCAAAGACATTCCCGCCTTGCAAGGCGGGATGCTCTGGGTCGGCGCCATCATTCTGGCAATGTCCAACTTTTTTGCCGTGCTCAACATGACCATCGCCAACGTCACCCAGCCGAACATGGCTGGGGCCCTTGGCGCCAGTACCAGCCAGGGCACTTGGATCATCACCGCCTATGCCGTGGCGGAAGCCATCACAGTGCCCATGACCGGCTGGCTCACCTCCCGCTTCGGCGGAGTCAGGGTGTTTTCGGTGGCGGTGTTCACCTTCGGCGTAGCCTCGCTGCTGTGCGGCATGTCCACCTCTCTGAACATGCTGCTGCTGATGCGCGTGCTCCAGGGCATGGCCGGCGGTCCCATCATGGCGCTGTCCCAGACCCTGTTGCTGCGCATCTTCCCCAAGGACAAGGCCATGTTGGCAACTGGCCTTTGGGCTATGACCAGCTTGCTGGCGCCCGTGTGTGGCCCTGTGCTGGGCGGCTGGATCTGTGACAACTACAGCTGGCCATGGGTCTATCTCATCAACGTGCCTTTTGCCTTGGCCTTTGGCGTGTTCGCCTGGGCTCTGCTCAAACGCTATGAGGATCCGCTGGTCAGGGACAAGATGGACGTCGTCGGCTTCATCTTATTGGTTATCTGGGTCGCAGCCCTGCAGATCATGCTCGATGAGGGCAAAGACCTCGACTGGTTCGCCTCAGACGAGATCCGCATCCTGGCCACCGTCGCCGTGATCGGTTTCGTCAGTTTCCTCATTTGGGAACTCACCGAAGAGCATCCCATCGTCAACCTGCGCGTCTTCCGCCACCGTGGTTTCAGCGCCAGCATGGTGGTGTTGGCCCTGGCCTTCGGCTGCTTCTTCGGCCTCAACGTGCTGACGCCCATGTGGCTGCAATCCAACATGGGCTACACCACCACCTGGTCAGGCATTGTCGTGGCCTGGGGGGGACTGCTCTCGGTCATCTTCTCGCCGATCTCGGCCAATCTGTCGAACCGGATCGATTCGCGCTGGCTGATCTTCATCGGCTGCGCCTGGTTGGGCTGCGACACGCTGTGGCGGGCAATTGCCACACCGGACATGGACCTGTGGTCCATCTGCCTGCCGCTGTTCTTCATGGGGGTAGGCATGCCGCTCTACTACATTCCCATCACCGGACTGGCCATGGGCTCTGTTGAGGAGGAGGAGATGGCCTCGGCGGCTGGCCTGATGAACTTCGTGCGGACCATCGCCGGCGCCTTTGCCACCTCCCTGGTCACCACCTTCTGGCAGGACCGCCGCTACATCGCCCACGACCAACTCACCAGCGTCATCGATCCGACCGGCCAATTCCACGTGCTGGTCCAGCAGGTACCGTCCCTGGTTGGTGAGTTCGGCCGCGATGCGCTCGACAAGGCGGTGACGGGGCAAAGCATGATGCTGGCCACCAACGGCCTGATGCTGAGCATCGCCGTCATCTTCTTCGTATCGGCGTTCGCCATCGCCCTGGCTCCCAAGGCTGCCCGGACCGTGGACGCCGCCTCGGTAGGACACTGACGAAATTTGAACGACAACCGGAACCGGTCTGAGCCTAGGCCGGTTCCGCCGCTGCGATCCCTAACACAACTGTCAAAGCAACTCTGACGAGAGGCCTGCATGCGCAACAACCTACCTGTCACCAACCAGGCTCGACACCTTGATCCCAGGCGGCCTCTGGTCAGCGTAACCGACCTTAGGGGCAACATCCTGCACGCCAATCCGGCCTTTATCGACGTCAGTGGTTTCACCCCTGAAGAACTGGTAGGGCACCCGCACAACATCATCCGCCATCCGGACATGCCGCCTGAGGCCTTCGCCGATATGTGGCGCACCATCAAGTCCGATTTCCCCTGGCGTGGGCTGGTGAAGAACCGCTGCAAGAACGGCGACTACTACTGGGTCGATGCCTATGTCACCCCCGTCTTCGAGCAAGGGCAGAAAACCGGCTACATGTCGGTGCGTGTTCGGCCAGAGCCACAGCAGATCGCCAGAGCTGAAGCGCTGTACGCCGCCGTCAGGCGGGGCGAAGCTCCCTTCCCTGCCACGCGTTACCGGCGAGACCTGTCGCTGACGGCAAGGGTGGCGCTGCTGGCTCTTTGCCCGTCCATCTGTTTCTGCGCCGCTCTCCTGATGAGCGGCCCTTGGCGTTGGCTCGCTGGCCTTGCCGGCGTCGCTTCAGCCCTTGCCCTCGGGCTGTGGATGGGACTTGGCATCCTGTCACCACTGAAACGGATCGGCGATGCCATGAGCCGTATTGCGGCCGGGGACTTGCGCTTCGAGCTAGACACCAGAGCAGCCACGGAGTTTACCCACTTGCTGCTCGGCTTCCAGTCAATGAAGGTCCATCTTCGCGCCATGTTTGCCGACATGCTGGGGATAGCGGGCGACATCGAAACACAATCCAATGCCCTCAATAACCAGGTCGAGACGGCTACCCAACGCATACGTCAGGGGGCAGACAGTGTCAGTATGATGGCTGCAGCCACAGAAGAGCTGTCTGCGTCGGTCACTGAGATATCCCACTCCACGCGCCACAGTGCCGATCACGCAACAGCTGCTGCCGGCCAGGTAGACCTGGGCGTTAGCCAGATCTGTGCAACCCTGGAGGCCTCACGGGGGGTGGAGGCGCGGATGGATAATTCGCAACAGCTGATCACCGAATTGGAAGCTGAGGTGAGTTCGATAAAACAACTTGCGCTGATCATCAAGGAGATTGCTGACCAGACCAATCTCCTTGCCTTGAACGCGGCGATCGAGGCGGCGCGCGCCGGCGAATCGGGGCGTGGTTTCGCGGTGGTAGCGGACGAGGTACGCAAGCTGGCAGAAAGGACCAGCGGCAGCACAGTTGAGATCGCGACAGCGGTGGAACGCATAGACACCTGTACTGCCAAGACCCTCGCTGCCATGGCAGCGGCTTCGAAGGAGATGCTGCGTAGCAATGACATGATGGAAGAGAGCCGGCGCACCTACGACGCGATCAAGGTGGCCAACCATGACATCCAATCATCTGCGCACAGCATCGCTGAAATGCTTGGGCAACAGGAGCTTGCCTCTACCGAGGTCGCGGGAAATATAGAGCAGATCAGCCTATTGATGGTGCAAAACAGCAGCAGCGTCGAGTCCATCCGTGAGGCGGCGGCCCGGTTGGGGGAAACCGCGCACCAACTGCACCATATGACCAGCCGCTTCGAAAATTCGCTTTAGGGCCAGAGCAGCCATGACAGAACATTCGCTTGAGGCCCCTGCTGTAGTGGGCAGAGCCGGCGCCCTCTTCGCGCTTCCCAAAGATGAGTGGGGACGCATCCTTTGGAAGGAGATAGGGTGCACCTGCCCTATCGTCGAACAGACTCTGCATTACCTGATGCATCACGACTTACAGACGGGGTTGCCCAACCTGGATCTGCTGATGGAGAAGACAAACCGCGCCCTTAACCAAGGAGAACCCTGTGCTCTACTGTTCTTAAAGGTGAACGGGATCGTCGAGATCGGCGAATACCAGGGGGTAGCGGCTGCACTCCATGCCCTACGCACCTGCTCCGACCGCATCAGGCAGGTCATCAAAGGCCGTGGCTTTGCCGCCCATATTCACGGAGAGCTCTTTGCTATCGTCTGTGATGAACCAGAACCCTTGCTGTTGGCCGAACAGCTTTGGACGACGCTGGGCAGCCCCATCCCTTGGCAACAGGATGTCTTCCAATTGAGCGTTGCTGTAGGAGTTGTGCCTGGACGGTACGGCAACGGTACGGCGGAAAGCTTGAGATACTGGTCGAGCATGTAACGCACAGCAGCAACGGTATAGCGGTCTTAGATAAAGACGATAAGTTCATCTTTTACAACCGTACCTTCATCTCGCTGTTCGGTCTTGAAGAGCACCCAGTGCTGGGACACAGTTTCAACGACCTGCTGCTCTGGATGCATGCCAAGGGAGTTGGCGCCAATACCCATGGGGCTACAACCGAGGAATGGCTTGAGTTCGTGCATGGGCAGTTCAGGTCTGTCAGCTTCCGCCATTTCGAAGTGGACCTTGTTGACGGCCGCTGGCTGCTGATGACTGAGCAGCTCAATAAGAGTGGAGAGGTCGTTCTGGTCTGTAACGACATCACGGGTTCAAAAGAAACAGAGCAGGCGCTGAGAAGAGCACAAAAAGAGTTGGAACGATTGGCATTAACAGACGAATTGACCAACGTGCCCAATCGGCGTCACTTCATGCAACAGCTGGGAAATGAGCACCAGCGCGCCTTGCGCCACAGACACCCAACAAGCCTGGCGGCCATTGACCTGGACCACTTCAAAAAAATAAATGACCTATATGGCCATGCTTCAGGGCGTTGTTTCCCAAATCCGGTGAACCAATCCGCCTGACTGTGATCCGATCCCCGACGTATCGATGGGGAACAGCAGATGGGTCAGGCTAAACGCACTATCACCAATTGGGCAGACTACAACCGCGCCTTGGTTAACCGAGGCTCATTAACCTTCTGGATGGATGAAGCGGCTACCCGCCATTGGCATTGCCAACAGCATCACGGCGGTCGGGGTCGTGGTTTCGAATACAGCGACACCGCCATCGAGACAGCGCTGATGCTCAAGGGCCTGTTCGACCTGCCGCTGCGTGCCTTGGAAGGCTTTATCAACTCGCTATTCCAGTTGATGGAACTGCCGTTGACCTCGCCCAGTTACAGCTGCATCAGCAAGCGCGCCAAGACGGTCAACATCCGCTACCGCCTGCCCAGCAAGGGCCCAGTTGCCCACCTGGTTATCGACGCCACCGGGCTCAAGGTCTATGGCGAAGGCGAGTGGAAGCAACGCAAGTACGGCAAGGAGAAGCGCCGTGTCTGGCGCAAGCTACACCTGGCCGTCGATGCGCAGACCCATGAGGCTATCGCCGCCGAAGTCAGCCTGGAAAACGTCGGTGATAGCGAGGTACTGCCCGGCCTGCTCAATCCTCTGCGCCGCCGTATCGACCAAGTCAGCGCCGACGGGGCTTACGACAGCAGAGCCTGCCACCGGCTACTGCAAAGAAAAGGCGCCAAAGCCAGCATCCCGCCTCGCAAGACAGCGGGGTACTGGGAGCAAGGTCACCCAAGGAACGAGGCAGTGGCGGCGCTGAAAGCCGGGCAACTGGCCGAGTGGAAAAGGGAAAGCGGCTATCACCAACGCTCAAAAGCGGAAACGGCTATGTCGCGATACAAGCAGCTCATCAGCCCGAAGCTGAGTCTGCGCGACTACAACGGCCAAGTGGCAGAGGCTTTGGCTGGGGTGAAGGTGATGAACAAAATGCTGGGCCTCGGCATGCCTGTTCGCCAGGTCAGTTAAGGGCAGCAAGCCCTTTAGGAGCAGGCTTTCCAGGCTCTGATTTGATCAACAACGCCATGCTTCAGGCGACACTGTGCTGCGGCACTTTGCCGACTTACTCAGCCAGAATGTACGAAAGGAAGACGTTATCGGGCGCCTTGGTGGGGAGGAGTTCGCCATACTGCTGCCGGAAACAACCCAACAGGAAGCATCGGTTTTGCTGGAGCGCATTAGAAAAACGCTGGCATCTGAAAACCTGGAGGAAATCAGCCCCGGTTTCCAATACACCTTCTCTGCTGGTCTAACGGAACTCAGGCTTGACCACCCCATGAGCTGCCAGGACTGGATGCACATCACCGACCAAGCGCTCTACCAGGCAAAAGCGACGGGAAGAGACCGGGTTTGTATGGGGTGAGCACACAGTCCCCCCTGCGTATAAGCGCGTTACGTTTGACTACCCAAGAGCTGGCACAGGACGGCCGACAAGCACCTCGGCATCATCGCCATTCATCCCCAACGCCTGGAGCAACATCTTGGTGATGACCTGGTCTTGTCCTTGGTGCTTACGCCTTTCGACGATGCTCCTGAAAACGCCCATGACCGCCGAAACAACCAGATTCACGGCAACCTCTTCGTCGTCGTACTTGAACTGTCCCTGGTCCTGCCCTCTGCGCAGATCTTCTCGGATGTTATCGGCCAGCGTCGAGCGCACCATTTCGGCATAACGAAAGACGTTGAGTAGTGCACTTGCCCAATCGGGATCCTGCTCAGCCATCAAAACAAAGGTACGCACCCCAATGGAAAATCGTTCTGCCCCATCGATGATGCCATCGGTCAGCGATGTGATTTGCAGTGACAATGCCTCGGCCAGTGAAATACCGACGGCATTGAGTACCTCTTCTTTGGTACGGAAATAGTTGTAGATAGTGCCGCTGGCAACACCTGCCTCTATTGCCAGCTCATTCAGGGTCAATTCTGCGACACCTTTGTTCGCGTAGATCCTCAGCGCAGCGTCGACTAATTGCTGACGGGTCCGGGCTTTCTTTTTATGGCCGCGGGTCAGTTTTGCTTCGCTCTTGGGATTTGAATTGGATGTGTTTTCCGTCATCACTCTGAGTCAGCCAGCTGCCTAGCTTTATTTCACGACAATGCTCGGATATTACTCAATATTGAGGTTTCTTTCAATGCGCGCCCAGAATGCCGACCTCGGCATGGGCACTCTGTAGAGTGCACCATGGCCGTGGGATGCTTTGAAACTATTCAGGGACTGCGTGAGAGACCGTTTTCTGAGCGTCGCTTTCTTTACGAAGCTGCACTGTATTCCCGGTCTTTAAGAGGGTAAGACAATCGGTGACGACGCGAGAAGTATTATCGCCATCGCCGGTATGCATAACCACTCTGTCGGGTCTAACCGCAGCGACCAATTTTTTCTTGATTTCCTGGCGGAAAGTGCCGTTCAAGTCCTCCAACAGAAGAGTGTCCGTCTCTGAGTTCTGGCCTTGCCTGCCAATCTCCAGGAAACGTCCTCCGGCAAGCAGCCATTTCCTTCTGAGCTCCGGGTCAAGATATTCTTGTGGATCTACGCCGAACCCGATCAATGCCAGGTGGTCACCAATGAAATCATCGCTGAGTCCGACCTGATCGCCTTGGCGAACCTGGCCCTGAGCGAGCTGCCCGCCCCGATGCAGAGGCAATGACTTATTGCCTTGCAAAAACAGTCCCTTATCGAACCGGTTGGCTGGCTTCATCTCCAGCTCTTCAAAATATCTGCGCAGAGAAGGTAGCAGGCGCGTCATACGCATCAGGCCGTGTATGAGGACAGCGGTGACCTTACTGCTCGGCATGACCAGCCGTCCCATGAATCGAGCCAAGTTGATCATCTTCATCGCATGTGGCCGCCGTTCTTGGTCGTAGCTGTCAAGGATCGCGGGGGTCGCCTTACCGGATAAGGCCCAAGCCAACTTCCAGCCAAGGTTGGCAGCATCGCGAAGCCCCGCCACCAACCCCTGCCCCACAAAGGGAGGGGTTATGTGTGCCGCATCCCCAATCAGAAAGACACGCCCTTTCTGGAAAGCTTCACAGCACCTGGCGTGGAACCGATAGACGGCCTTGCGTTCAATGGTCAACCCTTCACGCGGGATCCAAGGGGCCAGCAGTTCGGCAATCTTGTCGGGGTGCTCCATCTCCTCTTTCTTCTCACCACGCTGGAGCATGAATTCCCATCGCTCTCGCCCGCCCGGGGCTGGCATATGTGGCACTGGTCGGGCTGGGTTACAGAGAAACTCGACATGGTCTATGGCTTTGCCCTCTCGCCCTTTGGCGTCGACGATTAACCAATCCTCGGTGAACGTTTGCCCTTGGAATCCTTGGCCGATGAGATGCCTGACTTTTGAGCTGGCGCCATCCGCCCCAACCAGGTACCGCGCTGCGACTTGGCGAACCTGGCCCGAATCCTCCTTAATCGAAGCCAGCACGCCTTCGTCGCTTTGTTCAAAACCAACCAACTCACAGCCGCTGCTAACGGCGATACAGGGATACTCTTTGACCTGACGACGCAGGGCCCTTTCCAGTTCGGGCTGGTAGAAGGTCACGAGTTTAGGATGGCCGTCAATGCTGCCGCTCGTATTGATGCGAGCAAATTGTCCAAGGTAGGGGCAGTGCATCTTCACTTCTTGGATTTCAATGCGTTCGAAGGCCGTCTCGTTGAGTCCGGCCATCTGCAAGATCCGCAGCGCTTCATTATCCAGCGCTATGGCTCGGGGCATCAGTAATATCTCTGGTGATTTTTCCACGACCAGGGTCTTTACGCCATAACGGCCAAGCAAGGAGGCCAAGGCTGCACCAACAGGCCCAAAGCCAACGACTAAGACATCAACTTTTTCGGGCAGAGAACTCGCATTTTCAGTTTTCATAACAATCTCTTTCAACAAAGGCGGAACCTTGCGGATTGTGTTTTCCCAGTCCAGCATTCATCCTTTTTTTACGTCCACCTGTCGGTGATAAATGCTGTGACTATTGAAATTGCCTGGGCGCCACAGCGGAATATCCGCCAGCCCGGGCTTTTCTATGGCGCTATATCGCTATCGACTGTTTCAACCTCATGCGATATCACCTCGATAAGGGAGTGAAATGGGAACTGCCCCAACACAACCGAGGCTGTCGCCTCTTGAGAAGGACATTCCAGCGAGACATGAATGGTGGTTCCTCGAGCCTTGTCGTCTTCGGCTGACAGCGCCTGCACAGCGATGCCTGCCTCAAGGAGAGCCGAGGTCAGGGCGTCTGTCACTTCACGCCGCTTGAGCTCGGGCTTGAAGATCTTGCCAACGCCGGTCAAGGGCATTTCCTCAACGATCCTGATGAACTTGGGTATGGCCGCCCGCTCGACTATCTGTTTTCTGACGAAAGTCAGCAGCTCTTCCTCTGTTGCAACGGCACCCGCCTTGAGCTGGACGTAAGCCACGGGCAGTTCACCTGCATGAGCGTCTGGTCGGCCAACGGCTGCTGCGACTTGCACTGCGTCATGGCGATGCAGTGGCGCTTCGATGGTGGCGGGATCGATGTTGTGTCCACCCCGGATGATGAGTTCCTTCTTTCGGCCCGTCAGCCAGAAATAGCCGTCGGCGTCCTGGTACCCCAGGTCCCCGGTATTCAGCCAGCGCCGACAGTCTTGGGTCTCAATCCACAACCCCTGGTTTTGTTCGGCCAGCTTGTAGCCGGCAAATACATTGGAACCGGAAATGATCAGCAGACCGACCTCTCCAGTTTCGCAGTCACGGACATAGCGGCCTTCCTCATCCAGGAGCACGGTTTTCATCTGCTGGCCGGGTACCCGCAGCCCTATCGAGCCGGCGCGCCGCTCTCCCAAAGGCGGGTTGACGCTGCTGACACAGGTGCCTTCGGTCAGGCCGTATCCCTCCAGTATTTTGAGACCGGTGCCTTCCTGGAAGCGGCGGAGCAATTCCACCGGCATGGGAGCCGCACCGCAGAGACCGTATTCCAGCGAGTCGATACGATGATCGGCGACAGGGACGTTCAACAAGGCGGAATAGATGGTTGGGACACCGCTGAAAAAATTGATGCGATGGTGCGCCACGATTTCCCAGAATCGTTCGATCACGCCGTTGCTACGGTACCCCTGTGGGGTACCCAGTATGACGTGTGCCCCCCTTGAAAAGGGAACCAGCCCTGTGACGGCTACGGCGTTGACATGGAACAGGGGCAAACCGCAAAAAAAGTTCTTACCGCTGCCGACCCCATCACCCAAGATTTGAACCACGCTCCAGGCGTTGGCCACCTCGTTGCGGTGGGTCCGCATGGCGAGCTTCGGAGTGCCTGTGGTGCCACCAGTGCAAAAGTAGGAAGAGATGTCCCCCGGTTGGATGACGCGCTGGCTTTGCAGCCTTTGTCCGTCCTGGCCATCAATGGCCGTATTGAAGTCGTGTACCTGCAGTTCGCTGGAAACAAGGTCCGCAACGCCATCGACGCCCCCCAGGTTCGCCGGGTTGACGAGCACCAGGTGGCGCAAACCAGGAACGCTTTGCAGCGCTTGTTGCGCTTTGGGCCAGAGATCTAGGCCAGGAAAGGGCGCCAGGGTGACCAATATGCTGGCACCGGATGCGCGCAGGAGTTCGGCAATGGCCACCGGCTCCAACAGCGGGTTTATGGCACAAATTATCCCGGCGGCCTGGCCTCCCCAAATCACCCAGTGGGTTTCGGGAAGGTTGGGCAGCAGGTAGGCGATGACAGTGTCTGTGTCTGCTCCCAAATGCCCAAAGAAATTGGCGGTTTGGTGGATTTTCTCGACCAGTTCACCGTAGGACCAGGTCAAAGGCCGAGTGTGGCTATCCGCCTGCAGAAAGAAAGACAGCGCCGGTGCTTCGGGAGCGAGTGCAGCCCCCTCAAGGATCGCATCATAGGTGCTCCTGGGGAGTTTCAATTCCTCGCTCAAAGACTCCAAGGCCAAGACATCGGCCAGGCAACTAATTCCATTCTTCATGCTCAGGCTTCGCCTCCGATCTCATGGCGCTGCATACCTAGGTTGATACGGCCATCATGGCTGGCAATGCAGGATTCAACCTTGTCCCCGACCTTCAAGTACTGCCGACGCCGTTTTTGCGCTTTGAGGAACAAGGCCCATTTCTTTTCCTCCGGTAACAAGCCCAGCAGCCTTACCAGCAACGGCGACGGCAAGCCCAGGGCGCAGCCAGAGGGTGTCCCCGTCATCAGCACGTCTCCTGGTTCGAAGTCATGAATGCGCGAAAACTCGGTCAGCGTTTCTGCCGGTTTGAAAACGAGATTGGCGGTGCTGTCGAATTGGCGACGTTCGCCATTGACGGTCAGCATCAGCTGCATCTCGTCGAGGTATCGCATTTCATCGCGGTCAAGCAGGCACAGTACAGGCCCCAGAGGACAGAAAGTGCGGTAGCTCTTGCCCTTATGGAATTGCATTTGCGGTATCTGGATGTCGCGGGCCGAGAAGTCGTTGCCAATGCAAATACCGGCGACGTACTCATGAAGATTGACGGAGTTGACGTCGACCGGACCTTGGGTTCTCTTTCCAAGCACCAAGGTCAGCTCCAGCTCATAGTCCAGCAGTTGCACAGGCTTAGGCTTGACGACCCAGCCAGTTGGAGCCGTGATGGACGCCGCTGACTTGGTGAAGAACATGTTGAATTTCTTGGCGTCCGGATCCATGCCCGAATCAATCATGTGCTGGCGATAGTTGGCACCCTGGCAGAGAACCTTGGTAGGCGCAGTGATGGGACTGAGGAGTTCGACCTCCTCATGAGCAATTGGCGCCCCGGCGCGATCGAGGATGTCTTCTACTCCGGCATAACCGATCGCCAATAACTCAGCCGTGGTGGTACAGGGAATAGGGAGAGGCCGCACACCTGACTCATGGTTGAAGCCCCAGCGAACCTGCTGATGATGACGAAAACGAACGATATGAAGGGCCATACTTTTCTCCGCTCAACCAAACAGCTTGGCAAGGGTCATGAGCTTTTTAAGGGTAAGGTCAGGGCTGCGGCGCAGGCTTTTCACCAAGCCGCTCAGGGCAGCGATAGTCAACTTGGGTCTGGTGAAACTGGCAGGCATGGTTTGCCCCCACTGAGCCATGGCTTCCCGACTCACTGGGTGGACACCCATAGGGACATCGGAGGTGAATAGATCACCGTCACAATAATGTTCATGCTTGGCCCCCCAAGGGTCCTGCCAGTAATCGAAGATCTGGCTGCCTAAGATGTGCCGCCCTATACCCCATGCATGTTTCCAACCCCGTTCGCGCAGCACACGTTGCCCCATGCCGACGGCGTCGGCATCCACCAGCTCGAATGCGCTGTGGCTGTAGGTCGGAAAGAATCCCTGGGCAATGGCCAAGGTATGGTGATCGGCGGGCGAAGCACCCAGGTCGAGGCGCATGAAGACCACGGCCGGAGAACCATCGGGTAGAAGCTGCACATCACTTGGAATGAAGCCGAACAGCTCTGTGTACCAGGCGCAGGTCGCTTGAAAATCCGCTACCTCGAGCACCACGTGCCCAAGCCTTAATACCTCAGGTGCGGCCACCGGAGGTCGCTGGGTGTCGTTGATGCGCCTGCGCTGCTCGTCAAAGTTCAACGGCAATTCAGCGCGATGAGCCAGCGGACTGACCTGCTGCTGGCCGTGAATGGCGTCGACCCTGAAACCGGAAGGGTCGGACAGGCTCACCACCTCGCCTCCACCAGGAAAAGGCGCTGTCGTTATGCAGGAAGCACCAGCCAGGGTACGCAGCAACTCAAGGTCTTCTCGCGAATCGACTTCTAGTCCGAAGCCGAGGAAACGCGCTTTCTTCCCGAGTTTCACGCAGTAGCAGAAAGGCGTGCTGTCGGTACCACGCATGTACAAGGTGTCGGACGTTTGTGCTGCTGCTTTCAACCCGAAATCTTCAAGAAAGCGCTGGGCTTCATCCAGGTCGGGCCTTTCAAAGATCAAATAGGCCAGTCGTTTCGCCTTGACTCTCGGAGCCGGGTGTCTTGCCGGCTGTCCTGTCTTGAGTTGAGTCATCATCATCACCTTCTGGGGCTAACTGTCGTAGCTGTAAAGTTCCGCGTCGACCATGAAGAGCCAGGGTCAGGGCACGTTGAAGATGACGTTAACGTAAACTGATTATCATGTCAATATTGAGATTATCCTCATTAAAAAAGGACAACACAAGACATCGTCGCTCGGGGTGCGAGAGGGGGAGTGGCTGAGCTAGCCGTTGGCCTTAAAACCGACGTGAAGACATTGGATGTTGTCCCACGAAAGGGGAATGCCCGCCTAGCAGGTCGTCATCGGCAGCGGGCTGGTGTTGGACTATATCTGCTACGGCTCCCAGGGGTTACCGAGATTGCTGGCGCGGCAGCCTGAAGTAAAAGGTCGCCCCTTGTCCTGGGGCGCCCTCGGCCCTGATGGTGCCGCCATGTTTGCTGATGATGCGCTGGACAGTCGCCAGGCCTATGCCGGTACCTTCGAATTCGCTGTTGTCGTGCAGGCGCTGGAACGGCGCAAAGAGCTTGTCCGCGTACTGCATGTCAAAGCCGGCGCCATTATCCCGCAGCGCATACTCGACGGTGTCGTCCGGCCCGGCCTTGGATGAGAACGCGATCCGCGCCCTGTCCTTCTTGGCGGAATATTTCCAGGCGTTGGCCAAGAGGTTTTCCAGCATTATGGTGATAAGGCCGACGTCACATTCCACCAGCTCATCGTCGTAGTTCTCGAACACGACCTCACGCTCGGGGTCCCGGCTTTGCAGACGGGTAATGATGTCGGCGGCCAGACTCCCTAGGTTGGCCGGGCGACAGTCCAGTTCGGCTTGGCTGAGCTGGGACAGCTGCAACATGTCCTCGATAAGCCCCTCCATCCTGTCGCTCTCCGAGATGATGCGCTGAAGATAAAATTGCGCATCCTTGTCCAGGAGCCCTGCCATTTCCTTGGTCAGCAGCTTGCTGAAACCTTTGACGGCCCGAAGCGGCGCCTGCAAGTCGTGTGAGACGGTATAGGAAAAGGCCTTGAGATCCTTGTTCGCTTCAGCCAGTTGCCTGGTGCGGGTTTCGACGCGGCTCTCGAGCTCCTGGTAGACCTGGACGTTTTCCATGGCAACGGCCGTGGTATTGGCCAGTGCCTGGAGCAGTTCGATTTCGGCGTCGGTCGCCTTATGTGTCTTTGCCCAGTAGTTGCCGATGGCGCCGATGGGTGCCTCTGTGCGTATGGGCACCATCACCAGGCTTTTCACAAAAGTGGGCTTGTAGGCGTCACCGGGAATGCGCGGGTCCGCGTAGATATCTTCGATGCAGGCCGTTTGCCGGTTGAGCATCACCCAGCCGCTGATACAGGCCGACATGGGGAAGCGCATCCCCTTCCATAAGGGCGAGATGGCGTTTTCTTCGGCGTAGTGACATTGGTCGCCGTCGCGCAACACGAAGGTGGCTCCATCGGCCCCGGTCAGTTCGCGGGCGACCAGCCGCACTATGGACATGATGGTATCGAGGTCCCGGGCCAGGGACAGCGCCTGAACCGCGTCCACCAGCCGCCTCATTGCCTGGGGGGAAGCGCCGTTTTTCGCTTGGAAATCACGGACCAGGGTTACCAGATCTTCGAGGTGGTTTTTCGAAACCACACCATAAATCTGCCCTTGCAGCTGTTCAGCGATGTTGGCCAGGTTGGGCGCTCCCGACAGGATCACAAAGGCGGCTTCTGGGCATCGGGATTGGGCCAGAGCCAAGGCGTTGTCGCAGCTGAAGCCGGGCAAGCCGTGATCGGAGAGGATCATGTCCGGAGGGCGGCTATCAATAGCGGCAACGAACTCCTTTTCGGACGTGACGTGGATGATGTCCGGGTTTAATTGATGCTCTTTCAACGCCCTGGTGACGAAGAAGACATCATCGGCATTGTCTTCAAGGTAGAGAATGCGAAGTGCGTCCATGGCGAATGCCTCCTTGCGCTTTCCGGTACTCCTCTAGCCAGTATAGAGTGCAGGAACGGGATCCTTGCGACCTAAAGAAGTGGGCATCCCCCTTGCCCCTGGCCTTGGTCCCTCAAGCCATTGGCCTCGAAGTCCGCCGCTATGGCATCGATCAGCGCCCTCACCCGCCACGGCTGCACCCGGCTGGGCGGATAGACTATCTGCAGCGGCGTGCTGCCGGCGGAGAATGGCGCCAGCACTTCCTCGAGGCGCCGGCGTCCAGATCCCCCTGCACGTCCCAGACCGATTTCATGCAAAGCCCCAGCCCCTGCAGCGCCCAGTACCGCACCAGGCCGCCGTTATCGACATCGACGGCGGCGCCCTTATCAGCTGACCCCAGGCCGGGGCGGACTTCAGCCCCGGCCGGATGAGGCCGCCAGCACCTTGATAAGCCGCAGGGTGTGGCAGGGCGACGAAGATCTGCAGGGGATGGACCGTCTTGCCCGGCTCGGCCGGCACCTCTTGGTGCACTATGCAGGGCAAGGCCATCCCCGTCTATGCCCTTACCGAGACGAGGCTGCTGCCGGCCAAGACCCAGCGCTATATCGAATTCTTGCAGGAGCGGCTGCGGGACTGACAAAAAAGCCCGGCATTGCCGGGCTTTTCTCAGTCGAGCCGCTTGCTGAACTTCAAGGTCGCCACCAAGAGGCCCAGGGCGGTGAAGCCCAACAACCAGAGGGAATCGAAGCGCAGCTGCACCACCTCGGCGTCCCGCAGCACTATGGCGCGCACCATGCGCATGAAGTGGGTGGCCGGCAGCACTTCCGCTATCCACTGGGCGGCCACAGGCATGGCCTCATAGGGGAACATGAAGCCCGACAGCAGTATGGACGGCAGCAGTATGAAGACCGTCATCTGCATGGCCTGGAGCTGGGTCTGGGCCAGGGTGGAGATCACCAGGCCCAGGGTCAAGCTGGCGCAGATGAAGAGGAAGGAGGCCAGGGCCAGGGAATCCAGGCCGCCACGGATGGGCACGGCGAACAGCCAGTGGCCGGTGCCGAGGATGATCCCCACCTGGATGAAGCCCACCAGCACATAGGGCGCTATTTTGCCCAGCATCAGCTCCAGGGGCCGGACAGGGGTGGTGATCAGGAACTCCATGTTGCCCTGCTCCCGCTCCCGCACTATGGCCGCCGAGGTGAAAAGCACCATGGTCATGGTGAGGATCACCCCCAAGAGCCCCGGCACTATGTTGACCACGGTGCGCTGCTCGGGGTTGAAGTACTGCACCACCTCCAGGCTGGGCACGGCGCGGGTCGCCTCGAAGCCCATCACCTCGTCCAGGGGCATCTGCCGCAATGATTTGATGGCCCCCGCCACCATGGTGTCGGAGCCGTCCACCAGCCATTGGCCGACGGGTCTGGCCAGGTAGTGGCCGCCGCTGGCGCCGGGATGATGGAGCAGCCGCTCCCCCAGATCCGGCGGCAGGTAGAGTACGGCTTTCACCTCGCCACGGGTGATGGCCGCCTCTGCCTCCTTGCTGCTGTGATAGGTCTTGGTGAAGTCCACCACCTGGGTGGCTGCCACGGCCTGGGTCAGGGCCCGGCTGTAGCTGGAGTCGCTGAGATCCACCAGGCCGGCCGGCAGGTGGCGCACGTCGGTGTTGATGGCGTAGCCAAACAGCATCAGCTGGGCGAGCGGGATCATCACTATCATGGCGAAGGTCATGCGATCCCGAGCCAACTGTTTGAATTCCTTGAAGAGGATGGCACCTATCCTAAGCCACATGGCGACCTCCGGTGCAGCTGACAAAGACGTCTTCGAGGCTGGGCCTGACGGCCTCCAGCGCCCTGCCCTCGACCCTGGGCTCGAGCCAGGCCAGAGGATCGGCCACCTGCTGCTTGACCAGCACCCTGAGCCTGGTGCCAATCTGAGCGGCCGACAGCACTTCCGGCTGGGCCGTCAGGGTCTTTTTCAGCACCCGCAGATCCTCACCGGCCACTTCCACCACACTGGCGCCCATGTCTGCCATCAGCTGTTCGGGGGAGCCGTCGGCGCGCTTGATGCCGTTTTCGAGGATGGCCAGGCCATGGCAGCGCTCCGCTTCGTCCATGTAATGGGTGGACACCAGGATGGTGGTGCCGGCGGAGCTCAAGTCGAAGAGCCGTTCCCAGAACTCGCGGCGGTTCTCAGGATCCACGGCCGAGGTGGGCTCGTCCAGGAACAGCAGCTCGGGCTTGTGCAAGGTGGCGGCGGCCAGGGCCAGGCGCTGTTTCTGGCCACCGCTCATGGAGCCGGCCATCTGCTTCTCCCGCCCGGCCAGCTCGTAGAGGGCCAACAGTTCGTCGATGCGGGCCTTGGCCCTGCGGCCGCCGAAGCCGTAGATCTTGGCTACGAACTGGAGGTTCTCCAGCACGCTCAGGCTGTCGTAGAGGGAGAACTTCTGGGTCATGTAGCCAAAGCGCAGCCGCAGCTTTTCCTCGGCGCCGGGCAGGTTTTCCCCCAACACTCGGATCTTGCCTTCGGAGGGCCTGAGCAGGCCGGTCAGCATGCGGATGGAGGTGGACTTGCCGCTGCCGTTGGGGCCCAGGAAGCCGTAGATGCTGCCCTTGGGAATGGCGAGGCTCAGGTCGCTCACCGCCTTGAAGTTGCCGAAGTAGCGGCTCATGCCATGGGTTTCCACGGCCAGCTCTGTGGTGGTCATGGCAGCACCACCTCAAGGGCCAGGCCTGTGGGCAGCTTGGCGCCCTCTGCACCGAGGTCGATGTCGGTGAGGTACATCAGCCGCGCCCTGTCACGCTCGTTGAGGGCGTAATAGGGGGTGAAGGCCGGCTGGCTGCGGATGTTGCGCACCACCCCGGTCAGGGTGTCTTGCTGGCCGTCCACCTTCAACTGGAGCTTGTCGCCCACTTTCACCTTGGTGAGATCGGTGGCGGGCAGGTAGGCGCGTACATAGGGCCTGTCCGTCGCCACCAGGCTGACCAGTTGGGTACCGGCGGCCACCCTGTCGCCGGCGCGCCAGGGCAGCACGTCCACCACGGCATCCTTGCCGGCCACCAGGGTCAGATCCTTGAGGGCTTTGTTGGCCTCATCCAGTTGTGCCTGGGTAGCGGCCACCTGGGCTTCGGCCTGGCGCAGCTGCTCCTGGCGGGTACCGTTTTCCAGCTCCTTGAGGTGCTGGGCGGCCTGGTCGCGCCCAGCCAGGGCCTTGTCCCTGCCGGCCTTGGCCTTGTCGAGGTCGTCCTGGGTGAGGACGTGGCTCTTGAAGAGACGTTCGGTGCGCTCATACTGCTGGCGCGCCTCGATGAGGGTTGCCAGGGCACCATCCAAGGCGGCCCTGGCCTGGGCAAGCTCCTCGGCCCTGGCGCCGTTGGTCAACTCCTCCAGGGCCGCCTTGGCCCTGGCCAGTTCGGCTTGGGCCTGGCCGACCCTGGCCTTGGCCGCGGTGTCGTCCAGCTGCAACAGCACCTGGCCGGCCTTGACCTGTTGGCCTTCGCTGACGGCCACGGCAGCGACCAGATCGCCCACCGGTGCCGTCAGGGTCAGGCGGTCGCGCTCCACAGTGCCGAACACCCTGTCACCGCCATCCGAGCAGGCGCAGAGCATCAGCAGGCCCAATACCAGTACTACTCTCATCATCTTGTCCTCTGGTTGTTCTCATCGGCGCCGAGCAGCAGACCCTGCTCCAGCAGCCTTACGTTGTGTTGTATCAGGGTGTCGAGAAAGGGTCCTTCCATCTTGACGCCGAATTGGCGCATCAAGACCGGCGGGGCTATCAGGGGGAAAACCATCAGGCTGGCGATGCTGAGCCTGACCAGTTCAGGGTCGACGTCGGGTCTTATTCGGCCTGTCTCCTTCAAGGCCCGGCCCAGCCACTGGCGGGACAGCACCATGATCTCGCTGAAGACGGAGAACATCACCTTGAAAGGAGCAGTGCCCTCGCCTTCTTGGAGCACTCGCACTATCAGCCTGGGCAGGCCGGGGTTGGGGGCCATGATGCCGTAATAGATCTTCATCAGTTCGGCCAGCGCTGTCGGGGACGGCTGCAGGGACTGGGCACGGAACTTTGCCCGTACCGGCTCCAGGGTCTCCCTGACCATCTGCTCGAAGAGCCCCAGTTTCGAGCCGAAGTAGTAACGGATCATGGCGGCATCGACGCCGGCTTCCCTGGCCAATTGCCGGGTTGAGACATTCTGGAAGGCCTGGCTGCTGAACAGCGTCAAGGCGGCGGCGATCAGCCGGGTGCGAGCGTCAGAGTCCCCCTTGGGGCGGCCGGCTTTGAGGGTCACAGTGGCACTCCTGGTAATTCATCACATGGTGAGTATGGTAAAGCCTGGGGCTGGCGCTCCCCTATCGGGAAAATTCCTCGATCCTTGGCCCTTTGGGGAATTGCATCCTTACCGGGGCCCTTGCCACGTTTAAAGGCCCTGTCATGTTATGATTGATCTACTTACCTTTATTTGACCTATTCGATGGATCAAACCTCCAGTACTGCGCCTTCAATGCCCACCGCCCTGACCGCCGCGCAGCTCAGCCCGAAATTGACCCTGTCCCAGCCAGAGGTCCGCTCCCGTTTCCTGCTGGGCCAGGATACCGGCACCACCGAATTGGCCCAGGCCGCCGCCGACACAGGCCCCCTTGGTCATATCTTCATGAGCGCGCCGCCCTATGTGGACACCATCGCCATGTTCAAGGCGGCCATACGCCAGCAACCCAAGGAAAACCGGCTGGGCAAGGTCTGGGACTGGTGTTACGCGGAAAACCTGGCCGACGCCCGCCGTCCCCTTTGCCTGCGGCTCAAGGCCGGCTCGGGTGACGCCTTTTGCCAGGGCGTCACCCAACTGCTGCAGCTGAAGCTGGAAGAAAAGGCGTTCCAGACCGAGCTGGACAGCCTGGTGGCTTCCCAGCCCCAGGAAGGGCGCCTGGCCCAGTACCTCGAAGGCCTGCTGGACGCCATGGCCAGCGGGGAAGAATTCAACCACCCGGTGCTGATCAACCTGCTGGTCAACCAGCCTGAAGCAGGCAGGGTACCCATCATCCACAACAGGGATCTGTCGGAGGTGGGGCTTTTTGGGGAGATCACCTTCGAGATCCAGGAAGGCACCGTCTCGGCGCATCAGCACCTGCTCAGGCCTGGGGATCTGCACAGGGCCAACGGCGGTTACCTGCTGCTGTCCGCCTCGGAGCTGCTGGAAGATCCTGAGTTGTGGCGCCGCATCAAGGAATCCCTCTTTGCCCAGAGCATCCACTGGACCCAATACCGGGGCCAGATGCCGGGCAACCCCTTGTTCATGCCCGACCCCATGCCCCTGGACATCAAGCTGGTGCTGTTCGGCGACCGCCAGGACCACCTGGAAATGCTGGCCATGGACAGGGATCTGTCCCAGCTCTTCCCCTACTTCGTGGAATGGGTTCCCTACGCCACCCAGGACCAGGCCGCTGAGCTGGCCGGGCACCTGCTGCGCCAGTGCGACAAGGCCGGCCTCAAGGTTCCGACCCTGGAGGCCATCGCTACCCTGCTTTGCCATGGTTGCCGCCTCTTCGAAGACCAGCAGCGCATCGCCCTCGCCCATCACCGTTACAACGAGCTGTTGACCCGCGCCCACTACTTCAGCAAAGGCAGCGAGATCACCGAGGCCGACATCCTGGCCGCCATCAAGGCCCGCGAGCAGGCCCATGCCCTGCCGAAAGCGTTCAGCCGCAGCGCCATGGCCAAGGGCCAGATCCTGATCGAGACCCAAGGCGCCAGGATCGGCCAGGTCAACGGCCTGACGGTGCTGGACATGGGCAACGCCGAGTTCGGTGAACCGTCCCGGATCACCGCCACCGTCCACCATGGCGATGGCGATGTCATCGACATCGAACGTAAGGCGGAGCTGGCCGGTAACATTCATGCAAAGGGCGTCATGATACTCTCGGCCTTCTTGGCACACCGTTTCGCCAAGGACGGGCCGCTACACCTCTCAGCGTCACTGGTGTTCGAGCAGTCCTACCACGAGGTGGATGGCGATTCGGCCTCGGCCGGGGAGCTCATCTGCCTGCTGTCGGCCTTGAGCGAGCTGCCGGTGCGCCAGGACATCGCCATCACAGGTGCTATCGACCAGTTCGGCAATGTCCAGGCCATAGGGGGCGTCAACGCCAAGATCGAAGGCTTCTTCGAGGTCTGCGCCGCCCGCGGCCTGACCGGTAGCCAAGGTGTGGTGTTGCCCCAGGCCAACCTGGACCAGCTGAACCTGTCCAGCCCGGTGATCCAGGCCGTTGCCGAGGGGCGCTTCCACATCTGGAGCGTCAGCCACGTCGACCAGGCCATGGCGCTGATGATGGGCACCCAGGCCGGCGAGGCGGACGCCCATGGGCAGTTCCCCGAAGATTCGGTGTACGGCCGTATCCACGGACGCTTGGAGGCTATTTCCGAGTTGGAGGAGCCGATCATGACCCTGGGCCGGCGTTTCTGGAGCTGGCTGGGACTGGGGCGCCATTGAACCTGTCGCTGGTCTGCGTTGTCTAGCGTACAGTTGTTCGCTAATCTTGGCGCCGTTCGCGAATTGAAGGAAAGACCAGCGTGTTGACAGATAAAAACAGTTTCAGTCGAGAAGAGCTTTTGGCCTGCTCCCGCGGCGAGCTCTTCGGCCCCGGCAATAGCCAGCTTCCCGCCCCCAACATGTTGATGATGGACAGGATAAACCTCATCCACAAAGAAGGCGGCAACTTCGGCAAGGGCGAGATCATCGCCGAGCTGGACATCAATCCCGATCTCTGGTTCTTCCAGTGCCACTTCCCGGGCGACCCCGTCATGCCGGGCTGCCTGGGTCTGGATGCCATGTGGCAGCTCACCGGTTTCTTCCTTGGCTGGATGGGCGCGCCTGGCAAGGGCCGGGCCCTGGGTGTGGGCGAGGTTAAATTCACCGGCCAGATCCTGCCTACCGCCAAGAAGGTGACCTACCACATCCACATGAAGCGGGTCATCAACCGCTCCCTGGTGATGGGGATCGCCGATGGCGAAGTGTCCGTTGACGGCCGTGTGATCTACACCGCCCAGGATATGAAGGTGGGCCTCTTCAAGGACACCTCCAGCTTCTAAGCCCCTTCATAGACAAGAAAAGGCCCTGCATCGCAGGGCCTTTTCTTTTACTTCATGGTTACGCCGTTAATGACTCTGTCTTCTACCGCCGTTCGCCAACCGGAAAACCAGTAGCTGCGGGCGTCGAGGTTCTGATAAGGGCAGGCTTCCCTGGGCTTTCCGCCAATCCCGGCTTGGTATCCTCGAGATTGCGCCCTCTCAAGACGGTCACGTTTTTGTCTTCTCATTACAGACATCCTCTTTCGGCCTACATGGATGAAACGGGGCCTAGCCCGGGCCCCGTACTTTCATCTTTAGAAGAGGAGAAAGAGGCGATCAAATCGGATCGGCAAATATAGCAGTTGACAACAGCCAAGCGGTTGAGAATAAGGTTAATTTTCTCTTACAAAAAAGCCGCTTCAAGGGCGGCTTTTTTAGGGGCTCGGCTTAACGGCGGCGCCTCAGGCCTACCAGGCCCAGGAAGCCCAGGCTCAGGAAGCCGAAGCTGCCACCGCCCTTGCGCTGGTAAGTCGCATCCTGTGCGGCCTCACAAGTGGCGGGGGTATCGTCGGTGGGCACCAGCTTGACGGCCCTGATGACGTATTGCGTCTTGCCGTCGCTGTCCAGCACCAGGTTGCCGCTGCTGTCACGCAGGGTCGTCAGGGCAGTGGCGGCAATCTCGCCGTTGTCGTTGATACCAGACGCGTTTTCGAGCACCCAGTCTTCGCGGGCCGCACAGGCATCACCGTTGTAACGCTGGGTCAGCAATGAACCGTCGAACTCCAACATGTCGTTGAGATCCTTGAAAGACTGGTTGTTGGTGTCATAGACAAAGGCGTGCTGGCGGCGAGTCGCAGAGGGAGGCAACTTTTCCCAATCGGCAGCACCTACCACCAGGCCACTGCTGTTGATGGCATTGGCTCTAGAGCGGGCATTGTCATAGAAGGTGCCGGGATAGCTGATGCTGTCGTTATTGGTGTCATAGACAAAGAATTTGTACGGGTGATAACTACCTACAGAATAGGTGTAACCAACTGCCAAACCGGCATCGTTAATGCCAGTGGCATCAGAACCGACGATACTGCTGTCAGTGGCAGTAAGGGCCTTGAGGGCCTTGCCTTGGTTAACGTCGAACAGGGTAGCAACGCTTCGCAAGGTGTTGCCATCGCGGTAGATGGAGTTACCGACGGCCAGACCGCTGGCATTGACTGCATTGGCAACTGAGTAGATTTTAGCCGGATCCTCGTCACTGTTGGCGGTGGCCAGAGCGCCCAGGGACTTGGGCGCTTGGGGCACGCCATTCACCAATTGCCAGGCAGTGGCGGTGATCTGATAACTTTCACTAGCTAGGCAGACCTTAATAGGTACAGTCGAATCAGCACTCTGGCAGTTCTCATAGGTCGTTTCAGAGCCGCTAGACAAAGCGCTAGAACTGGAGCCGACCACCCATTGTCCCGAGGCACCTGATGCCTGGGAGCTACCGCCAAAGTGCTCGTCTGCCGTCAGTACCGTTTCACCGTTGCGGGTCGTCTCGGGAAAGGTATAGAGAGGCAGCAATGGCTGGGCGCTGCTGTCGTTACCGATAAAACCCCGCAGGCTAAAGTCCCGTGGGTAGGCGGTAATTTCCGTCCCGGTGCTGTTGGTGTAGGTGACAGGGGAGAGCCAGGGCGCGCTGGAAGAACCAAAAGCCTGGCCATCAAGGCTGCCTGTCACATAGCTGTCGACGGTCAAATCATTGCCATCACCGCCCAGGCCAGGCACCAGGGTCAGGCTAGGTTGGCTGGTAAAGGCATTGCTGCTGCTGAAGTGGCTCAAGCCAAGATCCGTTACCAAGGCTGAGACGGTATCGCTGTCATAGAGCCCCAGCAGGTCGGAATAGATGCTATTGGTCGTGTCGGTTAACTGAACCCGAGAGGAGACAGCTCCTAGCACGGTGCCATCCGCGGCGATGGCGGATGCCGTGGTTTGATATTTACCGACGGGCTGGTCCAGGATCTCCAGGCGGTAGCTGGTGGCAGCATGGGTCTGACTGGTGGCCAGGGCGACAAGGGAGAGGGAGAAGAGGTGTTTTTTCATGAAATCCAAATTCCTGCACACAGCTTATTGTTGGGCGTCCAATGCTTCCCACCGGGCAAAGGCCTCTTCCAGGGCCTGCTCCAGTTCGGCCAGCTTGTCCAGCACCGGCTGGGTCTCGCTGACAGGGCGTGTAAAAAAGTCCGCCTCGTTGATTTTTTCCTGCACTTCGACCATGGCCTGCTCAAGTTGTTCAATAAGTCCTGGCAGGCTTTCCAATTCGCGCTTGTCCTTGTAGGACAACTTGGCCGCCTTGGGCGCGGCCGTTTTGGGTTTATCGGTCGTCTTGGCGACTGCCTGCTCAGGCTTATCGGCCGGTTTCAAGGTCGGAGCGGCCTGGCGGGTCCTGGCCACAGCGGCATCGCTGTAGCCGCCGGCATGGAGCACCAGCCTGCCCTCCCCTTCGAACCAGAGCACGGAGGTGACGCTGGCATCGATAAAGGCGCGGTCGTGGGATACCAGCAGCAGGGTCCCCTGGTACTCGGCCAGCATTTCCTCAAGCAATTCAAGGGTCTCAATATCCAGATCGTTGGTCGGCTCGTCAAGGATAAGGAGGTTGGATGGCTTGGCGAACAGCTTGGCCAGCAGCAGGCGATTGCGCTCGCCGCCGGAAAGGGCCTTGACCGGCACCCTGGCCCTGGCCGGGGTGAAGAGGAAGTCCTGCAGGTAACCCAGCACATGGCGGCTTCGGCTGCCCAGCTGCACTTCCTGCTTGCCGTCAGCCACCTGCTCGGCAGCGGAAAGCTCCGGGTTCAGTACGGCACGGTGTTGGTCGAAATAGGCCACTTCCAGATTGGTGCCCTGGCGTACCTTGCCACTGTCGGGGGCGAGATCGCCCATCAGCAGCTTGATAAGGGTGGTCTTGCCACAGCCGTTGGGCCCCACCAGGGCCAGGCGATCGCCGCGCTGCACCACCAGATCCAGGTGTGATGCTATGGGCTTGCCTTCATAGCTGTAGCTCATGTCCTGGACGTCGAACACCAGCTTGCCTGAGCGGTCTGCTTCTTCCACCTGGCCACGGGCCTTGCCGATGACGTTGCGGCGCTCGGCATGGGTCTCGCGTAGGGCCTTGAGGGCCCTGACCCGGCCTTCGTTGCGGGTGCGGCGCGCCTTGACGCCCTGGCGGATCCAGGTCTCTTCCTGGGCCAGTTTCTTGTCGAAGAGGGCGTTCTGCTCGGCTTCGACGCGCAGATCCTCGGCCTTGGCGTCCAAGTAAGCGTCGTAGCCCAGCTCGTAGCGGGTCAGCTGGCCACGGTCGAGATCAAGGATGCCGGTAGCGACCTGGCGGATGAACTGGCGATCGTGGCTGATGAAGAGGATGGCGCCGGAGAAGCTCTTACAGAACTGTTCCAGCCACTGGATGGAATCGATATCCAGGTGGTTGGTGGGCTCGTCCAGCAGCAATATCTTGGGGTCGCCGGCCAGGGCCTGGGCCAGGGCCACCCGGCGCAGCCAGCCCCCGGACAGGGCATTGAGCTTTTCGTCACCGGTCAGGCCTGCCAGGTTCAGGGCCCTTTGCACTTGGGTTTCCAGCTGCCAGCCGTTGCAGGCGTCGAGCTGGCTTTGCAGCGTCGCCAGGCGCTTGAGCAACTTCTCGTCACTGTCATGGGCGAGGGCGGCGCTGACCTCGTGGTACTCGATGACCAGTTGCCCGACTTCGGCCAGGCCCTGGGCCACGAAGGCGTAGCTGGTCATGTCGTCGCGTGGGGGCGGATCTTGGGAGAGCCTGGCCACCCTGGCATCCAGGTGGAACTGCACGGCGCCGTCATCCAGGGTCATGTCGCCGCTGATCACCTTCATCAGGGTCGACTTGCCGGTGCCGTTGCGGCCGACCAGGCAGAGGCGCTCCCCTTCCTGGAGGCTGAAGCCGGCGTGGTCCAGCAGCGGCGCGTCGGAGAAGGACAGGTAGGCGTTACTCAGGGTCAGGACTGCTGCCATAGAAATGCTTTCAATTGTTCCGAGTCAAAGGGCCAGCCAAGTTCCTGGCCGCCATCACGTTTAAGGACGGGGATCCGCTCCCCGTAGGCCGCCACCAGGGACGGCTCGTCAAGAATATCCACCACAGCGGCACTGACCCCAAGGCCGGCGAGCAGTACCTGGGCTTCTTCGCACAGGTGGCAGCCGGCCGTGGAGTAGAGTGTCAGGCTCAAGGCTGAAATACCAGCTTGAAGCAGACGTGGATATGGGGATTGCGCTTGTAATCCTCCGGCAGCGTCTTCTTGCTGACGTCCTCGACCTGGTAACCCAGGGCTTCGACGGTCTCCTTCTCCAGCTTGAAGTGGCGCTTGTTGTTGGAGAACACCACCACGGCCCCCGGCACCAGCAGGTGGCTGATCCGTTCCAAGAGCTCCACGTGGTCGCGCTGCACGTCGAAGTTGCCTTCCATGCGCTTGGAGTTGGAGAAGGTGGGCGGGTCCACGAACACCAGGTCGAACTTCTCCTGGGTCCGGTTCAACCAATCCAGGCAGTTGGCCTGCACCAGCTGGTGCTCGCGGCCGGTAAAACCATTGCCGCGCAGGTTGGCCTCGGCCCAGTCCAGGTAGGTGCGGGACATGTCCACAGAGGTAGTGGACATGGCGCCGCCCTTGGCGGCATGCACTGTCGCTGTGCCGGTATAGCAGAAGAGGTTCAAGAAGCGCTTGCCCTTGGCCATCTCCCCTACCCACTTGCGGGTCAGGCGGTGGTCCAAGAAGAGGCCGCTGTCCAGGTAATCGAAGAGGTTGACCTTGCAGCGCACCCCGTATTCTTCCACCCAGAAATACTGCTGGCGGCTCTCCAGCTTTTCGTACTGGTTGCTGCCACTCTGCTTGGCCCGGGTCTTGACGGCGATCTTGTCGGCCTTGACCCCGGTCACGGCGACGGTGGCGACGATGAGATCCTGCAGGCGCCTGGCCGCTTTCTCAGGCTCTATGGTCTTGGGCGGCGCGTACTCCTGGATGACAATCCAGTCGCCGTAGCGATCCACGGCGGCGTTGTACTCGGGCAGATCGGCATCATAGAGGCGATAGGCATCGATACCTTCGCGCTTGGCCCATTTTTCCAGGGCCTTGATGTTCTTCTTGAGGCGGTTGGCAAAGGCCTCGACGGGGCCTGTCAGCACCGCCTGCTGCACCGTTTCGGTGTCGGGCTTGGCCTCGCCCTGGCGCTCGTCCAGCTCGTAGCTGGCCAGCACACATTCGATGGCGCCGTTGTTGAGCTGCCATTGGTTGGCCTTGAGCAGCTTGAGCTGGCGCAGGCTTTCAGGGGCGCCGGTGTAAACTCCCAGGCGCCAACCCATGAAGTTACGGGCTTTGACACCTAGCTCCCTGTAAAGGTAGAGCACCTCTGCCATGTCCCCCAGGCGCTCGCCATAAGGCGGGTTGCAGAGGATAAGGCCGCGCTGGCCGGGCTTGTCGCCCAGGTCTTTCAAGGCCTGGTGGTTGAAGGTCAAGGCCCGGCCCACACCTGCAGCCTTGGCGTTATTGCGGGCCTTCTCGATAACTTTTTTGTCACTGTCAAAGCCGAAGAACTTGGCTTCGATGGGCAGGGCTGCTTCGATGGCCGCTTTGACTTCCTGGTTCCAGAGCGCGGGATCGTGCTTGGCCCAATTCATGAACGCGAAATCGCGCTTCAGGCCGGGGGCCCGCTTGCCGCGCATCAAGGCCGCTTCGATAACCAGGGTGCCGGAACCGCACATGGGGTCGACCAGGTATTCCAGGCTCTCGTCCTTGTGCCAGCCAAGCTTGTAGAGGATGGCGGCGGCCAGGGACTCTTTGAGCGGCGCTTCGCCGGCACTGGCGCGGTAGCCGCGCTGGTGCAGAGGCTTACCGGCCAGGTCCAGGTAGATGGCCAGGCCCTGCTTGCCAAGGTGGGCATTGACGCGAATGTTAGGCTGCTTGAGGTCTACCTCGGGGCGCTTACCCCGCTCTTCCCGGAAGACGTCCACTATGGCGTCTTTGATCTTCATGGCGCCGAACTGGGTGTGCCGTATCTCGTTGTTGGACCCGGTGAAATCAACGGCAAAGCGGCAGGATACGTCGAAATGGGAGGGCCAGAGCACTTGGGACGCCAGGGCATAGATGTCCTCGGCGTCTTGGGCGGGGCCCTCGATCAGGGGCCAGAGCACCCGGCTGGCCAGGCGGGACCAGAGGCAGATCCGGTAGGCATTTTCCAGGGTGGCTTCGGCGCGGACACCGCCGCGGCCGGGTTTGGCGGGAATACCCAGGGTGGCCAGCTCGTCCACCAGCAAAGGTTCCATGGCTGGTGCACAGCTAATAAAGAGTTGAGACATGAGAAGATCCTGACCGGGTTAGCCCGCGATTATAGCGCCTTGGGCCCCCATACCTCAAAGGCTGCGGTGACGCCGGTATAGGTTCCACAGCAGCTGGTGGAACTGGCTGCTCTGGCGGGGCCGATAGCCGCCTCAGAGCTTGTCCCAGAAAAGCCGGGGGCGCCTGGACCAGCATCCTGACGCCCCCGATACGCAGATTATCGGGCCCTCAGTTTATAGGCCCGAGTAGCACCGCACCCCTTAACCTAGCCCAGGTCCTGGGCCGGCTCTTGGTTGAGGTTCTGGGGAAGGCGTCGCTTGCTGACCCGTTGCTCTGCCAGCAGGAGGCGAAGCTGACCGAGCACCTGATCAGGGAGCTGGCTGCGGTTTTCTTCCGCCATCAGGTTGATAAGCTCCAAGGGATCGCTGTCCAGGTTGTAGCACTCGAACTGCTCGGGTACCCCTGTGGGCACCGGCAAACCATCGGCGTTGCCCGGGCCTTCGCTGAAGCGGGGGTTGTCGAAATAGCGAGAGAACTTCCAGCGCCCGCCCGGGATCTCGGTGGTAATGATGGTCTCCAAGTGCTTGGGCTCGGTGACGGGCCTGTAGGGCTTGCCGCTGTGAGCCCCTCTCATGTCGGCCCCCGTTTCCACCGTGTCGTCGGACATGAAATAGAGGGTTCGGGGCTGGCCGTCATCGGCGTCCCTGAGCCAGGGGGAAAGATCCTGGCCCACCAGGGGCGCGGCTTCGGTGTAACGAGCCTTGAAGGTCTCGGCCAACGCTTGTTGTTCCCTGGTGCCGGCACCGGCCAGGCCCAGCAGGGTCGGCAGCAGGTCCAGGTGGCTGGTCAGGCCCTGGTGCTCCCCAGGTTTGAGCCCCGCCGGGTAGGACAGGTAAAAGGGCACGTGCAGGGTCTCTTCGTAGGCGTTGTACCATTTTTGATGCAGGCCGCCGTGGGCGCCCAGCATCTCCCCGTGGTCCGAGGTGAAGACCACTATGGTGTCCTCGAAGAAGCTGCACTGCTGAAGCTTCTGGTAGACCCTGTCGATATGGCTGTCCACCTCGGCCATCAGCCAGTAGTAGAACTGGCGGTAGCGGGCGATGTCCGGCTGTGGCAGGTAAAAGAGCGGATACTGGCTGGCGTAGTCGGCCTGGCAACTGGGTTTGCTGCTGAGGTCTTCGCCGGCCGTGGGGGCTGGGTCGACTTGGGGCAAGTCCCCTTCCCTGAGCTGCTCCCGGAATTCATCGAACCAGTCAACGTCGAAAAAGACGATGTCGTGGGGGTTGACGAAACTGGAGACCAGCACGAAGGGCCGCTCATCCCCCGCCCTGGCTTTCGCTTCCAGCTCATCCAGGGTGCGGCAGACCTGGTCGGCAAAGCCAGGGTCCCTGTTGGTGCCGTCGTTGGCCTCGAGGGCGCCGTGGGGCTCTGGGCCTATCCAGCCGTCCCAGCCATAGGGCTTGAGCCGGTTGGCCGCCTGGTAGTTGCGCATCTTGCTGGGAATGGGATTGCCCTCGGTGTCCGTGGTCAACAAGGCGGTGCGGGTACCCGGCACCAGCAGATCTTCGTCCGAGAGGTGCCACTTTCCCCTGTAGTAGGTCTGGTAGCCCAGGGCCTGGAACCAATGGCCCATGGTGGGCAGGCTGGCGGCGTCCAGCCAGAACATGGCCGGGTCAAAGGAGGACTTGCCCATGCCCGGGGTCTGGCTGACCCCATGGAGGGAGGGATACTGGCCGGTGAAGAGGGTCGCCCGGGCCGGCGAACAGGCGGTGGCACCCGTGTAGTGGTTTTGGCAGCGGATACTGTTGCGCGCTATGGCTTCCCGGCCAGGGCAATGCTGGAGGCGCCAGGCCTTGGCTTCGGCGTTTTCGTAAGGGGGCGGGAAGCGTTCCTCGTCGGTCATGATGACGAGGATATTGGGGCGTTTGGACGGATTCATGCCGTTGTCCTCCTGACAGGGGTTCCATTGAGGCCAGAATGGCCTTTTGCTGGCAGGAGGTGGTTCCTGCCACCGCTTAGCCTAGCAGCGGCAGGAAAGGCTTGCCGGGATCAGCCGACTTGGCGAAGGCTGGTGCCCTGCCCTTGCCATTGAGACGGCCAGAGGCGGTTGTTCATCACCTTGACCACCTGGAAAGGCTCCAGGCATTGGCTGTCGGACAGGGCCAGGGACGCGTCCAACAACATGCAGAGTGTGGAGGACTCGAAGGACTCCAGCGCCAGGCACTGGCCTCGGCCAAAGGCGCTTTGCAGGCTCAGCAGCGCCGGGCAAGCGCCGAGTTGCTGGGCCTGGGGGTTTTCGGCGAAGAACCAGCTCTTGGGCATGGAGGGTTTGGCGAAGCGGCGTATGGCACAGGCGTTGAGCGCTATCTGCACCATCTGGGCGTCGGACCAGGCCTGTGCACCGGCCAACACTTCCAGCACCGCCTCGTAATAGCGGGCGTCATCCACATCGAAGGCACCGCCAGAGCGGGCATCGGGAATAAGCCACTTGGAACCGTAGGGCGTCACGAACAGCCAGTCACCACCCAGCGCGATGCTGAGGCGGTCCTGTGCTGGGTCGTATTGCCAGGCCCAGTTGTGGGCCGGTTCCAGAATCATGTGCATAACTCCCTTTGAGGTTGCTAAAAATTATACAGCATGATCCTGAAATTTAAAGATTTTTTCTACAATCTTCGCGATCGCGGCGCGATCATTCGATCCCTTCGACGATCGCCTTCACCAGCGCCGGCCCCTGGTAGATGAAGCCGGTATAGATCTGCAGCAGATCGGCACCGGCAGCCAGCTTTTCGCGGGCGCTTTGGGCCGAATCTATGCCGCCGACGCCGATGATGGGCAGCTCGCCGGCCAGCATGGCCTTGAGGTTTTTCACCGTTTCGGTGCTCTTCTGGCGCACGGGACGCCCAGACAGGCCACCGGCTTCATCGCCGTGCTTGAGCCCTTCCACCCCTTCGCGGGACAAGGTGGTGTTGGTGGCGATGACCCCATCCAGGTGGTGGCGGCGCAGGCAATCGGCCACCGACTGCAACTCCTCCAGGTTCATGTCCGGCGCTATCTTGACGACGATGGGCACATAACGGCCGTGCTGGTCGGCAAGCTTTTCCTGGCGGGCCTTGACGCTGGACAGCAGTTCGTCGAAGGCTTCGCCGTATTGCAGGCTGCGAAGGCCGGGGGTGTTGGGGGAAGAGATGTTGACCGTCACGTAGGAGGCATGGCCGTAGACCTTGTCCAGGCAGATCAGGTAGTCGTTGGTGCCCTCTTCTACCGGCGTGTCCTTGTTCTTGCCGATGTTGATGCCCAGCACGCCCTTGTAGTTCGACGCCTTGACGTTCTCCACCAGGTTGTCGACACCCAGGTTGTTGAACCCCATGCGGTTGATGATGGCCTGGGCCTGGGGCAGGCGGAACAGCCGCGGCTTGGGGTTACCGGGCTGGGGGCGCGGCGTCACAGTGCCCACTTCGATAAAGCCAAAGCCCATGGCGGCAAAGGCGTCGATGGCGGCACCGTTCTTGTCGAGGCCCGCGGCGAGGCCAACGGGATTCTTGAACCTGAGGCCCATCAGCTCCACCGGCTTGTCGGGGACGGACTGGGCGATAAGGCCTTTCAGCGGGCTTTTGCCCAGCCAGGCCAACTGGCCCAGGGTCAGATCGTGGGAAGACTCCGGATCCATCCGAAACAACAAGGGCTTAAGCAAGGAATACATGTCACCTCCAAAAAAAACCTCGGCGCTGGGCCGAGGTTTTTCATTATAACAACAACTTATGCCGCAGCGGGCTGGCAATGATGGATGAGGATCCCAAGCTCGCGCAGGGCCACGGAGAACTTGGCGAACTCGTTGGCCTGGCTGGAGCGGAACTCGGACAACATCTGGTTCCAGCGGGTCAGCACCATCTCGTGGCCTTCCAGCCAGCCTTCCACCACGTCTTCGGTGGGGCAGCTGTCGTCGGCACAGGCCAGCAGCACTACTGCGGTCAGCTGGCGCTGGTTCCAGTCCAGCTCTTCGCGGTAGGAAGCGCGGGCCAGGGCCTGCCAGTGGTTGTTGACCGGCTGGCTGATGATCTGCTCGAGGAACCAGTGCAGACCCAGCTTGGCACCCAGTTTGAAGTAGGTGCTGGCCACCAGGGCCACCGGCTTGGCCTGGGCATGGGCCACCTCGGCCATATCCAGCACGCAGAACAGGCTGGAGAGCTGTTCCACTTCGGCTGCCAGGGAGGCAGGGATACCGGCTTCCACCAAGCGGGCCGCTTCTTCGCGGATTCCTTCGGCTTCCTCTTCCACCATGAAGTCCAGCAACTGGTCTTTTATCTGGGCGGAGGCATCGCGGTAGAAGGCGATGCCTTCCTCGATGGTCATGGCCTTGTTGCGATGGCGCAGGAACCAGCGGGTGGCGCGACGGATGGTGCGGCGCAGCTCAAACAGCATCTCGGTCTGTACATCGCTGCTGACGACGTTGTCGAGGGCGGTGATCTCACCCCAGAGGCGGCGCAGGTCGAAGATGGCAGCGGCCAGGGCATAGCTGTGGGCGATGTCGGCAGCGCTGGCGCCGGTCTCGTCCATCATGCGGTGCACGAAGTTCAGGCCCATGTCGTTGGTGATGCGGTTGGCCAGCTGGGTGGCGATGATCTCGCCCTTCAGCGGGTGGTTGGCCATGGCATCACTGAACTTCTCCTGCAGCGGCTGCGGGAAGTTGGCCTTGAGCAGGCGGGAGTGATAGGGATCTTCAGTGATCTCCACCACGTTGAACTGCTCTTTGAGGACCATCTTGCCGTAGGCCACCAGCACGGACAGCTCGGGGCGGGTCAGACCCTTGCCCTGGGCCAAGCGCTCGGCCAGCTCGTCTTCAGACGGCAGGAACTCCAGGGCGCGGTCCAGCTTGCCGGCTTTTTCCAGCTCCTGGATGAAGCGCACCTGCTCCTTGAGGGCAGTGCCGCCCTTGAGCTCGGTGATGGAGATGGAGTGGGTCTGCTCGTAGCAGTCTTCCAGCACGATACGGGAGACTTCGTCGGTCATCTCGTACAGCAGCTGGTCGCGCTGCTTGCGGGTCATGTCGCCGCTCTGCACCAGGGTGTTGAGCAGGATCTTGATGTTGACCTCGTTGTCGGAGCAGTCCACGCCGCCGACGTTGTCCACAAAGTCGGTGTTGAGGCGGCCGCCTTTGAGGGCGTACTCGATACGGCCACGCTGGGTACAACCCAGGTTACCGCCCTCGCCTACCACCTTGGCCCTGAGCTCGCCGCCGTTGATGCGGATGGCGTCGTTGGCGCGGTCACCCACTTCGGCGTGGCTTTCGCTGCTGGCCTTGACGTAGGTGCCGATGCCGCCGTTCCACAGCAGATCCACTTCCATCTGCAGTATGGCTTTCATCAGCTCGTTGGGGGTCATGCTGACTTTCTTGGTGTCGAGCATGCGCTTCATCTGCGGGGTCAGCTTGATGGCCTTGAGGCTACGGCTGAAGATGCCGCCGCCCTCGGAGATGAGGTCCTTGTTGTAGTCGTCCCAGGTGGAGGTGGGCAGGTTGAAGAGGCGCTCGCGCTCTTCGAAGCTGCTGGCCGCATCCGGATCCGGGTCGATGAAGATGTGCATGTGGTTGAAGGCGGCCTGCAGGCGGATGTGCTTGGACAGCAGCATGCCGTTGCCGAAGACGTCGCCGGCCATGTCACCCACACCAATGGCGGTGAAGTCGGTGCTCTGGCAGTCGATGCCCATCTCGCGGAAGTGACGCTTGACGGATTCCCAGGCGCCGCGGGCGGTGATGCCCATCTTCTTGTGGTCGTAACCGACGGAGCCGCCGGAGGCGAAGGCGTCACCCAGCCAGTGGCCGTATTCCTCGGCGATGGCATTGGCGATGTCGGAGAAGGTGGCGGTGCCCTTGTCGGCGGCCACCACCAGGTAGGGGTCGTCCTCGTCGTGACGCAGCACGTCGACGGGGGGCACTATCTCACCGGCGACGATGTTGTCGGTGATGTCCAACAGGGCGCGGATGAAGGTGCGGTAGCACTCTTTACCTTCGTTGAGGAAGGCTTCGCGGCCACCTGTGGTGGGCAGCTTCTTGCAGACGAAACCGCCCTTGGCGCCCACGGGCACGATGACGGTGTTCTTGACCTGCTGGGCTTTGACCAGGCCGAGGACCTCGGTGCGGAAGTCTTCGCGGCGGTCTGACCAACGCAGGCCACCCCGGGCGACCTTGCCGCCGCGCAGGTGTACACCCTCGACGCGGGGGCTGTAGACGAAGATCTCGAAGGCCGGCAGAGGCAGCGGCATGTCGGAGATCAGCTCCGGCTTCATCTTGATGGAGATGTAGGGCTTGTCGCCGCCGTCTTTGCTCTTCTGGAAGTAGTTGGTGCGCAGGGTGGCCTGGATCAGCTCCATGTAGGAACGGATGATGCGGTCATCGTCCAGGTTGGACACCTGCTCCAGCTCGTCGTTGATCTGCTGGGCCATCTTCTCCAGGGTCTTCTCGGCCGCCGGCTTCTTGGGATCGAAGCGCTTGACGAAGAGCTGCACCAGCATCTGGGCGATGTGGGGGTAGCGGACCAGGGTCTCTTCGATATAGGACTGGCTGAAGGAAGAGCCGATCTGGCGCATGTACTTGGCAAAGGCGCGCAGTATCACCACTTCGCGGCCGGTCAGGCCGGCGCCCAGTACCAGTTTGTTGAAGCCGTCGTCTTCGAAGTCGCCGCTCCAAACCTTGGCGAAGGCGTCCTGGAAGCGGTGCTGGCTCTCTTCGAGGTTCAGCTCGGTAGCGCCGCCGTGCTCCATGTAGAAGTCCAGTACCCAGTAACGCTCGCCGTCGGAGGTATGCACCTCGCAGGGGCGCTCGCCCATGATGCGCAGACCCATGTTTTCGAGCATCGGCATCACGTCGGACAGGTAGATGGGCTGGTCCTTGTGGAACAGCTTCAGCTTGACCAGGCGCGGGTTGCGGAATTCCTGGGGCCGGTAGAACAACATGCCCAGCTGGTGGTCGTCGTTCAGGGCTTCCAGTTGCGCGATGTCCACGGCGGAGGTAGAGGGCAGTACCTCTTCCTTGTAGGAACGGGGGAAAGCCTGCACGTACTTGCGGGCCAGCTTCTTGCCGTTGGATTCGCCGTGGATGGACAGCAGGGCCGCTTCCAGTTTGTCTTCCCAGGAGCGGGCCGCCTCGATGAGGTTGGCTTCGATTTCTTTCACGTTGATTTCTTTATCCGCGTCCTTGACCCGCACCAGGTAATGGGTGCGGCACAGGACTGATTCGGAGAAGTAAGTGGTGAATTCCACTTCTTCTGTAGAGCCCAGGGCCTGGGCCAGGATGCGCTGAGTGGCGATGCGCAGCTGGGTGTTGTAGCGCTCCTTGGTCACGTAGACCATGCAGGAGTAGTAGCGCCCGAAGGGGTCCTTGCGGATGAAGAGGCGGGTCTTGTCCCGCTCCTGCATCTGCAGTACGCCCAGGCCCACCTGCTGCAGCTCCTCTTCCTTGGCCTGGATCAGCTCGTCGCGCGGATAGGTCTCAAGGATGTTGAGCAGCGCCTTGAAGGCGTGGCTGCCGTCGGCAAAGCCGCAGCTGTCCATGATCCGCTGCAGTTTCTGGCGAATGAGCGGGATCTGCATGGCGGAGTTGTTGTAGACGCTGGAGGCGTAGAGGCCGATGAAGCGGTCTTCACCGACGACCTTGCCCTTGTCGTCGAAACGCTTGACGCCGATATAGTCGATATAGGCCGGGCGATGGACGCGGGACTTGGAGTTGGTCTTGGTCAGCACCAGCAGGTGCGGGCTCAGAGCCTCTTCCCAGGCGCTGTCGCCAAGGGCGGACAGGCTGCGCTTGTGCACCTCTTTGGAAGCGCGCATCAGACCCAGGCTGGAGTCGATGTCCGGGCGCAACTCGTAGTCGCCCTTCACCGCTTCGATGGCGTAATAGCGATAGCCCATCAGGGTGAAGTTATGATCGTTCACCCATTTGAGGAAGGCGTCGGCCTCGGCGCGCTCATCCTCGCCCACCGGCAACTTGGCCTTCTCGATGCGGGCTATGACGTCGTCCAGGCGGTCCTGCATCGGTTGCCAGTCGGTGACCGCCAGGGTCACATCGGCCAGCACCACCTTCAGCTCTTCGAGCAGGCCGTCGATGACGTCCTGTTCGGTCTGGCGGTCCACTTCGATGAGGAAGACGGTTTCGGCGCTGTCGCCGGCCTTGCGCTCAGAGAGGCGGTGAATGGCGGTGACCTGGTTGTGCTTGTCGCGGACAAAGGCCATCGGCAAGTGCAACATCAGGTGGGAGGTGATACCGCGGCGACTGAGCGCCATACGCACCGAGTCAACCAGGAAAGGCATATCATCATGGACTATCTCGATGATGGTATGGCTTGACTGCCAGCCGTCACGGCTGACTTCCGGGTTGAAGACGCGAATATAGCTCTCACCGGCCTTTTTCTTTTGTAAGGCATTCCACAGGCTCAGGGCCGCGCCATAGAGATCAGCGTCGTTACGACCCTGGAAATCGTCGATGGACATGGTGCCGTAGATTTTTTGGACAAAGGCGGTGATGAGCGGGGCGCGATCGGAGGGAACCTTGGTTTCTATTAATTTGCAGACGTTGTCGAGCAGTACGGACGAATGACCGTCGATCAGTGCCATGAGACTCTCTTCCCTTAGGTACTGCGTAGCGGATTACCGCTTACCCCGTTGTGGTGAGTGAAATTATGGTGCTTTACGCAAGCGTCAAGGCGCTTGAAAGCCGTGACAATTTTATGCCTTTGTGTCGCATGTTGCGAGGGGGAGGAGAGAAAATCCCGCTGCGGATGGGACTGGTGCGACCAGCAGCGTTGACGGGGGCTGCAAGCCAGCCTGGGCCTGGGCTGGCGCCCTCTTTCGGCAAGATCAAAGTGCCATTAATTTCAGTAATACCCGGCAACCAGACTTTAGAGCACTACTTTTGGTGACCGGGCGCACATTCAAGGCAAGGCGTACAAACGCCGGATCTGGTTTTGCTCGTCCAGCTCCAGGGCAAAGCGCCCCTGGATCCCGGACGGCCCGACATAGGGCCTCAGGTAGCGAAAAGGCACCGACAGCAGCTGGCCGCCGTCGGCGCGCAGCAGCAGCCGCATGTCGGGCCGCTGGTAGGCGGCCTCCAGTTCGCTGTAGCTGAAATGGATGGACAAGAGATATTGGCGCATCAAAAAGCCCGGCCTAAACCGGGCCCCACCTTAGGCCAAGGCCTTGTCCAGCAGTTCGCCCACATCGGCAGACAGGCTGTCCCTGGCCCGCAGCGCCGTCAGCAGCTGCTCGAGCTGTGCCCGGCGGCCGGCGTCGAAGCGGCGCCATTGCAGCAAGGGTGCCACCATCCGGGCCGTGGCCTGGGGGTTGATGGCATCGAGCTTCGGCAGCACCAGGCCCAGCCAGGCATAGCCGGCCTCGGTATGGCACTGGGGGTTATGGGCGATGAAGGTGCCGAACAGCGCTCGGGTGCGGTTGGGGTTCTGCCAGTTGAAGGCGCCGTGGCGGCTAAGCTGGTCCATGCGCTCCAGGGCACCTGCCCTTTGGCCTTGCAGCATCAGCCACTTGTCCAGCACTTGGGGATTGTCCTGGTATCGCTCGGCAAACTCGGCCAGCAGCGCCTCACTCTCAGCCAGCTCGCCGGCGACGGCTGCTGCCAAGGCCCCTTGGCGCTCGGTCATGTTGGCGGCCTGGTGGTAGCGGCGAGCCACTTCCTCGGGCAGGTTCTCTGCCAGCAAGGCCAGGAGGCTGTTGGTCAGCGCCCTGGCCCCTTTGTCTGCAAGCCCCTGCACCTCTTGGTAACGGGCTTTGAGCGCCCCGAAGCAGCGCTCACGCACCGCCTGGCGCAGCCGGTCGCGGGCCGCCACCAGGCCGTCCAGGTCTATGGTCTCGAACCAGCCCTGCATGGCCATGATGCCGGGCACCTTGAACAGTTCGCTCTCCAAGAAGGCGTCCTGCAAAGGCCCTTTGGCTATGGCTTCCAGGGCCCCCAGCCAGAGATCCAGGGCGGCATGTTCTTCGCCCTTGAGCCAGGCTTCCACCAGGCGCTGCAGCAGACGCTCGGCGGCGTCCACCCGCACAAAGCCGTCACTGGCCTTTTCCACCAGGGCGGCCAACTCGGCATCACTCTGTTCGAACACCAGCTTGACCGGGGCCGAGAAACCGCAGAGCGGCGCCAGCACCGGCTTTTCGGCGAAGCTGCCCAGTTCGAAGCGCTGCTCGGCGCCGTCCAGCTGCAACACCTGGCGGCCATGGCCCAAGAGTTCTATGGCGAAGGGCAGCGGCAGCGGGCCTTTTTGCTGCTGGTCTGCCGTTGGCGGGGTGTGTTGCGTCAGCACCAGGCTGTATTGGCTGCCATCCCAATGCTCGGCGACATTGACCACAGGGGTACCAGACTGGCTGTACCAGCCCTTGAAGGCGGTCAGATCCCGGTCGTTGGCGTCCGCCATGGCATCCACGAAGTCGTCGCAGGTCACGGCTTGGCCGTCATGGCGCTCGAAATAGAGATCCATGCCGGCCCGGAAGCCCGCCTTGCCCAGCAGGCCGTGGAGCATGCGGATCACCTCGGCGCCCTTGTTGTAGACGGTGACGGTGTAGAAGTTGTTCATCTCCGCCACCGCCTGGGGCCGGATGGGGTGGCTCATGGGGCCAGCGTCCTCGGCGAACTGGTTGGTGCGGATCACCTGGGCTTCCTTGATGCGGGTGGCGCTGGAGCCCGCCCAGTCGGCGCTGAACTGCTGGTCGCGGAACACCGTCAGCCCTTCCTTGAGGCTGAGCTGGAACCAGTCGCGGCAGGTGACGCGGTTGCCGGTCCAGTTGTGGAAGTACTCGTGGGCGATGATGGCGGCAATGGCGTCGTAGTCCTGGTCGGTGGCGGTGTCGTCGTCGGCCAGCACGTACTTGGCGTTGAAGATGTTGAGGCCCTTGTTTTCCATGGCCCCCATGTTGAAGAAATCCACCGCCACTATCATGTAGCGGTCCAGATCGTATTCCAGGCCGTAGTTGTCCTGGTCCCACTTCATGGCGCCCTTGAGGGCGTCCATGGCGTGGCGGGCCTGGGCCTTGCGGCCCTTGTCGACAAAGATCTGCAGCAGCACATCGCGGCCGCTGCTGGTGGTGAAGCCGTCTTCCAGAAGATCGAAGTCACCAGCCACCAGGGCGAAGAGGTAGCAGGGCTTGGGATGGGGATCCTGCCAGGTGGCGAAATGGCGGCCACCCTCGAGGTCGCCACTGGCCACCAGGTTGCCGTTGGAGAGCAGCTGCGGGTAGAGGGCCTTGTCCGCCACTATGGTGGTGGTATAGACGGCCAGCACGTCGGGGCGGTCGGGGAAATAGGTGATGCGGCGAAAACCCTCGGCCTCACACTGGGTACAGAAGGCGCCGCCAGACTTGTAGAGGCCTTCGAGGGCGGTATTGGCTTCGGGATTGATGCGGGTCACCACCTTGAGTTCGGCGCCCTCCCCCGGCACGTCCAGCAGCAGCTGGTCGTTCTCAAAGCGGGGTTCGACGGCAACGCCGTCCAGCTCAAGGCTCACCAGCTCCAGTTGCTCGCCGTCGAGACGCAGCAGGCTGTCGGTGCCCGCTTTTTTCAGGCGGCTGGTGGCGGTGACCAGGGTGGCGCTGTCGTGTAGCTCCACATGCAGATCCAGGGTGTCGACGAAAAAAGCCGGGGCTTGGTAGTCCGACAGGCGCTTTACAGGCTTCTTGGCCATGTCTTCTCCTTGCAAAGAGCCCGGCTGTGCCGGGCTCTTTCTTTTGATTATTGGGCTGACCCCTCGGCGGGGGGGCTGAGCCTTAGGATCTTCACTCCCAGGTAGGCGTAAACAACCGCCAGCACCGGGTTGATGAGGTTGAAGAAAGCATAAATGAAGTAGTCGGCCGGGGAAACCAGCAGCACCGAATGCATGTAGGCGCCGCAGGTGTTCCAGGGCACCAAGGGCGAGGTGATGGTGCCGCCGTCTTCCAGGGCCCGGGACAGGTTGACCGAGGCCAGGTGGCGGTTCTCGAACTCTTCTTTGAACATGCGACCCGGCATGACGATGGCCATGTACTGGTCGGCGGTGAGGATGTTGGTGCCGATACAGGTGGCGATGGTGGCGGCCACCAGGCTGCCGGCGCTCTTGGCGGCTCCCAGTAGGCCCTGGATCAGGCGGCGCAGCAGGCCGGTGCGCTCCATGACGGCACCGAAGGACATGGCGCACATGATAAGCCATACGGTGTTGAGCATGGAGGCCATGCCACCGCCGGACAGCAGGGAGTCCAGGGTCTCGTTGCCGGTGTTGATCTTGACGCCGTCAAAGAGGGTGGACCAGATAAGTTTGAGGGAAGAAACCAGATCGGTGCCGCCGGCCAGCTTGTGGATCAGCGGCTGCTGGAACAGCAGCGCCCAGAGGCCGCCGAAGAGCGCGCCGATGAACACGGCCGGGAAGGCCGGCATCTTGCGCATGGCCATCACCAACAGCAGCGCCAGGGGCACCAGGTGCCAGACGGAGATGTCGAAGGTGCCGTTCAGGCCGGTCAGTATGGCGTCGATACGGGCCGTGGAGGCTTCCCCTTTGATACCCATGCCGAAGCCCAGGAAGATCAGCAGCGCCAGCACGAAGGACGGCACCGTGGTCCACATCATGTGGCGGATATGGGCAAAAAGCTCGGAGCCGGCCACGGCCGGGGCCAGGTTGGTGGTCTCGGACAAGGGCGAGATCTTGTCGCCGAAATAGGCACCGGACACCACGGCGCCGGCGGTGATGGCGGGGTTCAGGCCAAGGCCATTCGCCACCCCCATCAGCGCTACCCCTATGGTGGCCGCCGTGGTCCAGCTGGAACCTATGGACAGGGACACCAAGGCGCAGATGAGGCAGGTGGCGGAATAGAAGATGTTGGGGCTCAGCAGCTTGAGGCCGAAATAGATGAGGCTCGGCACTGTGCCCGCCAGCAGCCAGGTGCCGATCAGGGCCCCTACCGCCAGCAGGATAAGCACGGCGCCAAGGGAGATGCTGATGCCCTTGACGATGCCCTTCTCGATATCCATCCATTGATGGCCGTTTTTGAGGGCGATGATGGCGGCCACCATGGCGGCCAGCAGCAACGCTATCTGGTTGGGCCCTGATGAGGAGTTGTCGTGGAACAGCTGCACTGAGGCTGCCAGCATGGCGATCAGCACCACTACGGGGATCACCGCGTCCAGCAGCGAAGGGGTCTTGATGGTCTTGGTCATTATTGTTCTCCAAGGGCGCCTGGGCGCCCCTGTACTTCAAGGTCTCAGAGGTGGATAACCCCGGTCAGTTGTAAAAACACCAGCAGTATGGCCAGTGGCGCCAGGTATTTAATCACCGGATGCCAGAGCCTGAATACCCAGGGTGCGTCAATCATATCAGCCATCAGGGCCTTGTTGGCCACCCATCCGGTAAAGATGGCGATCAGCAGACCTCCGATGGGTAGGGCTATGTTGGCCGTCAGGTAATCGAGGATGGCGAAGAAATGCACCTCGCCCCAGGGGGTGTGGAAGATGGCGATGGGCATGTTGGACACCGACGCTATGGTGCCAAGGGACAGCAGCCAGATCCCAAAGCCCGCGGCGAAGGCGGCCTGCCAGCGGCCAAAACCGCGCTTTTCCACCAGCCAGGCCACAGAAGACTCGATAAGGGCCAGAGCCGAGGTGAAGGCGGCGAACACCAGCATGATGAAGAACAATACCCCCACCAGGCGGCCGCCCGGCATCTGGCCGAAGGCGATGGGCAGGGTCTGGAAGATAAGGCCAGGGCCGGCACCAGGCTCAAGGTGGTTGGCGAAGACCACGGGGTAGATCACCATGCCGGCGATGAGGGCCACCAGGGTGTCGAAGAAGGCTATCCACACCGAGCTCTTGGCGATGGAGACCCCTTCCGGCAGATAGGCGCCGTACATGATCATGATCCCCGAGGCCAGGCTCAGGGTGAAGAAGGAATGGCCCAGGGCTACCACTACGCCGTTGATGCTGAGCTTGGAGAAATCCGGCGCGAACATGAAGTGGAAGGCAGCCCAGAAGTCCCCTTCACTTGCGGCGTAGATGGCGAGCCCCAGCAGCAGCAGGAAGAGCAGCGGCATCAGCGCCGAAACGGCCCGCTCCAAACCCGCCTTGACCCCCTTGCCGATCACCAGCACAGTGGCGAGGACAACGGTGCTGGTCCAGCCCAGCAGGGCCCAGCCGTCATTGGTGAGATCGGCAAAGAGCGCCTGTACCTGTTTGGGATCGCCGGTGCCGAAGTCCCCTGCCCCAGCCTTGTAGATATAGGCAAGGGCCCAGCCGGTGATCACCACGTAAAAGGACAGGATCAGGTAACCAGAGACTACCCCCATCCAACCCACCAGGCTCCACCAGTGCGACTTGCCGGAACTCTTGGCCACCTCCAGCACAGAGCGGCCCGGGGTGTGGCGGCCATGCTTGCCAAGGGCCACTTCCGCCATCATCACCGGAATGCCGATGAAGAGGATGCAGACGAGATAGACCAGCACGAAGGCGCCGCCGCCGTTCTGGCCCGTGATATAGGGAAACTTCCAGATGTTGCCGAGGCCCACCGCGGCCCCCGTGGCCGCCAGTATGTAAGCGAGCCGGTTTGACCAGCGGTTGGTCTGGCGAGTGGCTTTCTGCATGCCGCCTTCCTTGTTGTTATTGTCCTGTTAAACCCTAACAGAGGGGACGGCATGAAAAAAGGCCCCGAAATCGGGGCCTTAGGCTTTTATCTTATTTCTTGGCCAACTGGCCGAGTTTGACGTAGTCCAAGGTGATGCGGGCCGCCTCCGCCAGATCCACGTCCGGCAGCTCGAAGTTCTTGGGCACGTCGTCCAAAGTCTTGAAGCTGTCCTTGCCCTCGAACTTGGCCCAACTGTTGATGCGGGCCAGGCGCTTCTGGTCATCCTCGTCCCGCTGGGTCTCCCGCTTGGCCTCGTTCAAGGAGACGGTCTTGTCGTCCTTGTGGGCCTCGTAGTCCTTGATGTCACCGAGGATATAGCTGTAACGGGGGTCGTCCTTCATGCGCTGCTGATGCAGCTTGTTCAGCTCGGCCACATTGCTGACCATCCCCAGGCTCTGGTAGTCGGCGCGGTCGATGTGGTCCCAGGGCAGGGAATTGCTCTCGGTGCTCTCCCCGACCTTGGTGGGGTCTATCTCGGCCGGCAGCAGGACATCGGGCTCGACACCCTTGTGCTGGGTGCTGCCGCCGTTGATGCGGTAGAACTTGGCGATGGTGTACTGGATGTGACCAAGGGGTTTGTCGAAGAGATCGTAGAGGCGACCCAGGCTGCGGTGCTGCTGCACTGTGCCCTTGCCGTAGGAGTTCTGGCCGATGATGAGGGCCCGGCCGTAGTCCTGCATGGCGGCGGCGAAGATCTCGGAGGCCGAGGCGCTGTAACGGTCGATGAGGACCGCCATGGGGCCGTCGTAGCTGGTCTTGCCGTCGTCATCCCCTTCCTCTTCGACACGGCCGCTGGCGGTCCTTACCTGCACCACTGGGCCTTCGTCGATGAAGAGGCCGGACAGGGCGGAGGCTTCGGTCAGGGCACCGCCGCCGTCACCGCGCAAATCCATGACGATGGCGCTGACGCCCTTGTCCTTGAGCTTGCCCAGCTCCTTCTTGACGTCCTCGGACAGGCCCACATAGAAGCTGGGCACGTTGATGACGCCAATGGTCTGGCCTTTGTACTCGCCATAAGGGATGGTGTAGACCTCGCCCTTGGCGGCGCGGTCTTCCAAACGAATTTTGTCGCGCTCCAGGGTCACTACCTTGGGTTTGGCGGATACCGAGCCACCGGGCAGCACTTCCAGGCGCACCTTGGAACCCTTGGGTCCCTTGATAAGCTCGACCACGTCGTCCAGGCGCATGCCGACGATGTCCACGAAATCGCCCTTGTCCTGGGCAACGGCGATGATCTTGTCATCCACCTTCAGCTCGCCGGACTTGTCCGCCGGGCCGCCGTCCACCAGGGAGGCGATGACGGTGTAGTCGTCTACCGACTGCAGCACGGCACCTATACCCTCCAGCTGCAGGTTCATCTCCATCTGGAAACGCTCGGCGTTGCGGGGAGACATGTAGCTGGTGTGGGGTTCGACCTGCTGGGCAAAGGCGTTCATGGCCAGCTGGTAGACGTCTTCGCTCTGGGACTGGCTCAGGCGCTTGATGGCGTTGTCATAACGCTTGGTCAGGGTGTCCTTGATCTGCTCCCAGTTTTTGCCGGCCATCTTCAGGTTGAGGGCGTCGTACTTGACCCGCTCGCGCCAGATCTCGTTGAGCTCGGCCTCGTCCTTGGCCCAAGGGGCCTTGGTCCTGTCGTAGGTGTAACTGTCGTCCTTGGTAAAATCCATGGGCTTATCGAGGAGCGACAAGGCGTAGGCGAAACGCTCGTAGCGGCGTTTCATGCCCAACTGGTAGATGTCGTAGGCGAAGTGGGTGTCGCCCTTGATGAGATCGTCGTCGATCTCGGTGCGGTACTTCTGGAAGCCGTCGATGTCGCTTTGCAGGAAGACGCTGCGGTTGTAGTCGAGGTTTTCCAGGTAGCGGTCAAGGATGGCGGACGACAGGGCGTCGTCCATCGCAAAATGCTTGTAGTGGGAGCGCCGGAGCAAGGTGGTGATCCGCTTGGTCGCCGTTTCGTGCTGGGCTTCGGGCGCCAGCTTGGGCAGCGCGTCCATGCCGAGGCTCGGCTCCACGGCATAGCTGCCAAAAGCCACCGCCACTGCCGCCGCCAGGGCGGCCATTCGAATCACCTTAACCATACTTACTCCCCTTTGGCGGCAATCAGGTGCTCGCCTTTAACGTGCATGACCATGCCGGTAACCAACTGTACTTGCACTGAATCCTTGTCGACGGCAACTACAGTACCCGGCAATGGTTTTTGGCCGCCCACGACCCGCACATCGTCCCCTACTTTCAGGGCATTGATGTCGAGGCGGGGCGCCTTGACTTTAGGTTTGACCCTAGCGCCTTGGTTTGGTTTACGGGAGCCCTTGTCGGCCGGTTTTTTGTAAGGCTTTTTGTCCGGGTCGACACCGGCCTTGCGCATGGATTCATGCAGGCTGGTCTTGGCGTGTTCCGCTTCGCTTTCAGTCACTTCGGCCGTTTCTGCCCCGTCCAGGTCGACCCGCTTGGCACCGGCCTTGACGGCCTTGAGGTAGCGCCAGGCGTTGGTGTAGTGGCGCAGCGCCACCCGCAGTTGGGTCTTGGAGACGCGCTCGTCACCATCGAGGCGTTCAGCCAGCTCCTGGAAGATACCGATCTTCAGGGGCTTGGCTTCGCCTTGCTGGGAAAAGCAGGAGGGGAAGTTTTCCACCAGGAAGGCGAGGACCGCCTTGGTGTCGGGGAGTTTGACCGAGCTTTCAGTTTGTTCCATGAGAGTTCCTTTGCCAGATACGCCCGCCTTGGGGCAGGCGCAGCGGCTTATTCTATAAGGACAGCCGGCTTATTTACCAGCTTTGCCCAGGGCTTGGCCAAGGGCCAGCACCAGGCTGTCGAGGCCGGCTTCATCGGCTTCGTCGAAGCGGCTGAATGAGGGGGAGTCGACATCCAGGACACCGATGATGGCGCCGTCTACGACCAGGGGCACCACTATCTCGGAGTTGGAGGCGGCGTCGCAGGCGATGTGGCCGGGGAAGGCATGGACGTCTTCCACCCTCTGGGTGGCGGCCGCTGAGACGGCGGTGCCGCAGACCCCCTTGCCAACCGGGATGCGCACACAGGCGGCTTTGCCCTGGAAGGGCCCCAGCACAAGGGTGTCGCCCTGCAGCAGGTAGAAGCCCACCCAGTTGAGGTCATCCAGGTGTTCGTTCAGCAGGGCGCTGACATTGGCCAGGTTGGCGATAAGGTCGGGTTCGCCTTCGATAAGGCCCAGGGTCATCTGGGTCAGTTCAGCGTAAAACGCGGCTTTGTTGCTCATCTCTACTCTAATCTGCCGTGGCGGCTTTTCATCAGGATGTCGGTATAACTTACCGGCCTTGGCCCTGTCCAGCCCTGGCAAGGTTGAAGGCCGCCTGCTGCGGCAGGCGGCGCCTCAGTCCTTGAGGGCAAAACGGGCAGAAACATTGGCCTGGACCTGGATCTCTCCGGGCGTCTGGGCACTTTCCCTGGCATCGCTCATGGCCGCGGCCTTGAGGAACATGACAGGGGGTCTGTAACTGCCCTGCTCGTCCACGCTGACCAGTTTGCCGAGCTGGGCGTCACCGGCCTTGGCCAGCAGCTTGGCCTTGGCCCTGGCCTTGGTCACGGCTTCGGCCAAGAGCTCCTGGTAGAGCTGCTCTTGCCCCGAATAGCCGAGGCTCGCCTGGCCCAACTGGTCGACCTTGGCCTGGGTAGTGGCCTTGAGCACGGCAGGGTACTTGTCGAACCCATGGACTGTGAGCTGGTAGCGCTGCTGGACCCGCAAGCCTACCGGCTTGTCTTTTTCATAGCGGGGAAAGACCTCGAAGCGATAACCCTGGATGTCCTTGTCCACCAGCCCCAGGCTCTTGAGCCTCGCCAGCAGTGGCTTGGCCCTGGCTTCAATGGCACTCAGCAACTGGTCAGGATCCTGGCCGTCGGCGATGAAGGTGACGCTGAAAGTCACTTCGTCCGGAGTCACGGCGCGGCTGGCCTCCCCTTGCACCGCTATGTACCTGTCCATGGCCAGACCCAGGGGGCTGACCAGGGCCAGCATCAGGGTTATCGCTTTTATCTTCATGTGCTTTCCTTTTTCCCTTTACTCGGTTTGGGTGCCACCTTGCCCTTGAAGGCCGCCAGCACCTGTTCCTTCTCGGTGGCCAGGAACAGCCCCAGCTGTTCGCGGTCCTCTTCACTCAGCTCCACAGGCGCCTGCTCCAGCAACTCGGCCAGCACTTCGGCGCTGTCCAGCAGCTTGTCGTAGGCGTCGGCTTCCTGTTTGCTGGTGAAGGTCATTTTTTCTATCCCCTTGCGTACAACCACGTACTGAATGACAACGGCCATAATGACTCCCATTTAACTGTTCGTTTATACAGTATCCTGGAAATGACTGAAGGTCACGCCCTCTTTTTCAGGGCACAAGGGTCAAACCCAGTATCGCAGCCAAGGCTGAGGCTTTTATGAACGGCCCTAGATCTGCAGCAGCGCCATGAAGTCATCCACCGGCAGGGTGCGAAGGGCCGCGTCGCTGTCCAGCAACGCGCAGATGGCCTCGGCCTGCCCCTTGGGGAAGCGGCTGGCGAGGTTAGCTTCGAACTTGGCCTTGAGCCGCGGTATACCTTCGGCGCGGCGGCGTCTGTGCCCAAGGGGGTACTGCACTTCCACCTTGGCGCTGTGGCTGCCGTCCTTAAAGAAGAGCTGCACCGCATTGGCGATGGATCGCTTGCGCCCGTCCAGGTAATCGCGGCTGTAGCTCTTGTCCTCGCTGACCGTCATCTTGGCCCTAAGGTTGTCGATTTGTGGGTGGGCCTGGTGGAAGCCGTCTTCAAAATACTCTGCCCTTAGCTCACCGAACAACAAGCCCACCGCCACCATGTACTGCAGGCAGTGGTCCCGGTCGGCGAAGTTGTTGAGCGGCCCTGCCTTGTTGATGATGCGCATGGCGCTTTCCTGGGTCTGGATCTCGATGCGGTCCAACTCCTCCAGCCTGGCCACCGCTTCCGCATGTAGCTTGAAGGCGCATTCGACTGCCGTCTGGCCGTGGAACTCGGCGGGAAAGGCTATCTTGAACAGCACATTTTCCATCACGTAGGAGCCCAGGTGCTGAGCCAGGGTCAGGGCCCTGCCCTGCATCAGCACCGCTTCCATACCCCAGGGCTTGGCGCTGAGGGCGCTGGGATAACCGGGTTCACCGGCCAGGGTGATGAGCGCCAGCCGCACCGCCCTGCTGGCGGCGTCCCCGGCTGCCCAGGACTTGCGCGGCCCGGCATTGGGGGCATGGCGATAGGTGCGCAGGGCCTGGCCGTCCACCAGGGCCTGGGACAGGGCAGCCATCACCTGCTCATGACTGCCGCCCAGCAGCTGCGTCACCAAGGCGGTGCTGGCCAATTTGACCAGCAGCACGTGATCCAGCCCGACGGCATTGAAACTGTTGGAAAGGGCCAATATTCCCTGGATCTCATGGGCCTTGACCATGGCTGTAAGCAGCTCCTGCATCAAAAGCGGCACCCTACCCTGGCTGCGGGCGCGCCTGGACTGGAAGTCGGCTACCGCCAAGAGGGCACCGAGGTTGTCGGAAGGATGCCCCCACTCTGCCGCCAGCCAGGTGTCGTTGTAATCCAGCCAGCGGATGCAGCAGCCGATGTCGAAGGCGGCCTTGACCGGATCCAGCTCGAAACGGGTACCGGGCACCCGGGCGCCCAAAGGTACCTGTGTGCCCGGTACATGGGGCCCCAGCAGCTTGGCGCATTCGGGAAAACGCAAGGCCAGTAAGGCGCAGCCCAGGCTATCCATCAGGCAATGGTGGGCCGTTTCCATGGCAACTGCCGAGGTAATGCTGGCGTGACAGACGTAGTCGGCGATGTCGCGGATCAGGGGATCGAAGGGAGGGAGTGCACTGCTGCCTGTGCTGTCGGCCATCTTGGGCTCCTTCAGGGGGAAGCTGTCCCCCTGAAGGATAGCCCCTTAGAAGCTGTCGCCGGGGATCCGCACCCAGCCTTCCATCAGGATGCGGGCGCTGCGGCTCATGATCGCCTTGGTGACAGTCCAGCTGCCGTCCTTGAACTCGGCGGCGGCGCCGACCCTCAAGGTGCCTGAGGGGTGGCCGAAGCGCACCGCTTCGCGCTCGGTGCCGCCGGCGGCGAGATTGACCAGGGTGCCTGGGATGGCGGCGGCCGTGCCTATGGCCACAGCGGCCGTGCCCATCATGGCGTGGTGAAGCTTGCCCATGGACAGGGCCCGTACCAGCAAGTCGATATCGGCTGCCTTGACGGCGCTGCCGCTGGAGGCCTGATAGTCCTTGGGCGGCGCCACGAAGGCCACCTTGGGGGTGTGCTGGCGGCTCTCGGCCTCGGCCAGGTCCTTTATCAGGCCCATCTTGACGGCGCCATGGGCGCGGATCCGCTCGAAACGGGCCAGGGCCTCGGCATCGTTGTTGATGTCGTCCTGCAGCTCGCTGCCGCTGTAACCGAGGTCGGCGGCGTTGACGAAGATGGTGGGGATGCCGGCGTTGATCAGGGTCGCCTGGAAGGTGCCGACGCCGGGTACCTCCAGCTCGTCCACCAGCTTACCAGTGGGGAACAAGGCCCCTTCGCCGTCGGCCGGGTCCAGGAACTCCAGTTGCAACTCGGCGGCGGGAAAGGTAACGCCGTCCAGCTCGAAGTCCCCTGTCTCCTGCACCTCGCCGCCCGTAATGGGCACATGGGCGATGATGCTCTTCTGGATGTTGGCCTGCCAGATACGCACTGTGCAGAGGCCGTTTTCAGGGATGCGCCCGGCGTCCACCAACCCGGCATGGATGGCGAAGGCGCCGACGGCCGCCGACAGGTTGCCGCAGTTGCCGCTCCAGTCCACGAAGGCCCTATCGATGGCCACCTGGCCGAAGAGGTAGTCCACATCGTGGCCGGGTTGGCTGCTCTTGCTCAGGATCACCGTCTTGGAGGTGCTGGAGCTGGCGCCGCCCATGCCGTCTATCTGCTTGCCGTAAGGGTCTGGGCTGCCGATGACCCGTAGCAGCAGGTTGTCGCGGGCCTTGCCCGGCACCTGGGCCGCGGCCGGCAGGTCGTCGAGCCTGAAGAAGACGCCCTTGGAGGTGCCGCCGCGCATGTAGGTGGCGGGAATACGGATCTGGGGTTTGAAACTCATGCAATGCAATCCTCAACAAAAAGCGCCGCCCGCAGGCGGCGCTTGAACAGGAGCTTAGTGCGCCGCTTCGGCTTCCAGGAAGTCGTTGGCAAAACGCTGCAGCACGCCACCGGCCTCATAGATGGACACCTCTTCGGCGGTATCCAGGCGGCAGGTGACAGGCACTTCAAGGCGTTCACCGTTCTGGCGGTGGACAACCAGGGTCAGGGTAGCGCGGGGCGACAGGGAGCCTGAAACATCATAGGTCTCGGTACCGTCCAGACCCAGGACCTTGCGGTCGGTGCCGGCCTGGAACTCCAGAGGCAGCACACCCATGCCGATGAGGTTGGTGCGGTGGATGCGCTCGAAGCCTTCGGCGACTATGGCCTCGACACCGGCCAGGCGCACGCCCTTGGCGGCCCAGTCACGGCTGGAGCCCTGGCCGTAGTCGGCGCCGGCGACGATGATCAGCGGCTGCTTGCGCTCCATGTAGGTCTCTATGGCTTCCCACATGCGCATCACCTTGCCTTCGGGCTCGACCCTGGCCAGGGAACCCTGCTTCACCTCGCCGTCTTCACCGCGCACCATCTCGTTGAGCAGCTTGGGGTTGGCGAAGGTAGCGCGCTGGGCGGTCAGGTGGTCACCGCGGTGGGTGGCGTAGGAGTTGAAGTCCTCCTCCGGCAGGCCCATCTTGGCCAGGTACTCGCCGGCGGCGCTGCTGGCGAGGATGGCGTTGGAGGGCGACAGGTGGTCGGTGGTGATGTTGTCACCCAGCACCGCCAGAGGCCGCATGCCCTTAAGGCTGCGCTCACCGGCCAGGGCCCCTTCCCAGTAGGGAGGACGGCGGATATAGGTGCTCATGGGGCGCCAGTCGTAAAGCGGGCTGCCCTTGTCGCCGAAGTCCACCTTGATGTCGAACATGGGCTCGTAGACGGCGCGGAACTGCTCGGGCTTGACGCTCTGCTTGATGATGGCGTCGATCTCGCTGTCCGCCGGCCAGATGTCCTTCAAGGTCACCGGCTTGCCGTCGGCGTCGTGGCCCAGCACGTCTTTCTCGATGTCGAAACGCACTGTGCCGGCAATGGCGTAGGCGATCACCAGCGGCGGCGACGCCAGGAAGGCCTGCTTGGCGTAGGGGTGGATACGGCCGTCGAAGTTACGGTTGCCGGAGAGTACGGCGGTGGCGTAGAGGTCGCGGTCGATGATCTCCTGCTGGATCTTGGGATCCAGGGCGCCGGACATGCCGTTACAGGTGGTGCAGGCAAAGGCCACTATGCCGAAACCCAGCTGCTCCAGATAAGGCAGCAGGCCCGCCTCTTCCAGGTACAGCTGCACCGCCTTGGAGCCGGGGGCCAGGGACGTCTTGACCCAGGGCTTGCGCACCAGGCCCTTCTCAACGGCGTTGCGGGCCAGCAGGCCTGCCGCTATGACGTTGCGGGGGTTAGAGGTGTTGGTGCAGCTGGTGATGGCGGCGATGATGACGGCGCCGTCCGGCATCTTGCCCTCTTCTTCCACCCAAGGCGCGGCTATGCCCTTGGCGGCCAAGTCGCTGGTGGCCACCCGCTTGTGGGGGTTGGAGGGGCCGGCGATGTTGCGCACTACGGTCGAGAGGTCGAATTTCAAGAGGCGCTCGTACTGGGCGCCCTTGAGGCTGTCGGCCCAGAGGCCGGCTTCCTTGGCGTAGCTTTCCACCAGCTGGACCTGCTTTTCATCGCGGCCGGTCAGGCGCAGGTAGTCGATGGTCTGTTGATCGATATGGAACATGGCGGCGGTGGCGCCGTATTCCGGGGTCATGTTGGAGATGGTGGCGCGGTCGCCGAGGGTCAGGCTCTCGGCCCCTTCGCCGAAGAACTCCAGGTAGGCCCCCACCACTTTCTCGTTGCGCAGGAACTCGGTGATGGCCAGGACAATGTCGGTGGCGGTGATGCCGGGGGCGGCGCGGCCGGTCAATTCCACGCCGACGATGTCGGGCAGGCGCATCCAGGAGGCGCGACCCAGCATGACGCTCTCGGCCTCGAGGCCGCCGACACCGACGGCGATGACGCCCAGGGCGTCGACGTGGGGGGTGTGGCTGTCGGTGCCCACCAGGGTGTCCGGGAAGGCGACGCCGTCACGGGCCTGGACCACGGGGGACATCTTCTCCAGGTTTATCTGGTGCATGATGCCGTTGCCGGGGGGGATCACGTCCACGTTCTCGAAGGCGGTCTTGCACCAGTTGATGAAGTGGAAGCGGTCCTCGTTGCGGCGGTCTTCGATGGCGCGGTTCTTCTCGAAGGCGTCCTTTTCGAAGCCGGCGTGCTCGACGGCCAGGGAGTGGTCGACGATGAGCTGGGTCGGCACTACGGGGTTGACCTTGGCCGGGTCGCCGCCCTTGTCGGCGATGGCGTCGCGCAGGCCGGCCAAGTCCACCAGGGCCGTCTGGCCGAGGATGTCGTGGCAGACCACCCGAGCCGGGAACCAGGGGAAGTCCAGCTCGCGCTTGCAGTCGATGAGCTGGCCCAGGAAATCATTGAGGCGGGCCGGCTCGGCGCGGCGCACCAGGTTCTCGGCCAGGACACGGGCCGTGTAGGGCAGCTTGTCATAGGCGCCGGGGCGGATGGCGTCCACGGCGGCACGGGTGTCGAAGTAGTCCAGGCCGGTGCCCGGCAGGGTTTTACGGAATTGGGTGTTCATGACGACAAAACCTGGGGTCTAAAAGGTGAAAAGGCGACCGCATCGCGGTCGCCGTCATTGTCAGGGGCGCTGTTCGATGGGCACGAACTCGGTCACACCCGGGCCCGTATACTCCGCCGAGGGGCGGATGATGCGGTTGTTGGCCCGCTGCTCCATGATGTGGGCAGTCCAGCCGGACACCCGCGAGCACACGAAGATGGGGGTGAACAGCTTGGTGGGAATGCCCATGTAGTGGTAGGCGCTGGCGTGGAAGAAGTCGGCGTTGGGGAACAGCTTCTTCTCTTCCCACATGACCCGCTCCGCCGTTTCTGAGACGCGGTAGAGGCGGTCGTCGCCGAATTCGCCGGCCAGTTCCTTGGACCACTGCTTGATCACGGCGTTGCGCGGATCCTTGGTGCGGTAGATGGCATGGCCGAAGCCCATGATCTTGTCTTTGCGCTCCAGCTTGGCCTTGAGGCTGGCCTCGGCTTCGGCTTCGTCCTTCCAGTTCTCGATAAGCTCCATGGCCGCCTCGTTGGCGCCGCCGTGCAGCGGGCCGCGCAGGGAGCCGATGGCGCCGGTCACGCAGGAGTGCATGTCGGACAGGGTGGAGGCACAGACACGGGCGGTGAAGGTTGAGGCGTTGAACTCATGCTCGGCGTAGAGGATGAGGGAGACGTTCATCACCTTCTCGTGCAGCTTGCTCGGCGCCTTGCCGTGCAGCAGGGCCAGGAAGTGGCCGCCGATGCTGTCGGAGTCGGAATCGGTGTCGATGCGCACGCCGTCGTGGCTGAAGCGGTACCAGTAGTTGATGATGCCGGGGAAGGTGGCCAGCATGCGGTCGGCCACGTTCATCTCGTTGGCGAAATCCCCTTCCTGCTCCAGGTTACCCAGGATGGAACAGCCGCTGCGCAGCACGTCCATGGGGTGAGCGTCAGCGGGGATCTTCTCCAGCACTTCGCAGAGCACGGCCGGCAGCTTGCGCTGGCCTTTGAGTTTGGCCTTGTAGGCTTCGAGTTCGGCGACGTTGGGCAGCTTGCCGCGCAGCAGCAGGTAAGCCACTTCTTCGAAAGAAGCCTTTTCGGCCAGGGTTTCGATGTCATAGCCGCGATAGTGCAGGCCGTTGCCGGCGGTGCCGACGGTACAGATGCTGGTTTGACCGGCGACCTGGCCGCGAAGACCGGCGCCGCCCAGGGCTTTATCTACCATGGTTCTGGTCCTTATTTATCCTTGGCAAAGAGCGCGTCGAGCTTCTGCTCGTAATAGTGGTAATTGAGGAATTTGTAGAGCTCGTCGCGGGTCTGCATGTTGGGCACTTCGGCCTGCTGGTTGCCGTCGCGCAGTATGGCCTGGAAGACCTTGAGAGCGGCGGCGTTGGCGGCACGGAAGGCGCTCAGCGGATAGAGCACCATGTCGACGCCGTGCTCGGCCAACTGGTCCCTGTGGTAGAGCTCGGTCTGGCCGAATTCGGTCATGTTGGCCAGCAGCGGTACCTTGACCGCTTCCTTGATGCGGTCGTAATGGCCGAGGTCGGTCATGGCTTCGGCGAAGATCATGTCGGCACCGGCTTCCACATAGGCGGCGCAGCGCTCTATGGCGGCTTCCAGGCCGTCCACGGCCAGGGCGTCGGTACGGGCCATGATCACGAAGTTCTCGTCCTGGCGGGCATCGACGGCGGCCTTGATGCGGTCCTGCATTTCCATAGTGGAAACGATTTCCTTGTTGGGCCTGTGACCGCAGCGCTTCTGGCTGACCTGGTCTTCGATATGGACGGCCGCAACACCGGCGCGCTCCATCTCCTTGATGGTGCGAGCGATGTTAAAGGCGCCGCCCCAACCCACGTCGATATCCACCAGCAGCGGCGTCTCTACGGCGCCGGTGATACGACGGGCATCTTCGACCACGTCGTTGAGGGTGGTCACGGCCAGATCGGGCAGGCCGAAACCGGAATTGGCTACACCGGCGCCGGACAGGTAAATGGCTTCGAAGCCCACCTCCCTGGCCATCAGGGCGAAATAGGCGTTCATGGTACCGGCGATTTGCAGCGGCTTGGAGCGGGCGACGGCCTCACGAAAACGGCGTCCTTGAGACATGACAAACCTCTATGTCCAGAGTGAGTGCCACCAGCCTAAATGCCCTTTACGTAAACGTCAACAATGGCTTGTCGGACCGGCCAACCCTTGAGGCGAAGCGCCCTTGGGGCTAGCATGGGCCAGATCACCTCTGGCGGCCCATCTTTCATGTCGGAACCCCAACTGGTTTGCCCCTATTGCCAACTGCAGATGAGCGGTTGTGTGCTCGATACCAGCCACAACGCCTGGTGCCCCCGTTGCGGCAGCGCCATTGCAGAGGGCCCGCACCTGGCCGTGCGCTGGATGGTGTCCCTGGCCTTGGTGCTCCTTGGGGCCAGCCTCAGCCTGCTGGTGATGCCCCTCATCAGCTTCGACGTCCTGGGCCTTGAGACCGACGCCACCCTGCTCTCCGGCATCACCAAGCTCGCCCAGGAAGGCCAGTGGCTGCCCAGCCTGATGGTGTTCCTGACGGCCCTTGCCGCCCCCGTGCTGGTGTCGGTGCTGCTGCTGGTGGTGCTCTTCGCCCCTGACGGCTACATGCGCCGCCAAAGCCTGGTGGCCCTGGGTCACCTCAAGGAATGGTGCATGCTGGATATATTGCTGGTGGGGCTCTGCGTCAGCATGGTCAAACTGGCCGACATTGGCGACCTCAACATCAAGGCCGGCATGGCCTGCCTCATCATGGGTCAACTGGCCATGGCCGCCCTCATCCAGGGGATCCGCCCCGTGATGCTCTGGCAGAGCATCGCCGAACAGCCTATGACCCCTATCAAGGGGCTTCGGCCCTGCGCTGGTTGCCATGCCCTCAATGTACCCACGGCCGTGCACTGCTGGCGTTGCCAGCGGCTGCTCGAGAGCCGGCCCAGGCAAGGCAAGCAGCTTTGCTGGATGCTGCTGCTGGCCTCGGTGATCCTCTTGGTGCCGGCCAATGTGCTGCCCATGTCCTTCACTACCAGCTTCGGCTCCACCGGCTCAGACACCATTTTTACCGGGGTAGTGACCCTGGCCAGGAACGGCAGCCCGACCATAGCGGCCATCGTTTTCATCGCCTCCGTGGTGGTGCCCATCGGCAAGATCCTCTTGCTGAGCACCATCCTTTATCTGTCGGATCACAAGTCCCTGGCGCCAAGAACGGCCCAGAAGATCTACCGCCTGGTGCATTTCATCGGCCGCTGGTCGATGTTGGATATTTTCGTGATCGCCATTATGGTTACCCTTGTAGATCAAGGGTTTTTGTCCCAATTCCGGGTTGGCCCTGCCGCCACCCCCTTCGCCCTCGTCGTGGTGCTGACCATGGTGGCGGCGATGCGCTTCGATACCCGCTGGTTATGGATCCAAGATGAAAAAAGACGCCGTCAAAACGTTGGACAAACCTGATGTCCGCAAGGTCAAGCGCCTGTCCCTGGTGTGGGTGGTGCCGCTCTTGGCCCTGGCGTTAGCCGGCTACCTCATCTACCAGCAGTTCGTGGAAAGGGGCCTGGCCCTGACCCTGGTCTTCCCCGAGGCCAAGGGCCTGGTGCCCGGTAAGACGGAGCTGCGCTACCAGGGTTTCAAGGTGGGGGTGGTGAGCCACCTGAGCTTCGATGCCCAGAGCGGCCAGTTCACGGCCCACATCAACGCCATGCGCGATCTCGAGCCCCTGCTCAAGGAAAAGACCCAGTTCTGGCTGGTCAAGCCCAAGGCCAGCCTCCTGGGGGTATCGGGCCTCGACACCCTTTTCTCCGGCAACTACATCGCCATGCTGCCAGGTGACGGCAAGGGCCGGCGCCATTTCATCGCCAGGCGTACCCCGCCCCCTGAGCCGGTGCCAGACGGCGTCTTCATGGTGGAGCTTGCCCTTCGCAACCTCGGCTCATTGGGGGAAGGCTCCCCGGTCTATTACAGGCGCGTCCCCATAGGGGAAGTGCACAGCTACCGGCTGGACAAGGAAGCGGGCGCCGTTGTGCTGCAGCTGACCTTCGATGAAAACTATGCCGATCTGGTACGCCGTGACAGCCGCTTCCGCGACGTCTCCGGCATCAAGGTGGAAGCGGATCTCTCCGGCATCAAGGTGGATAGCCAGGGGCTGGTGCCCATGCTGACCGGCGGCCTGACCATGGACTCGCCGGACGATTCACCTGCGGCCGAATACGGCCAGCGTTTCGTGCTGGCCCAGGAGCGGCGCTTCAGCCACCAGGTGCACCTTAACCTGGAAAAGCCCCTCTACCTGCCGGCCGGCACCCCCATCATCGCTCGCCAGCATGTCATAGGCGAGGTGATGGACAGCAACGACAGCGGCGTGCTGCTCGGCTTTTCCGAACAGCCTATGGATCCCTTCTACGCCTGGGTGGCCGAACGCAGCCTCAAGGATCTGCAGGTGGAGACCCTCTTACACAGCCACTACATCCGCCTGCTACAAGGGGTGGACGGCCGCCACATACTCCACAATACCCCTCCCCTACCCAGCGCCAATGATGACGAGCTGTTAGTCAAGCTCATCAGCGACAAGAAGCTGGCCGACGGCACCCCCATCCAGTACAAGGGCTTTACGGTTGGCGAGGTGATCTATTCCCACCTGGGCGGTGACAAGGCGGTGGCCGAGGCCAGCATCCGGAAGAGCTATCGCCACCTGGTGACTGCGGACGCCCATTTTGCCTCCAGCGATCCCCTCGAACTCGATGCCAGCCTCGCCGGCGTCAAAGTGAAGGCAGCGCCCCTGGAAGCCTGGTGGCAAGGAGCCGTGCGCCTGGAGCCCGGCAAGGGCAAGGCCGCCCCCTTTGACAGCCGTTTCGAACTGGACAAGGTTGTCCAGGCCCCGATGCGCCAACTGGTGCTGGAAGCCAAGCCCCCCCGCGACCTTCCCAAGGGCACACCGGTGCGCAAGGACGGCTTTACCGTGGGCCGGGTGCTGGACAGCCAGCTCGGCAAGGGCGGCGACAGCGCCAGGGTGCGCATCGAGCTGCGCAAGGACTTGGCCATAAACAACAGCCGCTTCTACTGGCAGCCGGCGCTCAAGGTGGATGCCAGCCTCCAGGGGCTGTCGGTGACGCTGCCTGATCTGCAAAGCGCCGTTGCCGGCTCCATCGAGCTGGCCAAGGCGCCGGGCAAGGCCAAGAGCCTGGTGCTCTATCCCGACAAGGACAGCGCCCTGGCCCAAGGCCCCACCCTCAGTCTCTGGGTGCCGGCGGATACCGAGATCCAAGTGGGCACCGCCATCAAGTACCTGGGCTACCCCGTAGGCAAGGTCAAGGCGCTTTTGGACAAGCCGGACGGCCGCTACCTGACCCTGGCCTTCGACGGGGAGCTCGGCGCCCGCTTTGCCCATGAGGGCAGCCAGTTCAGCCTGGTCAAACCCAACATTTCCCTGTCCGGGATCAGCCATCTGGACGCCCTGCTGGGCAGCTATCTGGCGGTCATGCCGGCCAAGGCGCCCAAGGCGCCCAAGGCGGCCAGGCGACTCGATTTCCGCCTCTCCCCTGCCCTCTATCCCCACAAGCTGGTGACGCTGGCCGCCGCCAGCGCCGCCAATTTAAGCCCGGGCGCCCCTGTCTGGTACCGGGAGCTACCGGTCGGGGAAGTGCTGGACATCAGCCTGATGCCGACCGGTGACGGCGTCTTCATCAAGCTCGCCATCCGCGACCAGGCCGCCGCCTGGGTCACCAGCAAGAGCCGCTTCTGGCTCAAGTCCGGGGTCAAGGCCAGCTTCGGCTTCTTCGACGGCCTCAAGGTGGAAAGCGCCAGCCTGCAGAGCATCGCCCAGGGCGGAATCCAGTTCGCCACCCAAAGCGGCGGCCAGCCGGTGGAGAGGCCCTTGCCGCTGTTCAAGGCGGAGCCTCAAGGCTGGGAAGACTGGTCGCCGGAGCAGGCACCACAAGAGGCCGTGCCCCAGGGCTGAGGCTTTTGCTACAATCGCGGCCTGGTTCCCCCAGCCTGGAACAGGCCGTGCATCCCAAGGTTCATATTCCCTCCGACTTCCTGGCGGCCATGGACGCCATCATGCCCGCAGAACTCAGCCGCGAGGCCTTCCTGGCCGCCTGCCAGCGGCCGCTGCGCCGGGCCATCAGGGTCAACACATTGAAGATCGGCGTCGCCGATTTCGTAAAACGCATGGCCGCCAAGGGCTGGCGCCTTGACCCCGTTCCCTGGTGCGACACCGGCTTCTGGCTGCAAAGGCCCGACGAGACCCTGCCCCTGGGGAGCGAACTGGATCACCTGCTGGGGCTCTTCTACATCCAGGAAGCCTCCTCCATGCTGCCGCCCCAGGCGCTTTGGCAGCAGTTGGACGAGACCCCTGCCCTGGCCATGGACATGGCCGCCGCCCCCGGCTCCAAGACCAGCCAGTTGGCGGCACTGATGAACAACCAGGGACTGCTGCTGGCCAACGAGCTGTCGGCGTCGCGCATCAAGGGGCTGCACGCCAACCTGCAACGGTTGGGGGTGGCCAACAGCGCCATCACCCACTTCGACGGTCGGGTCTTCGGCAGCGCTTTGCCGGAGACCTTTGACGCCATATTGCTGGACGCCCCCTGCGGCGGCGAGGGCACCATCCGCAAAGACGAAAACGCCCTCAAGAACTGGTCCCAGGCCCATATCGACGAGGTCAGCACCCTGCAGCGGGAGCTGCTGCTCTCCGCCTTCAGGGCATTGAAGGTGGGCGGGGTGCTGGTCTATTCCACCTGCACCCTCAATCGCCAGGAAAACCAGGAGGTCATCGCCTGGCTGCAGGCCGAATACCCCGGCGCCGCCGAGGTACTGCCCCTGGGCGGCCTCTTCGAGGGTGCCGACAAGGCCCTGACCCCCGAGGGCTTCCTGCACATCTGGCCGCAGATCTTCGACTCGGAAGGGTTCTTCGTGGCCGCTCTTCGCAAGCAGGCCCAGGTAGCGAGCCCCGAGCCCGACTTCAAGGTAGGGCGCTTCCCCTTCGTGCCCGCCCGCGGCAAGGAGGCGGATGCCTTCCGCCACTACCTAAAGCAGCAGTTCGGCTTCGACGCCAGTCGCCTCAACCTCTGGCAAAGGGACAAGGAGTACTGGCACTTCCCGGCAGAGGCCGAAGCCCTCATCGGCCGGGTACGGCTGGACAGGATTGGCATCAAGGTGGCCGACGTGGCCGGCAAGGAATGGAAGCTGCACCAGGACTTCGTGATGGCCTTGGGCGCCGGTTGCGCGCCTATGGCCCTCGATGAAGAGCGGGCGCGGGCTTTCTTCTGCGGCCGGGATCTGGAGGCCCCCGGTCAAAAGGCGGCAGGCGAGAAGGTACTGGCCCTGGACGGGCACCCCATTGGCTCGGCCAAGGCCCTGGCGGGCAAGCTCAAGAACCGCTTTCCCCGGGAGTTGGTGCGGGACAAGCTGTGAGGGCCAGAAGGCTCCTAACTGTGTCACAAAAAGTAAATTGAGGTGCCGCCATGAAAAATGGCGGAGCTTGTTCTACCCTAAAACACAGGTTTTGCACATTTTATGCACAAGCGACACCCCTTCATTAGCGCACGGCTCTTACCAAAGAGCCATTCCCCTGAGCCCGAAACAAGGACCTCGTTTCGGGCTTTTTTTATTACCCAAACAAGGCTTGGGTGGCGGGGAAGCAGCGTTGGAAGTTGGCGGTGGTCGCCTCGCTCAGCTCATCGAGGCTGACGCCTTTGAGCTTGGCGACGAACTCGGCCACGTCCCGCACAAATTGGGGTTCATTGGATTTGCCGCGGTGCGGCACAGGGGCAAGATAAGGGCTGTCGGTCTCCACCAAGAGGCGCTCTAACGGCAGCGCCTTGACCACCTCACGCAGGGCCTCGGCATTGCGGAAGGTGACGATACCGGAGATGGAGATGTAAAAGCCCAGCTCTATGGCCTGCTGGGCCATGTCCAGATCTTCGGTGAAGCAGTGCAGCACGCCCCCCACTTCTTCGGCCTTCTCCTCGCGCAGTATGTTGAGGGTGTCTTCCTTGGCGTCGCGGGTGTGGATGATGAGCGGTAGGCCGCGCTGGCGGGCGACGCGGATATGGTGGCGGAAAGAGGCCTTCTGCAGCTCGGCCGTCTCGGGTGCGTAGAAATAGTCGAGGCCCGTCTCCCCTATGGCCACCACCTTGGGATCCAGCGACAGCTCAAAAAGCCTGTCCAGATCCTGAGCTTCCTTCTGATCAAGGGGATGCACGCCACAGCTGGCCGCCACCTCGTCGAAGTCGCGGATGGCGTCCATCATGGTCGGAAAGCCTTCCAGGGTCACGCAGACACAGAGGAAGCGTTCAATGCCGCGGTCTTTGGCCCTTTCCAGGGCGGCCGCCAGGTTGTCGCCTTCGGCCAGTTTCAATCTTTCCAGGTGGCAGTGGGAATCAACCAACAACGCTGTCACTCCTTCCTTCGGTCAATTGCCAGGCGATGTCCATCAGCAGCCACTTGCTGTTGATGGCGGGCTGTTCCAGCAGCAATTTGCGGCTGCCCAGCACCGACTGCCAGAGGGCGGTCAAGGCGCCCTCGTCCAGCAGTTCCTGGCGGTCGAGGCGCTCATGATACAGGGGTGGCAGGCCCCGTGCCAAACGGGCCTGGTCCAGCAGGCGGTGGGCCAGCTCGTCCAGGCACAAGAGCGCTTCCTTGTGCCAGCGGTCGGCAAACTGTTCGGGAAAGAGATGACGGGTTTCCAGCGCCACCAGATCGGCCTGCAGCTTGGCGACCTTGTCCTGGTAGCCCGTCTCCAGGGCGGCTTTAAGGGCCAGGGGCGCGCCGTGGAAACGGCGCAGCAGGGCCACGCTGGCGCCAATGCCCTGCCCTTGCAGCCAGGCCAGGGCTTCCGCCTCAAGAGGCGCCGGCAGGTGCAGCTGCTGGCAACGGGAGAGGATGGTGGGGAGCAGCTGTCCCGGCCTGCTGCTTGCCAACAGCCAGAAGGTACCTGCCGGCGGCTCTTCCAGGGATTTGAGCAAGGCATTGGCGGCGTTGAGGTTGAGGCTGTCGGCCTCGTTCATGATCACCACCTTGGCTCCCCCCAGCAGGGGCGCGCCGTAGACAGGCCCCATCAGGGCGCGGATGGCGTCCACCTTGATGGAGCCGTTGTCCGGCTCGACCCTGTGCAGATCCGGGTGGGTGCCGGCACGGAACAAATGGCAACCATGGCACTGGCCACAGGCGATGCCATTGCTGCACAGCAGCCGCTGGGCCAAGGCATCGGCCAAGAGCCCCTTGCCGACCCCGGCAGGGCCTGTCAGCAGGTAGGCGTGGGCCAGGCGTCCCTGGGCCTGCCACTGACCGAACTGGTCAAGAAAGGGCGCCAGCCAGGGCAGCATCAACGCTGCTCCAGATGAGCTGCCAGGGCTTCATGGAGAGCGGCGTGCACGGCTTCCAGGGGCTGGGCCGCATCTATCACGATGATGCTGGGATCCTGGGCGGCCAGTTCAAGGTATCGCGCCCGGGTGCGCAAGAAAAAGGCCAGCTGTTCCCGCTCGATACGGTCCAGCTCCCCCCGCGCCTTGGCGCGCTCCAGGCCAAGGGCCGGATCGATGTCGAGGTAGAGGGTCAGCACAGGCCGAAAATCCCCCAACACCGCCTGGCGGATACTGTCGATAAGGGCGCAGTCAAGGCCACGGCCGCCGCCCTGATAGGCGCGGCTGGACAGATCGTGCCTGTCACCCACCACCCAGTGGCCAGCCTGCAAGGCCGGCTTGATGACGTTCTCCACCAGTTGCACCCTGGCGGCATACATCAGCAGCAGTTCGGCCTGGGGCGTCAGGGGTTCGTCGTGCACATTTTTCACCAGGTCGCGCATGGCTTCTGCCAGGGGCGTGCCGCCCGGCTCGCGGGTCTGCACCACGGTGGCGCCACGGTTTTCCAGGAAGGCACGCACTTGCGCCACGGCGGTGGACTTGCCGGCCCCCTCCAAACCCTCTATGACCACGAACCCCGGGGCTTTGAGCTGCTTCATCCACGTCCTCTCTGGTAACGGTTCACTGCGTTGTTGTGTTCGCGCAGCGTCTTGGAAAATACATGGCTGCCGTCCCCCTTGGCCACGAAGTAGAGGTAATCGGCCTTGGCCGGGTGCAGCACCGCCAAAATGGCGGCCCTGGACGGCATGGCGATGGGGGTCGGCGGCAGTCCTTTGATCACATAGGTATTGTATGGGGTCGACTGCTTGAGGTGGGCCCGCGTCAGGTTACCGTCGAAACTGTCCCCCAGGCCGTAGATCACCGTAGGATCCGTCTGCAGCCGCATGCCCTTTTGCAGGCGGTTGATAAAGACAGAGGCGATAAGGGGCCGCTCGGCCGGCAGCGCCGTTTCCTTTTCGACGATGGAGGCCAGGATCAGCGCCTGGTAGGGGCTTTCGAACGGCAGGCCCTTGTCGCGCCCTTCCCAACTGACCTCCAGGTAATGGGCCATGGCCTTATGTGCCCGCTCAAGAAGCGCTGCCTCGGTATCACCACAGCGGTACTGGTAGGTGTCCGGCATCAACCAGCCTTCCAGCTTGGCAAGGCCCAGGGCCTTGGCCAGCTCTTGCTCGTCGGCAACGCCAGCCAGGTGCGGCGCGTCGGCCAGCCGCTGTTGCCATTCGCTGAAACGCTCGCCGTCCACCAAAGTCACCTGGTAGCTCTGCTCGCGGCCGGCGGCGGCGTCTTGCAGCAACGTCTTGGCGGTCATGCCGGGGGTCAGCTCGTAGCAGCCGGCCCGGATCTGGGCAAGATCGGGCTCAAGTTTCAGCAGCAGCCGGTATGGCCAGCCTTCCTTGATAAGCCCCTGGCGGTTGAGATCCTTGATCAGGTGACGGGCACTGGTGCCAGGGGTCAACTCCAGGGTGCGCGGCGCATCCAGGGCCAGGGGCATCTTAAGCGCCTGGCGGTATTGCCAACTGGCCGTCAGCAGCAGGGCGCCGAGGGCGCTCAGCAGCAGGGCCGTTATCCAGAAAAGTTTCTTCATGGGTTCAACTGACGGCAAAGGGCCTGGCCGATGTGGCCAGGCGGCAGAGGCCGGCCCTCCAGTTCACGAACCGGAACCAGCCCCATCAGCGCATTGGTGATAAAGATCTCGTCGGCATCCAGCAGCACCTCGAAAGGCGCCTTGATGATGTGGACGTCAGCCTCGGCCATGACCCTGGCCCTCATGGTGCCCAGCACGCCACTGCCATCCAGCTTGGGGGTGTAGAGGCGGCCGCCCTTGGCCCAGAAGAGGTTGGCGCTGGTGACCGACACCAGCATGCCCTGCCCGTCCAGCAGCACCGCCTCGTCGCAGTCCAGGGTCTTCAGCGCCTGGGCAGCCAGCACCTGCTCCAGGCGGTTGCAGTGCTTGAGGCCGGCCAGCATGGGGCTGGTACCCAGGGTGACTGGGCTGAGGCCAAGGCGAATACCCTGCTCGCGCCAGGCCGGATAATGGGCCGGCAAGGCAAAGTGGCTCAGCCAGACTTCGGTGTCCCCCTCATTGGGGGCATAACCGCGGCCACCCTGGGCCCGTACCAACAGCACCTTTATGCCGCCCTCCCCCAGGGCCTTGGCCTGGTTTGTAACCGCCTGGGTCAGGGCAGGCCAATCGACGGGGGCCAGGTGCAGGCGGCCACAGCCTTCCTGCAGCCTGTCCAAGTGGGCAGGCCAGTCCAGGGGGGCTCCCTGGTGGACCCTCAAGGTGGTGAAATGGCCGTCGCCATACTGGAGGCGGCTGGGATGGGGTTCGAGCCTGAACATAGGTAATAAAAAACGCCTGATAAGCCGCTAGGTTATCAGGCGTTTTGCCAAGTTACATCCTTTAGATACGGCTGAACAGCAAGGAGCCGTTGGTACCGCCGAAACCGAAGGAGTTACAGAGCACGTGCTCCACCTTGGCCTGGCGCGCCTCGTGAGGCACGTAATCCAGGTCACACCCCTCAGACGGGTTGTCCAGGTTGATGGTGGGCGGTATGGCATTGTCCACCAGGCTCATCACAGAGATGATGGCTTCGACCGAGCCAGCGGCACCCAGCAGGTGACCGGTCATGGACTTGGTGGAGCTCACCATCAGCTTGTAGGCATGGTCCCCGAACACGGACTTCACCGCGTTGGTCTCGGCGATGTCGCCGGCCGGGGTGGAGGTGCCGTGGGCGTTGACGTAGCCCACCTGGCTGGGATCCAACCTGGCATCGCGGATGGCGTTGGCCATGGAAGCCGCGGCCCCAGCGCCGTTGTCCGGCGGTGAGGTCATGTGGTAGGCATCGCCGCTCATGCCAAAACCGGTCAGCTCGGCGTAGATGCGGGCGCCACGGGCCTTGGCGTGTTCGTACTCTTCCACCACCATGACACCGGCACCGTCACCCAGCACGAAACCGTCGCGGTCGCGGTCCCAAGGGCGGCTGGCGGCCCTGGGATCGTCATTACGGGTGGACAGGGCGCGGGCCGCGCCGAAGCCGCCCATGCCAAGGGCGGTACAGGCCATCTCGGCACCACCGGCCAGCATGACGTCGGCATCACCATAAGCGATCATCCGCGCCGCATGGCCGATGTTGTGAACGCCGGTAGTACAAGCAGTGGTGATGGCGATATTGGGGCCGCGCAGGCCGTACATGATGGACAGGTGTCCTGCCACCATGTTGATGATGGTGCTGGGCACGAAGAAGGGCGACATCTTGCGCGGACCATTGGCCAGCAGGGCCTCATGGTTCTTTTCGATAAGCCCAAGGCCACCGATACCGGAACCGACGGCCACGCCGAAGCGGCTCAGATCGGTCTTGTCCAACTCGATACCACTGTCTTGCAAGGCCTGGATACCGGCCACGACACCATACTGGATGAACAAGTCCATCTTCTTGGCGTCCTTGCTGGACATGTACTGAGTGACATCGAATTCTTTGACGTTACCGGCAAAGTGGGTGGTAAAGGCGCTGGTATCGAAGCAGCTGATGGTATCGATACCGCTTTGACCGGCCAGCAGGGCCTGCCAGGAAGCATTGACGCTGTTGCCCACGGGGGACAGCATGCCCATACCGGTTACAACGACACGACGCTTGGTCACGGCGTTTGCCTCCGAAAGGAAAAAATCGAGGGTCGATACAGGAAACAGGCGGCCCGAAGACCGCCTGTTGAAAGATTAGCCCTGGTGGGCAGTGACGTAGTCGATAGCCGCTTGAACGGTGGTGATCTTCTCGGCTTCTTCGTCCGGGATCTCGGTATCGAACTCTTCTTCCAGCGCCATCACCAGCTCAACGGTGTCCAGAGAGTCAGCGCCGAGGTCGTCAACGAAAGAAGCTTCGTTCTTGACTTCTTCTTCCTTAACGCCCAGTTGCTCGACGATGATTTTCTTAACGCGTTCTTCGATAGTGCTCATAGCTTGTTGTTTCCTTAGCAGTACGCTGTGAATAGCGAATTGGGGCTAGTGTATTCGATCCCCAAATCTTTGCAAGGGAAAGGAAAACCGCGAAGTTGCTGGTCAAACCACGGCATTAGGCCGGTGTTCGCCTCTTGTTCGCGCATTTTCCCATCACTTACGCCATCACCATGCCGCCATTGACGTGCAAGGTTTCACCCGTGATGTAGCCGGCTTCTTCCGAGGCCAGGAAGGCTACCGCACTGGCAATTTCAGCGGGACTTCCCAGGCGTGCCAGCGGCACTTGCCCGAAGATCCCGGATTTTTGCTCTTCGGTCAGTTCGCGGGTCATATCGGTGTCGATAAAGCCGGGAGCGACCGCGTTGACAGTAATGTTGCGCGAGGCGACTTCACGGGCCAGGGATTTGGTGAAGCCAAGCAGGCCTGCCTTGGCGGCAGCGTAGTTGACCTGTCCCTGGTTACCCATGGTGCCCACGACTGAGCCCACGGAAATGATGCGTCCTGCGCGTTTTTTCATCATCGGCCGCAGTACGGCCTTGGACAGACGATAGAGGGATTTGAGATTGGTGTCGATGACATCATCCCATTCTTCGTCTTTCATACGCATCAGCAGGTTGTCACGGGTGATACCGGCGTTGTTCACCAGAATATCCAGCTCCCCTGCCCGCTCCTTGATGGCGGCAAGAGCGGCGTCGATGCTGTCGGCATCGGTGACGTTCAGGCAAAGGCCACGGCCTTCGCCCAGGAAGGCGCTGATGGCATCGGCGCCCTTATCGGAGGTGGCGGTACCGAAAACGGTGGCGCCTTGGGCGGCCAGGCGCTCGGCGATGGCACGGCCGATACCACGGCTGGCACCGGTGACCAGGGCGATTTTGCCGGTCAGAGATAAAAAGTCAGACATGATTCCCTCACTTGACCAGGGCGCGCAGGTCGTCGCCGCTATGCAGGGCGCTGGCGTTCAGCGCCTTGTCTATCCGTTTCACCAGGCCGCAGAGCACCTTGCCCGGGCCGCATTCAAACATTTCGGTGACGCCTTCTTTGGCCATGGCCTCGACAGACTCTGTCCAGCGCACCGGGCTGAACAGCTGGCGTACCAGCGCATCCTTGATGGCGGCAGGGTCGCTGGCCTGGGCCACGTCGACGTTGTTCACCACCGGCACCTTGGGTGCCTTGATCTCGATTTGGTTCAGACGCTCGGCCAGCTTTTCGGCGGCCGGTTTCATCAGGGCACAGTGGCTGGGCACTGAGACGCTCAGCGGCAATGCGCGCTTGGCGCCTTTTTCCTTGAGCACCTCGCAGGCACGGTCGACAGCCGCCTTGGAGCCGGCGATCACCACCTGGCCGGGGCTGTTGAAGTTGACCGCTTCCACGACATCGCCTTGGGCGGCTTCGCTACAACCTTCAACGACGGCGGCATCGTCCAGGCCTATGATGGCGGCCATGGCACCGGTGCCGGCCGGCACGGCGGCCTGCATGAACTGGCCACGGGCCTCTACCAGGGCAACGGCATCCTTGAAATCCAAAGCGCCAGCGCAGACCAGGGCGGAATATTCACCGAGGCTGTGGCCTGCCATCAGCTCAGGCATAGCGCCGCCCAGGGCTTCATAGACGCGGTAAGTGGCGACAGAAGCGGTGAGCAGGGCCGGTTGGGTACGCTCTGTGGCATTCAGAACGGCCTCGGGGCCGTCCTGCACCAAAGACCAGAGGTCATAACCCAGCACGTCCGAGGCTTCCTTGAAGGTGTCCAGCACTTGCGGGAAGTCGGCGGCCAGCTCGGCCAGCATGCCAACGCTCTGAGAGCCTTGTCCCGGAAATATAAAGGCAGTTCTTTGCATTTTTTTGGCCTTTTAATAACGAATCAGGGCCGCACCCCAGGCGAAGCCGGCGCCGAAGGCTTCCAGCAGCAGGAGTTGGCCACGTTGAATACGGCCGTCCCGCACCGCCTCGTCCAAGGCGATGGGCACGGAAGCGGCAGAGGTATTGCCGTACTTATGGAGATTCAGCACCACCTTATCGAGGCCCATGCCCAATTTCTTGGCGGTGGCGCTGATGATGCGCTGGTTGGCCTGATGCGGTACCAGCCAGTCCAGTTGTTGCTTCTCGAGGCCGGCCTTGTCGAGGATCTCGCTGACCACATCGGCCAGTTTGGTGACGGCGACCTTGAACACCTCGTTGCCCTTCATGTGCAGCCAGGGGTCGATGCTGGGATCGACACGGGACGGCAGGGCCGCACAGAGCAGCTCGCCGTAGCTGCCATCGGCATGGATGCAGCTGCCGAGGATGCCGGGTTCTTCACTGGCACCCAGGACCACGGCGCCGGCGCCATCACCGAAGAGGATGATGGTGGACCTGTCTTCAGGGCCACAGACCCGGGTCAGGATATCGGCACCCACCACCAGCACGTGGCGGGCTGCGCCCGTCTTGATGAACTGTTCGGCAATGGACAGGCCATAGGTGAAGCCGGCGCAGGCGGCGGCCACGTCGAAGGCGCCGATGCCAGGCACGCCCAGTTCAGCCTGCAACCAACAGGCAGCGGAGGGGAAAGAATCGGACCCCGTGGTGGTAGCGAAGATGATGAGGTCGAGGTCGGTGGCCTTGATGCCGGCGGCCTCAAGAGCGGCCTTGGCGGCCGGTGTGGCCAGGGTGACGACAGTGTCGTCTTCAGCGGCGATACGACGCTCGCTGATCCCGGTGCGCTCCACTATCCACTGGTCTGTGGTCTCCACCATCTTTTCCAGATCGGCGTTGGTGCGCACCTTGGCAGGCAGGTAACTGCCTGTACCGAGAATTTTTGCGTGCATGAATAAGGCTCAGTGCTTGTCCAATAAAACGGTACCGATGGCATCTTCGATGCCATCCGGCAGCTTGCGCTCAGCGCTGTGCAGAGCCTGCCCAATAGCGTTGAAAAAAGCATCAACGCCGGCATTTCCGTGGCTCTTCACGACAATACCGCGCAATCCTACCAGACTGGCCCCATTGTACTGGTCGGGGTTCACCCGGGCGTAGATGGCCTTGATGAAAGGGCGGACCAGCCTGCCCAGCAGCCGTCCCCAGAAACTGTTGCCGAAGCTGGCCTTGAGTTCGGCCAGGAAATACTGGGCTATGCCCTCGCAGGTCTTGAGGGTCACGTTACCGACAAAGCCATCGCAGACGATGACATCGGCCTTGTTGGTGAAGATGTCATGCCCCTCCAGGTAACCGACGTAATGGAGATGGGGGTTGTCCTGCAGCAGGCTGGCGGCATGGCGCACCTGGTCGTTGCCCTTGACCTCTTCTTCGCCGATGTTGAGCAGCGCCACCCTGGGTTCGGCCAGGCCTTCGACGGTGTGGGCCATGGCCGAGCCCATGACGGCGAACTGGTAGAGGGTCTCGGAATCACAGGCCACGTTGGCACCGAGATCCAGCATATAGACCTTCTTACCGTTCATGGCCGGCATGGCGGAGATGATGGCCGGCCTGTCGATACCGGGCAGGGTCTTGAGGAAATGGCGGGACAGCGCCATCAAGGCACCGGTATTGCCGGCGCTGACACAGGCCTGGGAGCGCCCTTCGGCGACATCTTTGATGGCCTCGGCCATGCTCGAGTCGCGCTTGGAACGCAGCGCGCTGGAGGGCCGCTCGTCCATGGACACTGAGCATTGGGCCAGGTGGAGGCTGAATCTGGGATGCTTGTCCAAACCGTAGAGATGCAGCTCACGACTGATATCGCCGCAGGCAAAGGCACGGATGGATAAAGAGGGGTGAAGCGACAGTGCCCGCGCTATGGCGGGCACTGTGACGGCGGGGCCTAGGTCCCCGCCCATCGCATCTACCGAAATGGTAAACGCTTGCAAGTCAGCTACCGGTGATTAACCGATGACCTTCTTGCCACGGTAAAAACCGTCGGCAGTGACGTGGTGACGACGGTGAGTTTCACCGGAAGTCTTGTCCACGGACAGGCTGGCGGCGGTCAGAGCGTCGTGGGAACGACGCATGTCGCGGCGGGACCGGGACTTTTTGTTCTGTTGAACGGCCATTGACTAGTCTCCTTAAAACGTGATCACTTCTTCTTTAGCTGTTCGAGAACAGCAAAGGGATTCGGACGCTCATCAGCAGGTTCGATCTTGCCGAAACTCATATCGGATGAAGACACTGCACACTGGTCTTCAGCATGCATTGCGACCAAGGGCAGTGCCAGGATCAACTCATCTTCTATTAGCTTCCGCACGTCGATCTCCCCATTTTCGTCGAGGTCGACAGGCTCATAAGCTTCCGGGAGCTCTTCTATTTCGGTTTTGGCAAAGACTGGCGTATAGGCGAAGTCTACCTCTGCGAGGAAGGGCATCAGTCCATTACAGCGTTGGCACACCAGTTCGAGCTCCGCGGCGGCTTTACCACTGGTAAAGACCAACCCCTGGGCGTCTACACCGCAATGCAGCTGGACATCCACTTCACCCTGCCGGGTCTCTGTCAATTCCATCAAACGCGTCAATTCGGTCACGGGTACCACACCGTCATAATCGTCACGACGCTGGGCAGCTTTGACCGGATCGAGAGTTAAGGGCAGCTTAACTTTTCGCATAAGGCGCGCATCTTACTCGGGACCTAAGTCCCTGTCAAAAAAGCCAACAGGCCCGTTGGGCCTGCAGTGTTGAACAAAGCAGTGACACCGCCCTGTTATGCCCGCGCATTTTACGGGAAAATGCGGCGGCAAGTGAAGATAAAAAGGCGCCCAGATGCAACTGATTTTAGGGTCCAGCTCTCCTTTCCGTAAGAGCCTGCTGGAAAAACTGGCAATTCCCTTTTCCTGTGTCAGCCCCGACATCGACGAAAGTGCCCTGCCCGGCGAGTCCATCACCGCCCTGGTGGAAAGGCTGGCGGTGGAAAAGGCCAAGGCGGCGGCCAACATGGTTGAAGGGCCTGCCCTGGTGATAGGGTCGGATCAACTCTGTGTGGTGGAAGAAGAAGTCTGCGGCAAACCCCTGACCCGGGACAAGGCCATAGCTCAATTGCAGAGGTCCAGCGGCAAAGCGGTCACCTTTTATACGGGACTCGCCCTCTACAACAGCCAGAGCGGCCGCTGCCAATCCCTGGTGGAACCGTTCGAGGTGCGTTTCAGGCAACTATCCGACCGCCAGATAGCGGGTTACGTGGATAAGGAAGAGCCCTTCTGGTGTGCGGGCTCTTTCAAATGCGAAGGTTTGGGCATAGCCCTTTTCGAGAGCCTTAACGGCCGGGACCCCAACAGTCTGGTCGGCCTGCCCCTCATCGCCCTGGTGAGGATGCTGGAGGCCGAAGGCCTGGATGTGCTGGCTTAAGCCAGGACCTCGGCCAGGGACGGCCAGTCGCCGAGCACGGCTTCAGCACCGGCGGCCTTGAGTCGCGTTTCGTCGTGGACACCGAAGCCAACCCCCAGGGCCCGCACGCCGGCGGCCCTGGCCATTTTCATGTCCAGCTCCGAGTCGCCGATCATCAACGCCTGGTGCGCCGCGACGCCGGTCTCGCTCAAAATCTGCTCGAGCATGTCAGGGTGGGGCTTGGAGTGGGCCTCGTCGGCACTGCGGCTGGTAATAAAGAAGGGCTCAAGGCCGGTCTCGGCAAAGACCCGGGTCAGCCCTGCCCTCGCCTTGCCAGTGGCTACCGCCAGTTGCCGGCCCGACGTCTTGAGGGTCGCCAGCATGGCCTCGACACCGGGAAAAAGCGGCGTCGGCGTCGGATCCAGCTCCACGTACTGGTCGCGGTAGACGGCCAGCACCGCATCCCTGCCCGCCTCGTCGAGGCCGGGAAAGAGCGCGTCGAAGGCCGGCATCAGGCTCAGCCCTATGATGTCCCGCACCTGCTGTTCAGTGGGTACCGGCAGCGCCAGGGCCCTGGCCGTGGCCTGCATGCTGGAGACGATGCGCCCCACCGAGTCCATCAGGGTGCCGTCCCAATCGAAGATGACGAGGCGGACGTCTCTCACTGGCCTTTACCCAGGGCTGCCACCAAAGCGGCGAAACTGCCGTCCGGCTTGGCGGTCACCGACACAGGCTCGCCGGTATTGGGGTGGGTAAAGGAAAGATGCCAGGCGTGCAGCATCAGCCGCTCCAGGCCCTGGCCTTTCAAGCGGGCGTCGAAGTCCCTGTCGCCGTATTTGTCGTCCCCGGCGATGGGGTGGCCGGCATATTGGGTATGGACGCGGATCTGGTGGGTACGGCCCGTGACCGGAAAGGCATTGACCAGGGTGGCGACGCCGTTGAAGCGGCGCTCGACCTTGAAACGGGTCTCGCTGGCCTTGCCTTCGGCATCCACCCGTACCATGCGCTCGCCGGATTGCAGGGTGTTTTTCTGCAAAGGTGCCCGGATCACCCGCTTGGCGCTGGGCCAATCGCCCCGCACCAGGCAGAGGTAGTCCTTCTGCATGGTCTTTTCACGCAGCGCCTCGTGCAGGCCGCGCAGGGCCGAGCGTTTCTTGGCGATGAGGATACAGCCGGAGGTGTCGCGGTCCAGGCGGTGAACCAGCTCCAGGAAGTGGGCATCGGGGCGCAGCGCGCGCAGCCCCTCGATGAGGCCAAAGGACAGCCCGGAGCCGCCGTGCACGGCAAGGCCGGCCGGCTTGTTGACCACCATCAGGCTGTCGTCTTCGTAAAGCACGCAGTCGTTGAGGCGGGCCACCTGGCTGAGGTTGGCATTGGGCAGCGCCTTTTCTTCGGCCACCCGCAGCGGCGGAATACGGATCTGATCACCAGCCTCCAGCTTGTACTCGGGCTTGACCCTTTTCTTGTTGACCCGCACCTCGCCTTTGCGCAGGACACGATAAATAAGGCTCTTCGGCACCCCTTTGAGGAAGGTGCGCAGGAAGTTGTCGATGCGTTGCCCGGCAAGGTCCGGTTCAACGGCCACATACTGCACTGTGGCGGTGTTGTTGGCTGTGCTCATAGGGCGCGCATTCTAACACAGGGGATTTCGCCGAAGTATGCTTGCCGAAATTCCAAAATCAATGGGATAATGCAACAGTCTGTATTCGGCTAGGATTAGCTGACAGACGCCAAATTTTTCCGGGGCCCGGCCAATCACCGGGGCCCGATATTGAGAAAAGGCACAGCTTCGCGCCCGATGAGCGCGTCACTGGACTTGAAAACGACTGGATGCCTTTTTGGTGAAACGCTTTGTGGCAGGCAGAAGGCCTGTCCCTTCACCAGACATCGTTCAAACGCAAAAACAAGTGGAAACGCCGACAGCGCCCCATCATCTCACCCAGCCGGGAGGCTGCTGTACTACCTGCACGGGGCCAGGCCCAGAGGATGCGCACCATCAGGGTGCGAGTGCTGTGACCATTACAAGGTAATGAGTCACTTATGAAAAGAATGCTAATCAACGCAACTCAGGCCGAAGAGTTGCGGGTGGCTTTGGTGGATGGTCAAAAACTTTATGACCTGGACATCGAGCACCCCGGCCACGAACAGAAAAAAGCCAACATCTATAAAGGCAAGATCACCCGCGTAGAACCCAGCCTGGAAGCCGCCTTCGTCGACTATGGCGCCGAGCGTCACGGCTTCCTTCCCCTCAAGGAAATCGCCCGCAGTTACTTTGTCGAAGGCGCCAAGGTCTCAGGCCGTCCCAACATCAAGGACGTGCTCAAGGAAGGCCAGGAAGTCATAGTGCAGATCGACAAGGAAGAGCGTGGCAACAAGGGCGCGGCCCTGACCACCTTCCTGAGCCTGGCTGGTTCCTACCTGGTGCTGATGCCCAACAACCCCCGCGCCGGCGGTATTTCCCGCCGCATCGAGGGTGATGAGCGCACCGAGCTCAAAGAAGCCCTTTCCCATCTTGAGCCGCCGGAAGGCATGGGCCTTATCGTCCGTACCGCCGGCGTCGGCAAGTCTGCCGAAGAGCTGAAGTGGGACCTGGACGTGCTGCTGCACCACTGGAACAACATCCAGGAAGCGGCGGCCAGCCGCCCTGCCCCTTTCCTGATCCACCAGGAATCCAACGTCATAGTGCGGGCCATCCGCGACTACCTGCGCCGTGATGTTGGCGAGATCGTCATCGACCACGCCCGGGTCTTCGAAGAGGTCAAGAACCACATCCAGACCATGCGTCCCGACTTCCTGAGCCGGGTCAAGCACTACAAGGGTGAGATCCCCCTCTTCAACTACTACCAGATCGAGTCCCAGATCGAGTCGGCCTTCCAGCGCGAAGTGCGCCTGCCCTCCGGTGGTTCCATCGTCATCGACTCCACCGAGGCCCTGACCGCCATCGACATCAACTCCGCCCGCGCTACCAAGGGTGGTGACATCGAGGAGACGGCCCTCAACACCAACCTCGAAGCGGCCGACGAAATCGCCCGCCAGCTGCGCCTGCGCGACTTGGGCGGCCTGGTGGTCATCGACTTCATCGACATGACCCCGGCCCGTCACCAGCGGGAAGTGGAAAACCGCCTGGCGGACGCCGTGCGCGCCGACCGCGCCCGGGTACAGCTCGGCCGCATCAGCCGCTTCGGCCTGATGGAGATGTCCCGCCAGCGCCTGCGCCCCTCCCTGGGTGACTCCTCCAACCATGTCTGCCCCCGCTGTACCGGCACAGGTTACATCCGCTCCACCGAGTCCTTGGCCCTGTCCATACTGCGCCTCATCGAGGAAGAGTCCCTCAAGGACAACACCGCCCAGGTCGAGGCCCAGGTACCGGTTTCCGTTGCCGCCTACCTGCTCAACGAGAAGCGCGGCGCCATCCGCTTCATCGAGCAGCGCCATGACGTGCGCGTCTTCATAGTTCCCAACCAGTACCTGGAGACCCCACACTTCGAAGTGCTCCGTCACCGCGAAGACGAGGAGCTGGAAGAGCCCTCCTACGACATGACCAAGGGCCAGGACAAGCGTGCGCCTGTCTATGTTCCCCCTGTCGCCGCCAAGCACCAGAAGGCTGACGAGCCTGCCCTCAAAGGCCTGCAGGCCCCTGCCGCGCCGGCCCCCAGTGCTGCCCCTGCAGCCAAGGCGCCTGCCAAGAAGGCTCCTGTTGCAGAACAGCCTGGCCTGGTCAGCCGTCTGCTGAAGGCCCTGGGCAGCCTCTTCTCCTCCGCCGAGAAAGAAGAAGCCAAGCCGCAGCCGAAGGACAACAAGCGCCAGCAGAACCGCAAAGGCGTGGATGCCCGCCGCCAGCAGAAAGGCCGTGGCCGTGGCCGCGACGAGCAACGCCAAGGCCGTGACGACAAGCGCGCCCAGGACGGCGAACAGCGCCGCGAGCGCCAACAGGGCCGTGGCCGTGACGAACAGCGTCAAGGTCGCGAAGAGCAGCGCGGTCGTGACGAACAGCGCCAGGGCCGTGAAGAACAGCGTGGTCGTGACGATCGCACCAGGGACAACCGTGCCCGCGACGAAAAGGCCGCCGAGCAGCGCGAAAGCCGCCGCGAGGAAGAGCGCAACAAGCGCCGCCAGCGCGACGACGAGCAGCAGAGCGCCAAGCGCCAGCAGCGTAGCCGCGAAGACCAAACCGACAAGGTCGAGGAAACCGAAGACCAGGTCGAGGAGAAGGTGCCGCAGCAGCGCCGTGAGCGCCGCCAGCTGACCCAGTCCGTGCGTATGGACGGTGAGCTCAAGCCCCAGCCGCCCAAGGCCGAACAGCCCAAGGTCGAGCCGGTGGAAGAGCCTCAGGCTGAACTGGAAGCCGTGGAAACCGTCACCGAGGCCCTGGTCGAGGAACGCGAAGAGCGCAATGACGACCGTCAGCGTCGCCGTGGTCCCCGCCACCTGCGTGGCCATCGCCGCCCCCGTCCCGAGCGTCAAAATGGCGAGCAGGAAGAGGCCCTTGTTGCCGAGCCGGTTGAAGCCATGGCTCCTGTCGCCGAAGAGGCCGCTGTAGCTGTGACAGCCGAGGCCCCAGAAGCTGAGCCTGCCGTGGTTGAAACCACAGCCGCACCTGAAGCGGCCGAAGTGGTTGCCGAAGCGCCCCAAGCCGAGATAGAAGCCCAGGTCGAGGCCGTCGAAGAAGCCGCACCTGTCCTGGTCGAAAGCAAGGCCGAGGCTGAGGAGGCTGTTGTTGAGGCCGAAACAGCCGCAACTACTGCTGCTGAAGTGGTTGCAGAACCCGAGGTCGAAGCGCCTGTGGAGCCGATAGCCAAGGCCAAGCCTGCCAAGAAGGAAAAAGCCGCCCAGCCCAAGAAGGCCAAAACCCAGGGCCGTGCCCAGGCGCCCATGGCCCGTCCGGCCGAGGTCGCACTGCCGCCCGTGGTGCGTAATCCTCAGCCTTTCGAGCGCAAAGCCGTTGCCCACAGTGGCCGAGCCGGTGGCCTTGGCCAACCTGCCAGCCGGGTTTCCAGCCCCATGACCAAGGTCTGATCAAGACCCATTGAAAAAGGCGCCGAAAGGCGCCTTTTTTATTAGTCGAAGTGCAGGGTTAGACGTGGGTCTTGAGGCTTGCCAGCAAGCCGTCGGTGGCGGACTCCACCAGATCCAGCACTTGTTCGAAGCCTTGGGCCCCGCCGTAATAGGGATCTGGCACTTCGTCCACCCCCAGTTTGGGCGCATAGCTCAGCAGCAGCTTGATCTTGTGCTTGTGGCGTTCAGGGCAGCGGCTGGTGAGGTCGCTGAAGTTGCGCCTGTCCATGGCCAGGATCAGGTCGAAATGAACGAAGTCCTCGCTGGCCACCTGCCTGGCGAGGATACCGGAAAAGTCATAGCCCCTGGCTTCACCGGCCTGGCGGGCCCGCAGATCCGGGCTCTCGCCGGCGTGATAGCCGATGGTGCCTGCCGACTCGACCAGCACTTCGAGGCCGGCATCCTGCAGGCGCTTCCTGGCCACCGCCTCTGCCGTGGGTGATCTGCAGATGTTGCCCATGCACACAAAAAGGAGCTTCCATTTTTCCTTGCTTTTCATACGGTTAACCCCGATTTAGGCCCGTCGCGATACGTCGCAACGAATGAATTTGAATCCGTTCAAAATCAAATAGATGCAGACGGTTTTGGAGAGAATAACACGGTCAAAACCCTTGTAAATGGGCAAAATGCGACCACCGCATGCGTTATTTGACCATTTGTGGAGGCTTTAGGTACATCCCATTTGGGCCTTTATTTGAACTGTGCATATAACCAGTTATCGGTATGCCCTATGGAACCGATCCCTCTGCAGCCGCTCCGGTTGCAGCAGCCTTAGCGGCCAGCGGCTAACCCAGGTCCTGGTGATCGGCAAAGCGGCCCTGATAGTCGAAGATCCGCTGGCCTAGGCGCCAACCTCTCTGTTTAGAGAGCAGCAGAAAACGGGGTTGCCGCAGCCGCGCCAAGTGGGCGGCCAGGCCCTTGTCGTCGGGCAGGAACAGGGTGCCAGGCGCCGGGTTGGCCTCTGCCAGGAAGCGCCTCAGGGCCTTGGTCTTGAACTTGAGGTACTCGGTGAAGGGCTGGCCGTCCAGGTCCCGGTAACAAAGCCGCAGGCCGCTGTCGTCCAGGCCAGTCTCCATCTCGGCGACCCGGAACAAATGCTGATCGCGGCTTTTCATGGCCTCGCGCAACTGCTTGTCCACATCCACCATCACCGCCTGGCAGTGGGGGCAGTGGCGGGCCGCGATGTCGGCTTCGCCGCCGCATTGGTTGCAGAGCCGAAAGCGAAAACGGTAGTCGCACTGCTGCTCAGGCCCCGTCATGCCCTGGCAACGGCGGCCAAAGTGCTCGATGACGTCGCCATCCTCGTCCACCTTGCCCCAAAACTGGTTGGGGAAGTCGCAAACAGGGCAAGGCACTGTCACAGGCACTGTGCCGGCAGGCCTTGGCTCCCCCACCTCTGGACTGAAGAGATCGAAGCCAGAGCCGGCATAGTCCAGCACCAGGCAGTCCGTCTTGCCTTCGAAGAGGCGCAGGCCACGGCCCACCATCTGCTGGAAAAGGGACACCGACTGGGTGGGCCGCATCAGGGCTATGACGTCCACGTGGGGGGCGTCGAAACCTGTGGTCAACACCGAGACATTGACCAGGTACTTGAGTGTCTGCGCCTTGAAAGCGGCGATCAGGGCCTTGCGCTCTGGGCCAGGGGTATCTCCCAGCACCAGGGCCGCCTCACCTTCCGGCAGCCTGGCCAGGATGTCCCAGGCGTGTTTTCGGGTGGCGGCGAAGATCATGACCCCGCGCCGGCCTTCGCAGAGCGCCACCAGGTGGTCCACTATGGCGGGGGTCAGCTGGCCTTGGCCAGCCAAGGCGCGGTCAAGAGCGGCCTCGGTCCAGCTCTCTACGGCCTCGCTGAAGTCGTAGCGGATGGCCGGGGCCGGAATGAGCCGCACCGGCGTCAGGTAGCCCTGATCGATAAGGCGCCGCAGGGGCAGCTCGAAGATGCAGTAGTCGAAAAGCTTGGGCTCGGTACTGCGTACTTGGCCCTTGGCGTGGAAACGGTAAAGCCAGCCGCTGTCGAGGCGGTAAGGGGTAGCGGTCAGCCCCAGCACCAGGCTCTTGGCGAAATGGGCCAGCACCTGCCGGTATTGGCTCTCCTCTGTGGGGCCTATACGGTGGCACTCGTCGATGACCACAAGAGAGAAATCGTCCTCAAAGGCGTCCAGGTTGGGAGCCACGGACTGGATGGAGGCGAATACCACCTTGCCCCTGGCATCCTTGGCCTTGAGCCCGGCCGAGAAGATGCTGCCGTCGTCCCGAAGCTGGCGATACTTGTCGGCATTCTGGGCCACCAGCTCCGCCACATGGGTCAGCATCAACACCCGGCCCTTGGCCAGGCGGGCCAGCTCGGCGATCACCAGGCTCTTGCCGGCGCCGGTGGGCAGCACCAGCAATGCCGGTGCCCTGCTCTTCCTGAAGTAGCTCAGGGTGGCCTTGACGGCCTCCTGTTGATAGGGCCTGAGTTTCATGACCAGACCGCGGCAAAGGTACCCTCTGACGAGATCTGTGCACCGCCGCCGTTTGCTTTAAAAAAGGGGGGCTTCATGAATTACCAAGGGCGTTTTTCAAGGCTTCCAGTTCAACCTTGAGCTGCTGGCGTTTGCGGACCTGGTCGGCCAGGAAGTCCACCTCCACCACCAGTTTTTCCAGCAGCTGCTGTTGCTGTTCGAGACGCTCGCCCAACTGGCCGGCCGGTGTGGCCTGCTGGCCTTGCATCTGCCTGTCCTTCTGGCCCAGCTCGGATTGCAGGATTTGCAACTGCGCCTGGAGCTGGCTTTGCTCCTGCTGCCACTGTCGGCGGGCCTGCTCATGCTCTTCCCGCTCCTTGGCACTCAGCGCCTGCCAGCGCTCCTGGAAGTGCTGCTGCTGGTGAAAGAGATGACTGACCTGGGCGCGGTTATCCTCGGCCTCACGTTGCCACTGGCTGCTTTGCTGTTTGGCCAGGGCCAGCTGACGCTGGGTCTCGGCCAGCAGCTTCTGCTGGTGCTCCAATGCTTCCTGGCTTTGGGCCTGGGCATTTTGGCTGTCGCTGAGCCGTGCCTGCAACGCCGCCAGCTGCCCTTTGGCCTCGGCCTCGGCGGCCAGGGCCTGATCCCGCTCGGCTGCCAAGGCAGCCAAGCTGTCCTGGACCCCCTGGCCGGCGGCGGCGATGGCGTCCTGCTTCTCCTGCTCCAACTGCTGGAACAGGGCATCCAGTGACTGTTGCAGGTGTAAAGGTGTCGCCAGCCTGACACTGCGTTCTTCCTGGGAAGAGCCATGCCATTCCTGCAGGTAGCGGCTGATGGAGCTGTTGGAGCCGCCCCCCAGCCAGTTGCGCACATTGTTTACCGATGGCTGTGAACCCTGCTCTACCAGGGCCTGGGCCGCCTTCCAGACGTTGTCGCGGTTGGCCCTGAGCTGCTGGCCGAAAGGGTTATTGGGCATATCGTACCTTTACATCAAGCTGTAATAGTTACATTACACACAGTTTTACGCCAAGCGCCCATGCAGTCAATGCCATGAAGCGCCTTTCATAGAGACTTTTCTGATTGGGACAGGGGCGGCCGCAACGCGGCCAGCTGGGCAAGACACCATGGGTGATCGGGTATCAGCCAGAGTTCCCCATAGCGCTGGACCAGTGCCCTGAGCGTCGACGCGCAGGGCATGGTCGTCGACACTCAGGTATTCCAGGCTTTGCCAGGGTCCACGAAAGAGCATATCCAAGGGCTTCTCCCAAGGGGTTTACCCGTTCAGACTAGGCGCTGTCGGCAAAGGGTGCCGGCTTTCTCGTGGTCGCCGCCCAAGACATGGCGACCCATACTGGTGAGCCCAAGGCAAAAAAGAGGCCGCACTTAGGCGGCCTTAAAAGGTGGGTTGACGCTGGTGAAAAATCAGAGGGCGCGCAGGGCGGCGATACGTTTCTCGATGGGCGGGTGGCTCATCATCAGCTCGGCCAAAGAGCGTTTGCCCTGGATACCGAAGGCGGCCAGCTGGCCTTCCAGATGAGGTTCTTCGTGGGCCCGGCCCAGGCGCTCCAGGGCGCTGATCATCTTCTGGCGTCCGGCCAGGGCAGCACCGCCGGCATCGGCGCGAAACTCACGTTGACGGGAGAACCAGGCGACGATGAAGGAAGCCAGTATGCCGAACACCATTTCCAGCACCATCACGACTGCGAAGTAGGCAAGGCCGCCCAAGCCCTGGCCTTCTTCCTCGTCATTGCCGCGCATGGCATTGGAGATCACGCCGGCGACGACGCGGGCGAAGAAGATGACGAAGGTATTAAGTACGCCCTGGATCAGGGTCATGGTCACCATGTCGCCGTTGGCGACGTGGGAGATCTCGTGGCCCAGTACCGCTTCGACTTCGTCCCTGTCCATCTTGTAGAGCAGGCCTGTGGACACGGCCACCAGGGAGTCGTTCTTGCTGGGGCCTGTGGCGAAGGCGTTCATGTCGGGGGAATCGTAGATGGCCACTTCCGGCATCTTGATGCCGGCCTTCTGGGCCTGGCGGGCCACGGTGTCCACCAGCCATTGCTCCATCTGGTCCCGGGGACGCTCTATCACATAGGCACCGGTGCTGCGCTTGGCCATCCATTTGGACATCAGCAGGGAAATGAAGCTGCCGCCAAAACCGAAGACGGCGGCGATGACCAGATAGCCGGCTGTGGACTGGTTCTGGATCCCCAGCGCCGACATCACCAGGTTGAGGACGATGGACAGCACCAGGATCACGGCCAGGTTGGTGGCCAGGAACAGGACGACGCGTTTCACGATAGGACTCCTTAAGCCAAAGACGCGTGGGACTGATGACATAATATGTCCGAGCTTTGGCTTTTCAAGTCCACAGCCACAGAAAATTCGTTATCATCTGTGACTTTCTCCAGCCAACAAGGTTTCCTGCCATGCGTGCCCTGCTGCTTTCCGCCTCCCGTGCCGGTGATACCCCTTACCTGACCCATGCCCTGCCCTTTATCGACGCTCTGCTTAAGAGCAACGAAAGGGAACTGCTGTTCGTGCCCTTTGCCGGCGTCACCATCAGCTGGGACGACTATACCGCCAAGGTCGCTGAAGCCCTGGCGCCGCTCGGGATCAGTGTCACCGGCATCCACCAGGCCGCCGACCCGGTGCAAGCCGTGAAAGACGCCAAGGCCATCGCCATCGGCGGCGGCAACACCTTCAGGCTGCTCACCGAGCTCTACGGCCGCGAGCTGGTGGCCGCCATCCGCGACCAGGTGGCCGAAGGCATGCCCTACATCGGCTGGAGCGCCGGCTCCAATGTCGCGGGCAAGAGCATTCGCACCACCAACGACATGCCCATCATCTATCCGCCGAGCTTCGACGCCATCCAGTTGGTGCCATTCCAGCTAAACCCCCATTTCACCGACTATGTGCAGCCCGGCCACAACGGCGAAACCCGCACCGAGCGCCTCACCGAGTTCCTGACCCTCAATCCCCAGGAAAGGGTGCTCTGCCTGCCGGAAGGCACTGCCCTCAGGCGCAACGGCGACAAACTGACGTTGCTGGGCGGCAAGGTCTGCTACCTGATGCGCTTTGGCGAAACCGAGAGCATCGAAGCCGGCAGCGATCTCAGCCACTGGCTCTGACGGGTCGCGGTTAAAAGGGGGCTCTGTTAAGATCCCCCCTCTTTTTTTTGCAATGACGGAGTGACGCCACCATGGCCGATTACCAAACCACAGAACAAAAGGCCAGCTACGGCGTAGGCCGCCAGATGGGTGACCAACTGGCCCAGCAGGCTTTCGACGGCCTGGATATCCCTGCCGTTCAGCAAGGCCTGGCCGACGCCCTGCGCGGCGAGGAATTCGCTGTTTCTCCTGACGACATCAACGCCGCCTTCGACGTCATCCGCAGCCGCCTGGAAGAAGAAGACAAGGCCCGCAAGGCCGCCTTCACCCAGGCCAACGACGTCTTCCTGGCCGAGAACGCCAAGAAAGACGGCGTCGTGGTCACCGACTCCGGCCTGCAGTACGAAGTCCTGGCCGAAGGCGAAGGCGCTACCCCCAGCGCCGCCGACAAGGTCAAGGTCCACTACCACGGCACCCTGATCGACGGCACCGTCTTCGACAGCTCCGTCGCCCGCGGCGAGCCGATCAGCTTCCCGGTGACCGGCGTCATCAAAGGCTGGGTAGAAGCCCTGCAACTGATGAAAGTCGGCTCCAAGTGGCGCCTGACCATTCCCCACGATCTGGCCTACGGCGAGCAAGGCGCTGGCCGCGCCATACCACCCTTTGCCGTGCTGGTGTTCGAAGTCGAACTGCTGGGTATCGAGTAAGTCATAAAGGCAGCGCAAGCTGCCTTTCTTTTTGGGATCGCTTGATGCAATACCTGCCCTGCCTGGAACTGACCACAGGCGACAACATCGAGGCCAGCGTGATCTGGCTGCACGGCCTGGGTGCCGACGGTAACGACTTCGCCCCCGTGGTGCCGGAACTGGGCCTGCCCCAGGGCGCCGGGGTGCGTTTTATCTTCCCCCATGCTCCCGTGATGCCGGTCACCGTCAACGGCGGCTACCTGATGCCGGCCTGGTACGACATCCTCAGCCTGGATATCGACCGCAAGGTGGACGAAACCCAGCTGCGGGCCTCGGCCCAGGCGGTAAAAGATCTGATCGCGCGGGAGCTGGCCAGAGGCATCCCCAGCCAACGTATAGTGCTGGCCGGCTTTTCCCAAGGCGGCGCCGTGGCCTATGAAGCGGCCTTAAGCCTGGACAAGCCCCTGGCGGGCCTGCTGGCCCTGTCCACCTATTTTGCGACCCAGGGCAGCATTGAGCTGAACGACGCCAACAAAGCCTTGCCGGTCGCCATCCACCACGGCGTCCAGGACCCTGTGGTGCCGGAGCTACTGGGCCAAAGGGCGGCACAATGCCTCAAAGACTGGGGTTACCAGGTGGAATACCGCCGCTACCCCATGGAGCACAGCCTTTGCCTGCCCCAAATCAAGGACATAGGCCAGTGGCTGGCCCAAGTCTTGGCCCTGAAGGCGAGCTGAAAAAACGGCCCCGCTGCCTTTGGCGGGGCCATAGCCCGATGCTAGGCTGGTTCCACCCTCTTCCCAGGCCGAGCCCATGAACAAAGCCCTGCCCTTCCTCTGCCTGATGCTCTCGGCCTGCGCCTCGTCGCCACCGGCGCCAACGTCAACGTCAACGTCAACGTCAACGTCAACGTCAACGCCCGAGTATCAGAGCCCCGCCCTTGCCAAACTGCAAGCCCAGTACCAGGCATGGCGCGGCGTCAGTTACCGTTTTGGGGGCACGGACAAAGGCGGCATTGATTGTTCCGCCTTCACCCAGGAGACCTTCAAGGACCAGTTTGGCCTGGCGCTGGCGCGCACCACCCAGGCCCAGGTCCGTGAAGGCAGGCCCGTCAGCCAGGCAAAGCTGGCCCCCGGAGATCTGCTGTTCTTCCGGATAGGCCGCTATCGTCATGTGGGGATCTACTTGGAGGCGGGGCGCTTCCTGCACGTGTCCACCCGCTTGGGGGTGACCATCTCGTCCCTGGCCGACCCCTACTGGCAGGCTCATTACTGGACCGCCAGGCGGGTGCTTTAAGCCAGCAGCGCTTTCAACTCCAGCAAAGAGCCGACTTCATAGGTGGGGCTGATGCCGTCCGGCCTGGGATTGCCATGGCGGTTGAACCAACAGGTATCCAGGCCCACACCGGCGCCGCCGGCCACGTCGGCGTGGGGATTGTCCCCCACCATCAGCGCCTTCTCTGGCTTCTGGTCCATCTTGTCGAAGGTGAAATGGAAAATGGCGGGATCCGGCTTGGCCACCCCGGCTTCTTCCGAGGTCACCACCAGTTCGAAGAATTCGCTCCAGCCGGCCCTCGCCAGGCGCCCGGGTTGCAAGGCCTTGAAACCGTTGCTGATGATACCAAGCCTGGCCCGGCCCTTGAGGCTCAGCAGCAGCTCATGGGCACCGTCCATGGGCGGGCTGTTCTCCACCATGGCTTCCTGGAACTGGGCGTTCAGTGCCACTGGCTTGACCCCGAACCGCTCCCCGAAATGGGCGAAGCGCTGTTTCTGGAGGGCCAGCATGTCGATTTCGCCCTGGTGGTACTGCTCCCAGAGGGCCAGGTTCTTGCGCTGGAAGTCGCTGTAGCACTGCTCTGTCATCTCATGGCCGTAACGGGCCAAGAGGCTCTTCAAGCCCCCTTGGGAATCAAAGCGGAACAGGGTCTCATCGGCGTCAAACAGCACCCATTGATATTGCATCAGCTACTCCGGGCTCAACAAAGCGGCCAATGCTAACAGCCTTTCCAGTCCACTTCGATAGCGGCTGGCTCCGGGCTTTGGCCGGCCAATGCCAATAGCGGCGCCCCCATATGGCGCTTGAGGTAGGCCAGGTTGTCTTCCAGGCGATCCATCTCCCCCAGGCCGCGGTTGGCCACCCAGCCCAGCAGCTCCAGGCCGTCACTGCGGATGGCCTCCGCCGTCAGCAAGGCGTGGTTGACGCAGCCAAGGCGCATGCCCACCACCAGCACCACGGGGCCGCCCCAGGCTTTGGCCAGATCGGCGAAGGTTTCATTGTCGTTGAGCGGGACCCGCCAGCCACCGGCGCCTTCCATCAGCAGCCAGTCGGCTTCTTGTCGTTGCCAGGGCTCGAGGCGCTTGAGCACCTCGTCCACCCCCAGGGCAACGCCGGCCTCAGCGGCGGCCAAGTGCGGCGCTATGGGCGGGGCAAAATGGAAGGGATTGTGGCTGTCGAGGGGCAGTTGCAGGCTGGAATGGCGCCAGAGCCGCTCGGCATCAATCCGGCCGCCGGAGGCGATGGGCTTGAGGCCGGCGGCCTTCAGGCCCAAGCGGCCCAGGTGCGACAGCAAGGCACAACCCATATGGGTCTTGCCCACATCGGTGTCGGTGCCCGTTACGAAGAGGCGTTTTGCCATTGGATGAGTCCTATACGGTAGGTCAGGGGCAGACCCCTCTCGGTGCGCTGGGCCTCGAGGCCGGCCAGGAACTGGCGGTAACTGGCCTTGCCGGTTAGGCCCCTGGCCCGGCCCGGCACCTGGTGGGCACCTATGCCCTTGAGGCTCTGGCGCAGTGCCTTGAGGTCGGCAAAGTGGCAGACAAAGTCCTTGAGCACCAGGCTGGCGCCAGGGGGCAAGAGGGCACGGACGGCGGAAGGTTCAGGCAGGGGCAAGAGGTGCCCCTGGCCGCCGCCCCAGGCCTCGGCCAGTTCAAAGAGGCTGCCGGCCATGGGCAGGGCGATCAGCAGCCTGCCGCCCGGCGCCAGTACCCGCTGGGCCTCAAGGAGGGCCTTATCCAGGGAAAGGCACCATTGCAAGGCCAGGCTGGAGACCAGCAGATCCACGGAATGGGATGGCAGCGGCAAGGCTTCGGCATCCCCTTGGATGAAATCGGCCTGAGGCAGCTTCTGGCGGGCTGTGGCCAGCATGGGAGCGCTGATGTCGATGCCGATACGCTTGAAGGCCGGCAACCGCGCCAGGCAGTAACCGGTACCGCAGCCGAGATCCAGGGCTATGGCGGCAGCTTGGGTTACCTGCTCAAGGAGCCAATCTGCCACCCGCCGCTGCAGGGCGGCATGGGTGTCGTACTGTTCGGCCGCCAGGCCAAAGGCACGGGCCACATCGGGCCGGGGGACACTAGGCAAGGCAGTCACGGCCGGCCTCCAACAGCGCCAGCAGCCCCTGCAGCTGTGGCCATTCCAAGCCGGCGTTGAGGCTGATGCGAAGGCGGGCCTGAGCCACGGTCGGCGGCCTGATGGCCGGGCAGAAATAGCCGGCGGCCAGCAGGTGGGCGCTAAGGGTCAGGGCACTATCGCTGTCTTTGCACAGTACCGGCTGGATGGCGGTCTGGGAGGCGAGCACAGGTATGCCGCTGGCCTCACATTGGGCCTGGAAGCGGCCTACCAGCTCTACCAGCTTCTGGCGCCGCCAGGGCTGTTGCTGCACCTTGTCCAGGTTGGCCTCGACCAGGCTGACGGTGCTGAGCGGCAGGGCCGTGGAGTAGATGTACTCGCGGCAGAGGTTGTCGATGGCCTCCCCCAGTATCCTGGGGCCGGCGACGAAAGCTCCGCCCGCGCCCAAGGCCTTGCCGAAGGTGGCCATGAGGATATCGGGGCTGGCACCCTGCTCTTCCATCAGGCCGCGGCCATTGTCCCCGAGCACCCCCAAGCCATGGGCGTCATCGACATAGAGGGTCTGCCCCAGGGCCTTGAGGGCCGGCAGGTCCGCCTTGTCGCCGTCCATGGAAAAGACGCCATCGGTGACGATGAGGCTGGGTGCCTTCAGCCAGCCCTCAAGCTGGCCGACGTCCAGGTGACGGTAGCGTCGAAAACGCGCGGGGCCGCCCCGGCCTGTGCCGCCGTTGTGGCGGCTGCCGTCCAGCAGAGAGGCATGGTTCAAGCGGTCGTGAAAGACGGGCACCTCGCCGAAGAGCGACAGCGTCCCCACGTTGGCGGCAAAGCCGGAGCTGAACAGCCTGACGCTCTCGAAACCCAGCCAATCGGCCAGGCGGTCGCAAAGCCGCTGGTGCTCGCTGCTATGCCCCGACACCAGGGGCGAGGCTGCGCTGCCGCCCCCCAGGGCGCCGCCTTCGGCGGCCAGGGCCAGGTAGTCATTGCTGGCCAGATCCAGGGCCTTCTGGCCCTGAACCTCCACCAAGCCGCCACCGAGGCGCTTGACTGGCCGGCTCTGGCGCCAGAGCCCGGCCCGGCGCACCTCATCCAGGCGCGGCGCCAGCCAATGGTCGAGCATCAGCGCACTTCGTAGTAGTTGGTCGGCGCATTTTCCATGGCCACCTGGGCGGCCAGTACCGCTTCGGTGGTCTCGTCGTCGGCGCCGTGGCGCTGTTCGGCATTGATGCCGAGGCGCTTGAAGAGCTGCAGGTCGCGGTTGGCCTCGGGGTTGCCGGTGGTCAGCAGCTTGTCACCGTAGAAAATGGAGTTGGCGCCGGCGAAGAAGCACAGGGCCTGCATCTCGTCGCTCATCTTTTCGCGGCCGGCGGAGAGGCGCACATGGCTTTTGGGCATCAGGATGCGGGCCACGGCGATGGTACGCACGAATTCGATGGGGTCCAGATCCTCGACATTTTCCAGCGGCGTGCCTTTGACCTTGACCAGCATGTTGATGGGCACGGACTCGGGCTGCACGTCCAGGTTGGCCAGCTGTTGCAGCAGGCCGGCGCGGTCACGGGCATTCTCACCCAGGCCCACTATGCCGCCGGAGCAGATCTTCATGCCGGCGTCGCGCACATGGGACAGGGTGTCGAGGCGGTCCTGGTAGGTGCGGGTGGTGATGATCTGGCCGTAGAATTCGGGGCTGGTATCGAGGTTGTGGTTGTAATAATCGAGGCCGGCTCCGGCCAACTGGCTGGCCTGATCGGCACTCAACATGCCGAGGGTCATGCAGGTCTCGAGGCCCAGGGCCTTGACCTCTTTGACCATGGTCATGACATAGGGCATGTCCCGCTCTTTGGGGTTCTTCCAGGCGGCGCCCATACAGAAGCGGGTCGCCCCTATGGCCTTGGCCTTGCGGGCTTCTTCCAGCACCTTCTCCACTTCCAGCAGGCGCTCACGCTCCACGTCGGTGTGGTAGTGGCCGGATTGGGGGCAATACTTGCAATCTTCCGGGCAGGCCCCTGTCTTGATGGACAGCAGGGTGCTCACCTGGACTTCGTTGGGGGCGAAGTTTTCCCGGTGCGTGCTCTGGGCTTTGAAGAGCAAATCATTGAATGGCAATTGGAAAAGGGCTTCGATTTCGGGGATGGTCCAATCGTTACGCAGGCTCACGGGCAGTCCTTCTTGGTTCTCTTTGCTTGGCTAGTGTAGGGATAGCCCTTAAGCTGTCAACGCCTACCAGTTAAAGTGCATTTACCATTGGTTATTTTGTGAGCATATCCAATTCCGACCTCGACTTCGACCGCCAGCAGATCTGGCACCCCTACACGGCCCTGCGCGAGCCCCTGCCCACCTACCCCGTGGCCAGGGCCGAAGGCGTGCGCCTCTTCTTGGAAGACGGCCGGGCCCTTATCGACGGCATGTCCTCCTGGTGGGCCGCCATCCACGGCTACAACCACCCTGCCCTCAACGCCGCCGCCACCGAGCAGCTGGGCAAGATGAGCCACGTGATGTTCGGCGGTATCACCCACGAGCCGGCCATCCGCCTCTGTGAAAAGCTGGTGGCCATGACCCCGGCCCCCCTGGAGAAGGTGTTCCTGGCCGATTCAGGCTCCATCAGCGTCGAAGTGGCGCTGAAGATGGCCGTCCAGTACTGGCAGGGCCGCGGCAAGCCGGACAAATGCCGCTACCTAACCCCGCGCCGCGGCTACCACGGCGACACCTTCGGGGCCATGTCGGTGACGGATCCGGACTCGGGCATGCACTGGATGTTCAAGGGCCTCTTGCCTGGCCACCTCTTCATGCCCATGCCTGAAGCCAAGTTTGGTGAAAGCGCCGAGGCCGACCTGGCGGTCGCCGAGCAGTATTTCGAGGCCCACCACCAGGAGCTGGCGGCGGTGATCCTCGAGCCTGTGGTGCAGGGGGCCGGCGGCATGCGCATCTACAGCGCCGACTACGTCAAAGGCCTGCGGGCGCTCTGCGACCGTTACCAGGTGCTGCTGATCCTCGACGAAATCGCCACCGGCTTTGGCCGTACCGGCAAGTTGTTCGCCATGGAATGGGCCGGCATCAGCCCGGATATCCTCTGTCTCGGTAAGGCGCTCACCGGCGGTTACCTGACATTGGCGGCGACCCTGACCACCCAGGACGTGGCGGACGGCATCAGTGATTCACCGGCCGGCTGCTTCATGCATGGTCCCACCTTCATGGGCAATCCCCTGGCCTGCGCCATAGCCTGCCAGAGCCTGGCGCTGTTGGAGGAAGGCCAGTGGCGGCAGCAGGTGGCGGCCATAGAGCAACAGCTCAAAGCCGAATTGCTGCCCCTCAAAGGCAAGGCCGGGGTACTGGACGTGCGGGTGCTGGGAGCCATAGGGGTGGTGGAAGTGGACAAGCCGGTGGACATGGCGGCGCTACAACGCCATTTCGTGGAGGCAGGGGTCTGGATCCGCCCCTTCGGGCGCCTCATCTACCTGATGCCGCCCTATGTGATCCAACCTGACGAGCTCAGCCAGCTGACGGCGGCCATTGCTGCCGCCTTATGAAAAAGCCGCCCTCGGGCGGCTTTGCTTTTAGAAGCCTTCGCGGCTGTAGACAGCGACAGTGTCCCCCAGGAACTGGACACTGATCACCTTGCTGCCGCTCTTCCATTGGCAGGATTGGGCCTTGAGTACGGCGTCGCCGCAGCTGTCCGCCTTACCGAGGATGCTTTCCACCTCGCTCCTTTTCATACCGACCTTGAGCTTGTCGTAATTTTCCACTGTGATCTTGGAGCAAGCCGCCAGGGTGGCGACCAATGCCAGGGGGAGCAACCAACGTTTCATGCCATATCTCCTTGATAAAACATGCACAAGCATAACCGCCTTACTGCAGGGGCTCCAGCCGCTGCAGCCAGAATTCGTCCCGCTCTAAAGGCGCTGTTAAGGGAGGCACGACCAGGGTTGTGATCTGGGCCGTCTGGGCCCTTGGTAGATCCTTCAGCGCCAGGCGCTGTGCCCGAAAGTCCTGTATCGGCAGTTGGGCCGCCTCGTAGAGGATCACTTCATGGTCCGGCGGATAGTACTGGCTGAGCTTTTCCACCAGCAGGGCCAGCTTGGCTTCCTGGGTGTCGAAGCGCTTGAGGCTCAGATCGCCGCAGATCCCCACCTGCCAAAGCAGCAGCAGGGCGGAAGGGTCTATCTGGCGCTTGAAGACGAGGAACTGGGTGGCCTCCATGCTGGCCACGCCGCGCTTGCCGGGATCCAACCCCAGATCGGCATAGAGGCAGGCCTCGGCGGAGATGCCGGGATCCATACGGGCCTCAAGCCCCAGCGCTCGGGTGGCCTGGATGGCCATATGGGGCACGTCGGCGAAGATCCCCGGATGGCCATAGAAGACACAGCAGACCTTAAAGCCCTGCCTCACTTCCGCCATGATGAGGTCACGCATGTCCTGGTAGGCCAGCTTGCGGGACTTGTCCCGCCCGTAACAAGGATGCAGGGAAACCAGATCGGGCCTTACCGTCTTCAACCACTCCAGCGCCACCCCGTCAACCAGCACCAATACCTTGTCGGCATTCTGTATTTCAGACAGGGCGCGCTCGCTGACATGCTGCCCCAGGGTGATCCCCAGGCCCACTATTACCAGGCTCATGACGTCTCCACGGATTTTTCCAGAATCTCAACGCTGCTGTAGCCCTTGTCCTGGGCTTTGACCAGCGCCTGGGCCACCTTATGCAACCCCTCTTCCAGGTTATGGCAGCCCGGCAGCGCCTCGACGATACCGAAACTGACCGACAGCAACAGGTCCAGGTGGGCATCATCCCCGGCCGGCCCCCGGCCCTGGCAGTTGCGCACCAGCTCGCGGGCCCCGGCCTTGTCCTTGCCCGGCAGTACCAGCAGGAACTCGGCACCGCTGGTGCGCCCCACCTGATCCCTCTTGCCCAGTTGGGCCTTGAGGCAGGAGGCAAAGCGTTTCAGGGCCTTGTCCCCTGTCTCCAGGCCGTATTGGCGGTTGAGCAGGTGGAACTCGTCGACGTCGGCCACCACCAGGGTCAGCGGCTCGTCCTTGGCCTTGGCCTCGTCAAAGAGCAACTTGGCCCGCTCCAGCAAGGCCGAACGGGTCAAGACGCCGGTCAGGTTATCGGTCTGGGACAGCTTGACCAGGCCCCTTTGCTGCCTGTTGTTGCGGATAAGGACGGCGGCCAGCATCAGGCAGAGGCCTCCAGCCCCCAACAGCCCCTGGATCACCAGCCAGAGCCGCTGCCGGCCATTGTTGTCCTTGAGGGTCAGCAGCTTGTTTTCCTTCTCTAGGAGGGCGATTTTCTGGCGCTGGCTGTCGACATTGAGCTTGGCCTGCAGGTAGGCCATGCGGCTGCCCTTGGCTTCTTCCAAGCCGGCCTTGGCCGCCTTGAGGTAATTGTCCTGGTACTTGATCATGGCGTCGTAGTCGCCGCCTTGGCGAGCCAGCTTGGCCAGCAAGTGATAGAGCAGTTGTTGTTCCTGCCACTGGCGGTCCCCCCCCGCCAACAGGGCCAGGGCCCGCTTGGCCCAGTTATTGGCCATGCTCTCGTCGCCCATGGCATCGAAGCTCTCGGCGATGCCGATGGCGGCGCCCAGCTGACCGTCCTTGTAGCCGGCATCGTCATAACCGTTCTGGGCCGACATGAAGGCGGCCAGGGCGGCCTTGGTATCTTTCTTTTCCAGGTAATAACGGCCCATGAAATCCTGGGCCTCGCTGACCATCACGGGCCCACCGACTCCCTGACAGAGGCTGAGTTGCTTCTGCTTTTCCCTAAAGGCCGCTTCCATGTCGCCCTTGATGGCGTAGACGGCGGCCAGGGCATTCTGGGCCACACATTGCCAGTAGGGCGCCGCATCCTTGGCCAGGGCGATGTCCTGTTTGGCGTGGCTGAGGGCGGCGTCATAGTCCCCGACCCTGCTGTACATGCGGGAAATGATGAGCTGGTATTCCAGCTTGGGCTGGAGCTCGGTGAGTTGGGGATAGAGGTCGGTGGCCGCCAACAGGTACTGGACACTCTGGCCGAAGTCGTCCTGGATCTCCGCCATCTGCGCCAGCAGGTAGTAGGCGCGCATCTTCTTGTTGGCATCCAGGCCGGGATCTCGCAACAGGGATTCCAGGCTCTCCCTGGCCTCCTGGTACTGTCCCTTGAGGGCCAGCTGATGGGCCACCAGCAGCTGGTAGCGCCGGCTTTCATCCTGGTTGAACTGGGCCTGCTCATTGGCAAGCTCGGCCAGCAGCGCCTGGGCCTTGGTGGGATCTTTTAAACGCAGTTGCTCAGCCTGGCTGAGCTGGGCATCGATGCCTGAAACTGGCGCCTGATCCGCCAGGCAAAAGTGGGGCAAGAGCCCCACCAATGCCAGACAGCAGAACCGGCGCCAGAACGGCAAGATGTTATTCCTCGTACGTAACGATGATGGAATCGATCATGTTGACGTTGTCCGAGCCCGCCAACAGCTTGACCTGTTCCGTATCGCCGGCCAGGAGTGCATCTTTTTCCTCGTCGGACAGGCCCGTCTTGGCCAATACGCCTTTGGGATCCCGTTTGTAGGCTTCGGCCAAGGCGGCATCGCTTCCCAGTTGCTTCAAAAAGTCCAGCAAGGTCATCTTTTACACTCCTGTTTCAAAAATGAAAAAATGGAACACTCGCCTCTAATGTAACCCATTTTGCCGCGGTGTAAATTGCCCCCTGCTGAGCCTTGTCTTGGGCCACCGTGCAGGTATGATGTCTGCTCCTTATCAGAAGTTGAGCCAACAAAGGAAAAAGGCATGACGCAAGCGTCGGTAAAAGCGGTACTGGCCGGTGAGTTCCCGGTAGGTACCGAAGTGCAGGTTAAAGGTTGGGTGCGCACCCGCCGGGATTCCAAAGCCGGGATCTCTTTCGTGGCTGTCTATGACGGCTCCTGTTTCAATCCCCTGCAAGCCGTCGTGCCCAATTCGCTCAGCAATTACGAAGACGATGTGAAGCGCCTCACCGCCGGCTGCTCCGTGGTGGTGACCGGCAAGGTGGTGGAATCCCCGGCCTCCGGCCAGGCCTTCGAACTGGAGACCAGCAGCCTCGAAGTGCTGGGTTGGGTCGAGGATCCCGACACCTACCCCATGGCGGCCAAGCGCCACAGCATCGAGTACCTGCGGGAAGTGGCCCACCTGCGTCCGCGCACCAACCTCATCGGTGCCGTGTTCCGGGTCCGCAACAGCCTGAGCCAGGCCATCCACCGCTTCTTCCACCAGAACGGTTACTTCTGGATGGCCAGCCCCATCCTGACCGCCTCCGACTGCGAAGGCGCCGGCGAGATGTTCCGGGTCTCCACCCTGGACATGGCCAACCTGCCCCGCACCGACAAGGGTGAGGTGGACTACGGCCAGGACTTCTTCGGCAAGGAGACCTTCCTGACCGTATCCGGCCAGCTGAACGCCGAGACCTACGCCTGTGCCCTCGGCAAGGTCTACACCTTCGGCCCCACCTTCCGCGCCGAAAACTCCAACACCAGCCGCCACCTGGCGGAGTTTTGGATGGTGGAGCCGGAAGTGGCCTTTGCCGAACTCAAGGACGTCGCCCAACTGGCCGAAGACATGCTGAAGTTCGTGTTCAAGGCGGTGCTGGAAGAGTGCCCTGACGACATGGCCTTCTTCGCCGAGCGCGTCGACAAAGACGCCGTCAGCCGCCTCGAGAAGATGATCGAAGCCCCCTTCGTGCGCATGGATTACACCGACGCCATCGAGATCCTCAAGAACTGCGACAAGCAGTTCGAGTTCCCGGTGGAATGGGGTGTGGATCTGCAGTCCGAGCACGAGCGCTACCTGGCCGAAGAGCACGTGGGTGCCCCCGTGATCCTGCAGAACTACCCCAAGGACATCAAAGCCTTCTACATGCGCCTCAACGACGACGGCAAGACGGTGGCGGCCATGGACGTCCTGGCTCCCGGCATCGGCGAGATCATCGGCGGATCCCAGCGTGAAGAGCGCTTGGACGTGCTGGATGCGCGCCTCGAAGAGATGAAGCTGCCCAAGGAAGATTACTGGTGGTACCGGGACCTGCGCCGTTACGGCACTGTCCCCCACGCCGGTTTCGGCCTCGGCTTCGAGCGCCTGGTGTCCTACGTGACAGGGGTGCAGAACATCAGGGATGTCATTCCCTTCCCCCGCTCACCGGGCAACGCCAAATTCTGATACAAAAAACCCCGCGCCAGCGGGGTTTTCTTTTTAGGCTCAGGGTCAGTAAAGTGACCCTAACTGTCTCACAAGGATGAAAAAACAATGACTGCTTTGATAGTACTCTTGGTGATCGTCGCCGTGCTGGTGTTCTGGCTGGTATCCATCTACAACCAGTTGGTGACACTGAAGGCCCGTTTCGAGAACGCCTTTTCCCAGATCGAAGTGCAGCTCAAACGCCGTTACGATCTGATCCCCAACCTGGTGGAAACGGCCAAAGGCTACCTCAAGCACGAGAGCGAGACCCTGACCAAGGTCACCGAAGCCCGCAACCAGGCCCTGGCCTCGCTCAAGGCCGCCGCCGCCCACCCTGGCGATGCCGGAGCCATCAATGCCCTGGGCCAGGCCGAGCGCCAGCTGACCACCAGCCTCGCCGGCTTCAACCTGCAGGTGGAGGCCTACCCCGAACTCAAGGCCAACCAGAACATGATGCAGCTGAGCGAGGAGCTGACCGCCACCGAGAACCGGGTCGCCTTTGCCCGTCAGGCCTTCAACGACGCCGTCACATCCTACAACATCTACCGCAAGTCCTTCCCCAACGTCATGGTGGCCAACAATTTCGGCCACACCCAGGACGGCTCCCTGCTGGAATTCGAAGACAGCGCCGCCATCCAGGCCGCCCCCAAAGTCAGCTTCTAAGCCGTGGACTTTTTCAGCCACCAGGATCAGGCCAGGAAGAAGACCACCCAGCTGCTGGTGCTCTTCATCCTGGGTTTGCTGCTGCTCTCCTTGGTCACCGCCGCCCTTCTGGGTTTTGGCCTGAGGGCCGAGCAGCAGCAGGGTGAAGCTCCCCTGCCTCTGCTCAGCTGGAGCCTCTACGGCTGGGTGACGGCCGGTATCGGCACCGCCGCCTTCCTGGCCGCCTTCGTCAAGTACATGAGCCTGCGCGGCGGCGGCCGCAAGGTGGCAGAAGCCCTGGGCGGGCGCCGGGTCAGCCCCCATACCCAGGATCCTGACGAGCGCAAGCTGCTGAACGTGGTGGAGGAGATGGCCATCGCCGCCGGTATGCCGGTGCCCCCCGTCTATCTCCTCGACCAAGAGCCTGGCATCAACGCTTTCGCCGCCGGCTTCACCGTCAATGACGCCGTCATCGGCGTCACCAGGGGCGCCGTGGAGCAATTCGACCGGGCCGAGCTGCAGGCCGTCATCGGCCACGAATTCAGCCATATCTTCAACGGCGACATGCGCCTCAACCTGCGCCTGGTGGCGCTGCTGTTCGGGCTGCTGTTCGTCGGTGAGCTGGGCAGGCTGTTGCTCTACAGCGGCGGCTCCGGCCGCAACAAGAAGGACGGCAACAGCATCGCCCTGCTGGGCCTGGGGCTGGTGATCATGGGCTATCTCGGCGTGCTCTGGGCCCGCATCATGCAGGCGGCCATCAACCGGCAGCGGGAATACCTGGCGGACGCCTCCTCGGTGCAATTCACCCGCCTGCCGGACAGCCTGGCTTCAGCCCTCAAGAAGGTGGGTGGCCATGCCCAGGCCTCGGTGATGCTGGGTGACGGCGTCCAGAACTACAGCCACCTCTTCTTCGGGCCGGCCCTGACGGCCCAGTTCGCCGGCCTCTTGGCCAGCCATCCGCCCTTGGCTGATCGCATCCGCCGCCTGGAGCCAAACTGGGACGGCCAGTACATCCGCTCCACCCCCAACCACGGCGAGACGGTAAGCCCCAGGGTCAAGCGCAGCGCTGCCCCTGAGGCGTTAGTACAGGCGGGAGTGGCCTTGGCCGCCCTGCCCCAGGCGCTGATCGAGTCCAGCCGCGATCCCCTGGACGCCTGCTACCTGATGTTCGCCCTGCTGCTCGATGACAACGAAACCGTGCGGGAGCGGCAGCTGGCGCTGCTGGCCAAGCCGCAACTGGCTCTCTACCACCACAGGCAACTGGGCCAGCTGCAAGAAGGCCAGCGGCTGCTCTTGGTGGAAAAGGTGCTGCCCAGCCTCAAGGCCATGTCCGACGACCAGTACCGGATCTTCCGGGATCTGCTGATGAAACTGGCCCAGGCCGACGGCAAGCTGGATCTCTTCGAGTGGCTGCTCTACCGACTGGTTGACCATCACCTTGGCCGCCAGTACCACAAGCGGGTGGAACCCAAGGTGCGCTTCAAAAAACTCAGTGCCCTGGAGCCCGAAGCCCTGCTGCTGCTCTCGGCCCTGGCCTGGCAAAGCGGTAGCCAAGAGAAAGCCGAAAGGGCCTTCGGCATGGGGACTAACAGCATGGGCCTTTACAGCGGCCAGCTGCTGGATAACCCCGAGCCCAGCCAGCTTGGCGCCGCCCTCAACAAGCTGCAGGAGGCCAGCGAGCCGGTGCGCCAGCAGTTTTTGCGCGGTGCCTTGAAGGCGGTACAGCAGGACGGGGAGATAACCCCGCGGGAGGCGGAGTTCTTCCGGGTATTGGCGGTCTGCCTGGATTGCCCAATAGCCCTATGAAAAAAGGCGCCCTAGGGCGCCTTTTTACTTTTTTCCACACTTAAACAGCGACAGTCGCGTCGATGGACATCATCAAGCTCAGCAGGGTCACCGTCAGGATAGAGAAACCGAACACCTTGCGCGCCCAGCTGACATCATCCTGGGCCTTGTAGCCGCGCACGGCCAGGCACAGCCAGTACCCCCCCAGTACCATGGCCGCAGCCAGGTAGAAGTAACCGGTATAGCCGGTGAGGGTCAGGGCCAGGCTGGCCATGACGAACAGCACTATGTAGGCGACGATGTGGTGCTTGGCCACCAAGATCCCCTTGGCCACCGGCAGCACCTTGATGGAAGCGGCCGAGTAGTCCTTGAGGCGGAAGATGGCGATGGCGTAGGAGTGCGGCATCTGCCAGAGGCTGAAGATGAGGAACAGGATCCCGGCCCCCAGATCCAGCTGGTTGGTCACGGCCACGTAGCCCGCCAGGGGCGGCGCCGCGCCGGAGAAACTGCCGATCAGGGTGCCATGCACCGAGTTCCGCTTGAACAGCAGGCTGTAGAAACCCACGTAGATCACCAGGCCACCAAAGGCTACGCCCACCGCCAGCAGGTTGCTGGTGAGGTAGAGCGTGGTGAGGCCCACTATGCCCAGCCACTGGGCGTAGATCAGGGCCAAGCCCAGAGGCATTTCGCCTTGGGCAAGCACCCTGGTGCGGGTCCTTTCCATCTTCTTGTCGATGTCCCTGTCGATACAGTTGTTCAACACGCAACCGCAGGCCACCACCAGGGAGACCCCCACCAGGGTGCCGACCAGGGTAACCCAGTCAAAAGTGCCCTTGGCGGCCAGGAAGAAACCGCCGGCAACGGAAATCAAGTTGCCGAAAATGATCCCTGGCTTGGTGATGGTAATGAACTTCTTAATCATGGGATGCACCGGTTAAGGGTGGAAAAAAGGGGGCAGCGTCGCTGCCCCCTGTTGGCCCTGGGGCCTTACATGCCGGGCATGGTGAGACCGTAGAGGTACCACATGATCCAGACGGAACCGGCGATCAGGATGAGCGCGATCAGGATCGTGAAGACGAAGGCGATCACGTTCCACTGCTGCTCGGAGCTGGTGTTCATGTGCAGGAAGTAGACCAGCTGCACCAGCACCTGGGCCAGGCCCAGCACCACCATGGTCACGATGGCGACGGTGGGGGAAACCACGCCGGGGAACATCACCATGCCGAAGGGGATCACTGTCAGGATGATGGACAGGATGAACCCGTTCAGGTAGGTCTTGAAATCACCGTGGCTGGCGCCGGCGGCGGTATGGGAATGTCCGCTCATTAGATAACCCCCATCAGGTAGACGACGGTGAATACGCAGATCCAGACGATGTCCAGGAAGTGCCAGAACAGGCTCAGGCACTGCAGACGGGTGCTGTTGACGTCGGTCAGGCCTTCACGGGCAACCTGAACCATCATCAGTACCATCCAGACCAGACCGCAGCTCACGTGGAAACCGTGGGTGCCGACCAGGGTGAAGAAGGCAGACAGGAAGGCGCTGCGATCCGGACCCATCCCCTCTTCGATGAGGTGGTGGAACTCGTTGATTTCCATGCCCACGAAGCCCGCGCCCAGGAGCGCGGTGACGACCAGCCAGAAGATGGTCTTCTGCTTGTTGCCGGCGTGTACGGCCAGCATGGACAGACCGCTGGTAAAGGAGGAGACCAGCAGCAGGAAGGTTTCGACCAGCACATAGGGCAGTTCGAAGATGTCCTTGCCGCTGGGGCCGCCGGCGGTATGGGTGTAGAGCACCGCGTAGGTCGCAAACAGGGTCGCGAACAGGACGCAGTCGGTCATGATGTAGATCCAGAAGCCGAAAACCTTCAGGGCTCCTGCATCGTGATGCTCATGGTCATGAGCATCGACGTTGAGTACTTCACTCGACATGTTAGACATGGCTTACCCCTGTACTGCTGCAAGCTGTTCGTGATTGGCACCTTCGATGCGCTCGATTTCGTCAACCTGGACGTAGTAGTCCACGTCCTTGACGAAGGAACGTACGATGACGGTGCCGAGGATGCCCAGGGCGCTGACGGCGGCCATCCACCAGATGTACCAGATCAGGGCGAAGCCGAGGGTCAGGCTGAACAGGCCAATGAAGACACCGGCAGCAGTGTTCTTAGGCATGTGGATAGGTGCATAGGAAGCCGGCTTGGCGTACGCGGTGCCCTTCTCTTTCTCGTCATACCAGGCGTCCACGCTGTGGACGTGCGGGGTGGTGGCGAAGTTGTAGAAAGGCGGCGGAGAGGAGATGGACCACTCCAGGGTACGGGCGTTCCACGGGTCACCGGTCAGGTCGCGGTTCTGCTCACGTTGACGGAAGCTGACGTAGAGCTGGACCACCTGGAAGATGATACCCAGGAAGATGACGGCGGCACCGACCACGGCAACGTTCAGCCAGGGAGTCCAGGCCGGGTTGTCATAGTGGTTCAGACGACGGGTCATGCCCATGAAGCCCAGGGCATACAGCGGCATGAAGGCCAGGTAGAAGCCGGTGAACCAGCACCAGAAGGCGGCCTTGCCCAGCTTGTCGTTGAGCTTGTAACCGAAGGCTTTCGGGAACCAGTAGGAGAAGCCTGCCAGGTAACCGAATACCACGCCGCCGATGATGACGTTGTGGAAGTGGGCGATCAGGAAGAGGCTGTTGTGCAGCAGGAAGTCAGCGCCGGGAACAGCCAGCAGTACGCCGGTCATACCACCGATGGAGAAGGTGATGATGAAGCCCAGGGTCCACATGACAGGGGCGGTGAATTCCACACGGCCACGGAACATGGTGAACAGCCAGTTGAAGATCTTCAGACCGGTCGGGATCGCGATGATCATGGTAGCGATACCGAAGAAGGCGTTGACGTTGGCGCCGGCGCCCATGGTGAAGAAGTGGTGCAGCCATACGACGAAGGACAGCACAGTGATGGCTACGGTGGCGTAGACCATGGAGTTGTAACCGAACAACGGCTTGCGGCTGAAGGTGGAGATCACCTCAGAGAAGACACCGAAGGCCGGCAGGATCAGGATGTACACCTCGGGGTGACCCCAAGCCCAGAAGATGTTGACGTACATCATCGGGCTACCGCCCAGGGCATTGGTGAAGAAGTGGAAATCCAGGTAGCGGTCGAAAGTCAGCAGGGCCAGACAGACGGTCAGCATGGGGAAGGCGGCCATGATGATGACGCTGGTACAGAGGATGGTCCAGGTGAAGACCGGCATCTGCATCAGTTTCATGCCAGGGGCGCGCATCTTGATGATGGTGGTGAAGAAGTTCACACCGGTCAGCAGGGTACCGAGGCCCGATATCTGCAGCGACCAGATGTAGTAGTCGACACCGACCCCGGGACTGAAGATCTTCTCGGACAGCGGCGGATAGGCTACCCAGCCGGTCCTGGCGAATTCACCTACACCCAGGGAAATGTTGACCAGGGCCACACCCACCAGGAACAGGTAGAAGGAAATGCTGTTCAGGAAGGGGAAGGCCACGTCACGGGCGCCGATCTGCAGCGGCACGACGATGTTCATCAGGCCGACCATGAAAGGCATGGCCATGAAGATGATCATGATGACGCCGTGGGCGGTGAAGATCTGGTCGTAGTGCTCGGGGGGCAGGAAGCCCTTGGCACCGTCGTGAGCCACGGCCAGCTGGGAACGCATCATGATGGCGTCAGCAAAGCCGCGGATCAGCATCACCAGGGCGACGATGATATACATCACCCCGATCTTCTTGTGGTCAACGGAGGTGAGCCACTCTTTCCAGAGATAGCCCCATTTCTTGTAATAGGTCAGAGCGGCCACCAGGGCCAGACCGAGGACCGCAACCACTGCCAATGTGCACATGACAATCGGCACATGAAACGGTATTGCGTCCCAAGTTAATTTTCCAAACATCGTTATTCCTCAGCGCCCATTTCTTCAGCCATCTCGTGCTTGCCTTCATGGTGCATCTGGCCTTTGGCAGAGCCGTGCATGATGCTGGCAACGATTTGGTCGTACATCTGCGGCTTAACAGCAGAGAAGTATTCCACCGGGTTGTTCTCGCTCGGCTTCAGCAGCTTTTGATAGCTGGCATTGTCGAGCACCGCGGAACCTGCTTTGACCTTGGCCACCCAGTTGTCGAAGTCCTGGTCGGTGGGGGTCGCAATGGCGCTGAACTTCATGTCGGAGAAGCCAGCACCGCTGTAGTTGGCGGAGAGGCCGGCATAGGTGCCCGCTTCATCAGCCTGCAGGTGCAGCTGGGTAGTCATACCGGCCATGGCGTAGATCTGGCCGCCCAGTTGCGGAATGAAGAAGGAGTTCATCACTGTGCCCGAGGTGATCTCGAACTTGACGGGTACACCCTTGGGGAATACCAGTTCGTTGACAGTGGCGATCTTCTGTTCGGGGTAGATGAAAAGCCATTTCCAATCCAGGGAAACCACTTGGATGGTCATCGGCTTCTTATCGGAGTCCAGGGGACGGTAGGGATCCAGCTCGTGGCTGGATTTCCAGGTCAGCACCGCCAGGATGGCGATGATGATGAGAGGAATACTCCAGACGGTCGCCTCGATGGCGGTGGAGTGGTTCCACTTGGGAAGATAGGTAGCTTTGGTGTTGGAGGCGCGGTAACGCCAAGCGAATGCGATGGTCATGATAATGACGGGAACCACTACCAGCAGCATCAGCCAGGTCGCGGTCAGGATCAGGGATTTTTCGCCCTGGCCCACAGGCCCTTTCGGGTCCAGCAATACCATGTTGTCACACCCAGCCAATAAGAATGCACCGCCAAGCGATAGCATCTTAACCAGACTGGTTAACCTCTTATTTTTCATATCATAACCTCACCTCAAATGACTGCCTCGAGGAACACGGAAGCTCGCTACGGGGGGCTGGCGTTCTAATTATTAGCCGCGGAATGTACCAAGAAATTCCCCTGGATTTCCAGTGGAAAAGGGAACTTTTGCCTGGGAATGCCCCCAGTGGTACAAAAAAGGATAACTCGAGGTAAAATTCGTTAACGCACGGTAAATTTCGGGGCTTGCGGAAGGCCTTTTCGCGCAATATACAACCAACCACGGTTTAAAATTTGACCGTTTTCGTCTTGTCAACTTTGTTAATTGAGCACCTCCTCTTAAGTTGGCACACTCTGTCCCCTAATCCACATTTTGGAGTCGTGATGGCTGTCGAAATCGCCCCCAATGGTCCCCTGCTCTCCCCCATCGTCGCCGGCATGTGGCGCCTCAACGACTGGCGGCTCAATGTCCAGGCCAGGGTGCGTTGGCTTGAAGAGGCCCTGGCCCTAGGGGTGACCAGCTTCGACCACGCCGACATCTACGGCGACTACGGCTGCGAGGCGCTGTTCGGCGAGGCCCTCAAGGCGGCGCCCCACCTCAAGGGCCAGATCCAAGTCATCAGCAAGTGCGGCATCCGCCTCAAGGGCAAGGCCCACCCTTACCTGGTCAATCATTACGACACGTCCGCCGCCTATGTGCGCGCCCAGGTGGACGCGTCACTGAAACGGCTCGATGTGGAACGGCTGGATCTACTGCTGATCCACAGGCCCGACTACCTGATGGATGCGGCCGAGCTGGCCGAGTCTTTCCACGCTTTGAAAAAGGAAGGCAAGGTGGCCCACTTCGGGGTGTCCAACCACAGCGCCAGCCAGTTCGAACTGCTGGACCGCCAGTGGCCCTTGGCCACCAACCAGCTGGAGTTGTCGGTGCTGGAGCACAAGGCCCTGGACGACGGCACCCTGGAGCAGTGCCAGGCAAAAAGGATAAGGCCGATGATCTGGTCACCCTTGGGTGGCGGTAGGCTCTTCACCGGCAAGGACGCCCAGGCGCTGAGGGTGCGGGCCTTGCTGGAAGCCCTGGCAAAAGATTATGGGGTCTCACCGGCGACTTTGGCCTATGCCTGGATCTTGCGCCACCCCAGCAAGCCGCTGCCGCTCACCGGCTCAGGACGCATTGCCGCCGTCAAGGAAGCGGTTGACGCCCTGAAGGTGGACCTCAGCCGCGAAGACTGGTACCGGCTCTGGGTGGCCTGTCGCGGCCACGACGTACCCTAGGGCTTCGGCTTGACCCTGACCAGCTCCAGCTGGATAAGGCTGATCCCGAAGGGTTCTACCGTCACCTCTTCGGGGGTGGCGAAGGCCAGGGTGCCGTCCGGAACCCGGATCTCGGCGCTCAGGCCATAGTGGTGGCCTTTCTGGATGCTGTTGGGGTTCATGCTGAGTTGGAAGGGGATGGGTACCTGGCCGTCAACCGCCACCTGATCTTCCGCCAGGGGTTTGCTGTTCGGGTCGTCGAGGTCCCGCATCCAGACTCTGGCCTTGCTGCCTTGCGGCAGGGCAATACGCTCCTTGTAGCTCATCATCCCCTTGAGGGTCAGGGCCGCCTTCTCGAAAGTCGCCTCCGACTCGTCGTCTCCCTGGGGTGAGCAACCCGGCAACGCCGACAGCGGCAAAAACAGGCACAACAACAGCCAGGGTTTTCTTAAGCTCTTCATCTTACAGGCCTCTGGGTAAGACAACCGTTAAGTTGCGCAACGCGACCATTAAGCTAAACCGTCCTGGCGGCCGGGGTAAAGCGCATTAAACTAAAGTCTCACAGACAAATAGCCAGATCTTCATAAACTGGCAGAGATCACAATACCCAGAAGGAAATCCACTATGACCCCCTGGTTGAAACGCGCCCTGGTGACCCTGTCTTTCGCCGTGGCCCTGCCCGCAGCTGCCGCCAATTACACCATAGGCACAGGTAGCCAAAGCGGCACCTACTATCCCTTTGGCGGCATGCTTGCCAAAGTCTGGAGCGAGAACATCGACGGCTTCAACATGCGCGCCGAAGTCACAGCCGCTTCCGTCGAGAACATCATCAAGGTGGCCGCCGGCCAGCAGCTGGCCGGTATCGCCATGGGCGACTCAGTAGTCGCCGCCATCAAGGGTGAGCCGCCCTTCCGCCGCCCCGTGGACGTGGCCGTGCTCTTCGCCCTCTACCCCAACGTGGTGCAGTTCATGGTGCCGGCCAATTCAGACATCCATTCCGTGGCTGATCTGAAAGGCAAGAAGGTGTCGGTCGGCGCCCCCGGCTCAGGTACCCGCGTTGGCTCCACCGCCATCCTCAAGGCGCTGGGCATCAACGACGGTGACTACAAGGCCCAGAGCCTGAACTACACCGCCACCACCGAGGCCCTGGCCAACGGCCAGATCGACGCCGGTGTCATCATAGGCAGTGCCGGTGTCGGCGCCATCACCGAGCTGGCCCTGACCCGCGACATCCGCATCCTCTCCTTCAGCAAGGACGAGCTGGCCAAGATCCACGAGGCCCTGCCCGCCTATGCCGGCATGGACATCCCCGCCAACACCTACAACAAGGTACCGGCCTTCACCGCCCCCGCCGTCTGGAACGTGCTGGTGGTGAAGAAGGACATGGATCCCAAGCTGGCCGGCGAGATGCTCAAGACCGCTTTTGCCAACATGGACAAGATCCAGAACGTCATCGCGGATGCCAAGAACACCACCATCGCCAATATCGACAGGCTGCAAGGCGTGCCGCTGCATCCGGCCAGCGTCGCTTTCATGAATGAGATGAAAGGCAAGTAAGCTCCATGCAGCAAACAGAAGCCGTAAAAGAACCCGTCAAGCTTGGCGGGTTCGATTATTTGATTGGGGCTGTGGCCATAGCCCTTACCTGTTTCCAGATCTGGCAGGGCCTGACGGCGGAGCTGTCGGCCCCCATCTTCCTGCCCATTCACCTGAGCTGGGTGCTGGTGCTGATCTTCATGGTCAAACCCAGTTTCGCCCCCTCGGCGCCCAAGCCCCTATACCAGTTCGGCCGCTTGCTTGACTTGCTCTTCGCCGTCATCGCCGTCTGGGCCGGCTTCGACCTGTCGCGCTTCGACTACGACGATCTCAGCTTCCTGCTCGAGGGTCTGCAGAAGGTCGACCTCTACACCGGCACTGCCCTGATCCTGCTGCTGCTCGAAGCCACCCGCCGCACCGTGGGCTGGGTGATGAGCGGCATCGCCATCCTCTTCCTGGTCTACGCCATGTGGGGCAACCACCTGCCTGACGAGTTCGCCAGCAAGGGCTTTGACCTCCAGGAGATCATCCGCTTCCACATCTTCTCCACCAACGGCGTCTTCGGCGCGCCGCTCGCCATCTCCGCCGGCGTGGTGTTCGTGTTCGTGCTCTTCGGTGCCCTGCTGCAGGTCACGGGCGCCGGCCAGTTCTTCATCGACTGCGCCTTCGCCCTGGCCGGCCGTTATCGCGGCGGCCCCGCCAAGGCCTCGGTACTGGCCTCGGCGGCCCTTGGCTCCATCACGGGTTCGGCCATCGCCAACACCGTGACCACGGGCGCCCTGACCATCCCCATGATGAAAAAGCTCGGCTACAAGCCTGAGCAGGCGGCCGGCATAGAGGCGCCCCCCTCCACCGGCGGCCAGATCATGCCCCCCGTCATGGGCGCCGGCGCCTTCGTCATGGCCCAGTTCACCGGCCTGCCCTACTCCGAGATCCTGCTGGTCTCCATAGCCCCGGCCATCCTCTACTTCTTCTGCACCCTGATGTACGTGCACCTGATGGCCTGCAAGTTGGGCCTCAAGGGCATGGACAACGTCGAGAAGGTCGGAAAAGTGGTCAAGGAGGGCTGGCACTACCTGGTGCCCCTGGTGTTCATCACAGTGCTGTTGCTGATGAGCTACTCGCCGGTACTGGTGGGGTTGGCGGGCTGCCTGGCCATCGTCGTTGCCACCTTCAGCCGCCGCAAGACCTGGATCCCCTTGCGCGCCCTGCTGTCGGGCCTGCGTGACGGCGCCCTGATGATACTGCCCATCAGCGCCGCCTGTGCCACCGCCGGCATAGTCGTCGGCGTGGTGGGCCAGACCGGCATAGGCTTGCAGTTCACCCAGGCGCTGCTGGCCCTGTCCGGCGGCTACCTGCTGGGGGCCTTTGCCCTCATCGCCCTGGCCGCCGTCGTGCTGGGCATGGGCCTGCCGGTCACAGCCGCCTACATAGTGCTGTCGGTGATGGCGGTACCGGCCCTCAACCAGTTCGGACTGCCGGTGCTGACCGCCCACCTCATCGTCTTCTGGCTGTCCCAGACCTCCAACGTCACGCCCCCCATAGCCCTGGCCGCCTTTGCCGGGGCTGGCATCGCCGGCGCCTCCCCCATGAAGTCCGCCGTCGAGGCCTTCAAGCTGGCCTTCGGCTTCTTCATCATCCCGCTGATGATGGCCTACTCAGGACTGCTGTGGCGTGCCGACGAGACGGGCTGGGAATTCCTGCTGGCTATCCTCGCCACCATAGGCCTGATCGTCGCCTTTGCCTGTGGCGTGGAAGGACGGCTGGTGAACCGCCTCAAACCCTGGACCCGCGTCCTGCTGCTGGCCATCGCCGTGGTGATGCTGGTGCATTACCCGCTGCTGCGCATCGCCGGCCTTATCCTGCTGGTGCTGGTCATCCTCTGGGATTGGAAAAGGGGCACCCCGGACCCGGCCTGAGCCAACCAATAAAAAAGCGCCCTAGGGCGCTTTTTTATTGGCCATCCAGCACCAGCTGGCCGTCCTTGAGGGGGATCCGGTCGCCAGGCTTATGGTCCATGCGGATATGGTCGACCTTGTCGCCTATCTGGTAGCTCACGTCATAACCCACCAGTTTCTGGGACTTGTCGTAGACGGTCTGGCACTGGTGCTCGGTAACAGTGGTCAGGTCCTGCTGCTGCAGGTTCTTCTGCACCTGGTTGCCGGCATAACCGCCAGCCGCCGCAGCGGCGACAGTGGCCAGCTTCTTGCCGTCCCCGCCACCGACTTGGTGGCCCAGTACGCCGCCAACCACGGCCCCTATCACTGAGCCCGCCACCCTGTTCTGGTCCTGCACCGGCTTTGGCACTGTGCGGGTCACGTCTTGGCAGTCCTGGCGCGGGGTGCGGACATTCTGCATCACTGCTTTGGCGCTCAGCACCTTGGCATAAGCCGGGCCCTTCTCCCCCAGGCTGTAGGCAGCGACGCCGCCGCCGGCGGCTACCGCCACGCCAAGGGCCATACCGACCATCATGGACTTGTTCATAGGCTTATCCTCTTCGTTTCTCCCGGGCAACCCTAGCAAGGCCCTGCCCTGGCCAGGCTGAACGAAGAGGGGCCTGGGGTGTGGAAAGGGAGAGGACGTTCAGCTTGGCCGCAGCAAGCGGTGAAATAATCAGCGCCAGAGCTGGTCCAGAGCCTGCCACTTCGCCTCCAACGCCGCCTGCTGGGCCAGGGCGGCGTCCCTGTCGTAATAGGGCAGATCCTTGATCCCGTCCTCCAGCCCGGGCGCAGAAAAGCCCGGCAGCAATGCTTTAAGGAAATCCAGGTATGCCAGGGCCTTGACCGGGTGGTAGAACTCGCCGCTGTCAGGATCGGCATACTCGCTGGCCAGCACTGCCAGCGCCATGATGACCCCTTGGTCGGCTGCCTTTTCGAACCAGGCCAGCGATTGGCCCCGCAATTCGGAGGCGCTGCCCTCCCCCCTCAACGCCGCCCTGTCCGCCTGGTAACTGAGTTCGAAACCCAGCATCAGCTGCGCCAGCAAAAAGCCCCCTTCCGCAGACTGCTTTTGCAGCTGCTCGATGAAATCCCGGCTGCGCCACTGCCCCGGCAGGCCGGCACAGCGCGCCGTCCACTGGCTGAGCCCGGGGCTGGGCTTGGCGACGTCTTTGGGTTGGTTGAGGCAGTACTGGATACCTTCGGCCAGGCGATAGGCCTGTTCGGCATCCAGGTTGGGCCAGGCTTCGAGGGCGGAAAGGCTCAGGGCAGGATCGAAATCATGATGCAGTTCCACTACCTTGGCCCTGAGGTAAGCCATGGGATCTGGGGGAGCTTCCTTGGACTGTCCACGCCGGGAAGGGGCGGACTCGGCAAGGGGCGGCGTGGCCGAAGGTGACGCAGCGCCGGGCAGGGTTGGAGGTTCAACAGGGGATGGCGCAGGAGGGCTCTTTTTTGCCCCAGGCGACAGCTGCTGGTACCACCAGAGCCCTACCAGCAGCAGCGCCACCAGCAGGGCCGGGAAACGCCAGTTCATGCTCAGGGCAAGGCCCGCACCTTGTCCCTGCCGTGCGGCAACTGCCAGTCCATGACCTCGTCAAGCAAGGGGCTGTTGGCACTGACAAAATCCACCAGTTGGAAGATGTCCGGCAGTAATTGGTGGAACTGCTGGCGGCCGCGTTGCAGGACGACGGCAATGCCGTCCTTATGCACTTCGGCCTTGAGATCGTACCCCAGGGTCTTGAGGTGCAGTTGGCCCTGGCTGTCGAACTGGCCGGCCAGCCAATAAGCGCATTGGCCCTTGGGGCTCTTGAGCCAGGCAGGGTGTTGCCAGTCGCCGTAGCGCAGCATCAACGCCACCCAGGGCACCAACAAAGTCAGCTGCAGCAGATAGGTGGAGAGGCTGCTGGAGTCTGAAAAATCATGCCAGGCGCCATTGGGGGTGAGGATGTGGTCCTGCCAGGCACCCAGCCCCATGAACAGCAGCAGCATCAGCAGTGCCACAGCCATCAGTTGCCAGCTGCCTGGGGTCAGCAACGGGATACGGCGGCCATGGCCGAAGAGGCCAAGCCAGAGCAGCGGCAGCAAGACGGCAAAGTAGGGGTTGAACGCCAGGTAGGGCGTGACCAGAGCCACCAGGGGATAGACACCCAGCAGCAGGCCATAACAGATAAAGAGGAGGCTTCTCATAATCCAATCCTTGATGTCGAGGGCGCCATCCTGGCACCGACCATATGTTAATCCTGGATCTGTTTTGATGCGAGCTGCCTGGGCGGAAAGAGCATGGCAAGTGCAAGGTATCGACTCAACCGCGGCGGCTATCCTTGCTCTGAGCTAAGAGTAGCCGACTTTCCCGCAAAAATTCCTGGGCCCGGGGGCCGAAGAAAGCCGCCACTTCTTTAAAGCGTGCGACCAGGGCGGCCTTGTCGCGGCTTTCCAGCAGCTCCGTCACTTTTGCCAACCTGAGCTGAAAACGCCTGATGAGTTCAAGATGTGATCCGTTGCTCAAAATGATGTCGGCGTAGAGTTCGGGGGACTGGGCGAAGAGGCGGCCGACCATGGCCAGCTCCAGCCGGTAGATGGGGGAACTCATGGTCAGCAGGGCCGGAATATCCGCGCCCTCTTCCATCAGGTGAATGCCGTAGGCCAGGCTGGTGAAGTGGCGCAGCGCCTGGATAAAGCCCATGGCGCCGTCGTGCTCGGCGGCCTCCACGGCCACCATCTTGACGCCCCACAGCATCATCTGCTCGACAAGCCATTGGTTGTCGCCCCTGCCCTGGCAATAGAGCACCACCTCCTTGGCAAAGCTGGATACATCAGGGCCGAACATGGGGTGCAGTCCCAGCACGGGGCCGGGATGCTTGGCCAGCATGGCGGCCAGGGGGCCGACCTTGGTGGAGGTGAGATCCACCAGGGTGCAGCCTTCAGGCAAAGGTGGCAGGGCCTCGATCACCGCCAGGGTCTGGTCGATGGGCACGCTCAGCACCACCAGGCCGGCACCGGCCAGCAAGGCCTCGGCCCTTGGCCAGTCGTCCTTCTCCAGCACGGTAACCTCATAGCCTGAAGCCTGGAAATACTGGACGAAGCGGTGGCCCAGGCGGCCCGCCCCCCCGACCACCACCACCTTGCCCAGGCCAGGCCGCAGGCACTTGCTGCCGGCCCCCACCTCCTGCTGGTAGGACTCGCGCATGCAGCGGCGCAATATGTCTTCGATAAGGTCGGGGTTAAGCCCCCGGTCTTCGGCTTCGGCCCGGCGCTGGGCCAGCATGCTGGCTTCTCGGTCGGGGGCGTAGATGGGCAGGCCCTGCTCCCGCTTCACCTCACCCACTTCCCGCACCAAGGCCAGGCGCTGCTCCAGCAGGGTCAGCAGTTGCTGGTCCAACTGGTCAATCTGGCCACGCAGTTCCTCCAGCATCAGCAAGCCTCCGCCACAGCCTGCAAGCCGCCGTGCAGCTCGGCCAGCAGGCCGGCGGTCGCCTCCCAGCCGATGCAGGCATCGGTGATGGACTGGCCGTAGATCAGCTGAGCCTTGGGACCAGCGGCCTGGGCCCCCTCCACCAGGTTGGATTCGAGCATGATCCCCATCAACGCCTTTTGGCCATTCTGGCGCTGGCGCAAGACCTCACGCGCTACCAGGGGCTGGCGGCGATGATCCTTGCCGGAGTTGGCGTGGGAGCAGTCCACCATGATGGCTTGATTGAGGCCGGAATTCACCAGCATTTGTAGCGATTCATTTACAGCGACTTCGTCATAATTAGGCTCGGCGCCTCCCCGCAAGATCACATGGCCATCGGGGTTGCCTTCGGTCTGCATCACCGCCACCTGGCCTTCCTGGTTGATGCCCATGAAACAGTGTGGCTGGGAGGCAGCCTGAAGGGCATTGATGGCCGTCGCCAGGCTGCCGTCGGTGCCGTTCTTGAAGCCCACCGGCATGGACAGGCCCGACGCCATTTCCCTGTGGGTCTGGGATTCGGTGGTGCGGGCGCCGATGGCCGACCAGGCAAAGAGATCGGCCAGGTATTGGGGGCTGATGGGGTCCAGCGCCTCCGTGGCCACCGGCAGGCCAAGATCGGCCAGCCACACCAGTAGCTCCCTGGCCAGGCGCAGGCCGCCTTCCAAATCAAAGCTGCCGTCAAGGTGCGGGTCGTTGATAAGACCCTTCCAGCCCACTGTGGTGCGCGGCTTCTCGAAATAGACCCGCATCACGATATAGAGCCGGTCCTGGTAACGATCGTGGAGGGCCTTGAGGCGGGTTGCGTAGGCCTTGGCCGCCTCCAGATCGTGGATGGAGCAGGGACCGCAGATCACCAGCAGGCGGGGATCGCGCCCCTGGACTATGTCGGCGATGGCCTGGCGAGCCTCGATGATCCGCGCCAGGGAGGCGCTGGCGACGGGGAGCTGTGCCTTGAGTTGCTGGGGGGAGATCAGGACCTGTTCGGCCTTGATATGGACGTTATTGAGGGCATCCTTTTGCATGCTTACACCTTGCTTAAAGTTTTGTTTACAGAAAATGGCAAGGTTTTAATTTTGTGAATATTGACTTTGATTAAAACCAGCCTACGCAACAGCTGCACACTAACACCCGCGCCCCTGACTGCCTAGCCCCGTCCCCCGCTTTTCACCCGTTTTGGTCCACCTTTTCCCTCACCTTTCCCAGGCAGGCACTTTCGCCGACAGCACAAACACATTTGCTCATTTTTTTATCTTTAGTTGACTTGCCTCAATATGTTGCCTAGATGTAAACGCGTCCGTTCTAAGGGAGGACGGATAAGGAAAAAACCTATAACGAAGGAACTTATCCATGAACAAGATCGCACTGGCGGTGCTTTGCGCTGCCACTACCACTCCTATGGCCATGGCGGCCAACATAGTCCATCTCAAGGCCGGCAGCCCCAGGGTCCAGGCCCTGAAGCCTAACCTGGACGCGGCCCAGATGCTGGGCCTGCCCAAGACCCAAAGCCTCAAGGCCACCGAAGTACGCCGCGGCAACTTGGCGAAAGCACGCTTTCGCCAGTTCTACAAAGGCGTCGAGGTCTACGGCCTGTCCATGACCGCCGACATCGACAGCCTGGGGCTCTACCACCAGATGCTGGGTAACTATGCCGAGGGCCTGGATACCGATCTGGCCGACGTCACCCCCGCCTTCGACGACAAAGAAGCATTCAAGAAGGCCCAGGCCTACCATGGCCTCAAGAAGGTTGACCGCAGCCAGGCCAAGCTCTTCATCTGGCTGGACGACCAGCAACAGGCCCACCTGGTTTACCAGGTTGACCAGTTCATCGCCGGCCAACACCCGAGCCGCCCCTTCACCCTGATCGACGCCCACAGCGGCCAGGTGCTGAAAAGCTGGGATCAGCTTGCCTTCCAGAACGCAACAGGCCCGGGCGGCAACCAGAAGACAGGGGAATATTTCTACGGTACCGACTACGGCTACCTGGACGTGGACGCCAACTGCCGCATGGACAACACCAATGTCCAGACGGTGGACATGAACAACGCCACCTCCGGCGGCAGCGTCTACCAGTTCACCTGTCCCAACAACACCTACAAGCAAGTCAACGGCGCCTACTCGCCGCTGAACGACGCCCACTACTTCGGCGGCGTCATCTTCAACATGTATCACGACTGGCTGAACACCACTCCCCTCAGCTTCAAGCTGGTCATGAAGGTGCATTACGGCAGCAACTACGAGAACGCCTTCTGGGACGGCTCGGCCATGAACTTCGGTGACGGTGGCTCCACCTTCTACCCGCTGGTGAGCCTGGACGTCTCTGGGCACGAAGTGTCCCACGGCTTTACCGAGCAGCACTCAGGCCTGACCTATTCCGGCCAGAGCGGCGGCATCAACGAGGCCTTCTCCGACATGGCCGGTGAAGCTGTCGAGTACTACATGAAGGGCAGCAATGACTGGATGGTCGGCGCCGACATCTTCAAAGGCTCGGGCGCCCTGCGTTACATGGACCAACCCAGCCGTGACGGCACCTCCATCGACAACGCCGCCGACTACTACGACGGCCTGGACGTGCACTACAGCTCAGGTGTCTACAACCGCGCTTTCTACCTGGTGGCCACCAGCAGCGGCTGGGACACCCGCAAGGCCTTCGAGGTGTTCGCCACCGCCAACGAGCTCTACTGGAACGCCAACTCCGACTACAACGACGCCGCTTGCGGTGTGGTCAAGGCCACTACTGACCTGGGCTACAACGTGACCGACGTGCAGAACGCCTTCACTACAGTCGGTGTGGATTCCTCCTGCGGTACTACACCGCCCCCCACCGGCGGCGTCCTGACCAATGGCGTACCGGTCTCCAACATCAGCGGCGCCAGCGGCTCCGAGCAGTTCTGGACCCTGGACGTACCCGCCGGCGCTTCCAACCTGGTGTTCACCACCAGCGGCGGCAGCGGTGATGCCGACCTCTATGTGCGCTTTGGCAGCGACCCCACAACCAGCAGCTACGACTGCCGTCCCTACGTCGGTGGCAACAACGAGACCTGTACCATCAGCGCGCCCCAGGCCGGTACCTACCATGTGATGCTCAAGGGCTACAGCAGCTACTCTGGCGTCACCCTGACCGGCAGCTACAGTGACGGCAGCAGCGGTGGCAGCACCTACGAGAACGGCACCAACACCTCCATCCCGGACAACAACGCCACCGGTATCCAGAGCGCCATCAATGTGGATCGCAGTGGCGACAGCGGCACCGTTTCCGTGAAGGTGGACATCATCCACACCTACCGCGGCGATCTGCAGATCGACCTCATCGCGCCCAACGGCCAGAGCTTCAGGCTCAAGAGCAGCGGCTCCGACAGCGCCGATGACGTGCACGAGACCTACAGCGTCAACGCCGCCGGTATCGACAGCAACGGCACCTGGAAACTCAAGGTGGCGGATCTCTACAGCCAGGACACTGGCTACCTGGATTACTGGTCGCTGAGCTTCCAGTAACAAAAAAGGCCGGGGCAACCCGGCCTTTTTTCTCAGTGGGGATGAGGCTCTGCCATGCGACAGGCCTCGTCGGCAAATTCGACCTCGAAGGTGGTGTGGGACAAGGCATGGCGCCGGCTGAGGCCGGCCAACTGATTTTTCAGCCGGGCATAAGCGGTAACGTCAAAGCCATCGTCGGTCACCACATGGCCTGTGAGCACATGGTGCTCGCCGTCAAAAGACCAGGCATGGAGGTGGTGCACTCCCCTGACCCCATCCAGAGCCAGGATCTCCGCCTCTATGACGGCCATGTCCAAGTCCTCCGGGGTGGCCTGCAGGAACAGCATCACCGTCGCCCAAAGGGACTTGACCACGTTGTAGAGAATAAAGCCGGTGTAAAGCACCGACAGCAGCGGGTCCAGTATGGGCCAGTCGACAAACAGCATCACCACCGCTATCACCAACACCGCCACCCAGCCCAGCACGTCTTCCAGGAGGTGCCAGCTCACCACCTTGGCATTCTGACTGCGGGCTCCCTTTAAGCGAAAGACCGCTGCCCCGTTGACCAGTACTCCCAGCACCGCCAGCCAAATCATGCCGCTGGCGTTGGGCATCTGAGGTGCCCAGAGCCGCGGTATAGCCTGGCTCAGCACCAAGACGGCCCCTGCCACCAACACCAGGGCATTGATGAAGGCCGCCAGCAGGCTGAGCCGCCTGGGCCCGTAGCTGAAACGCCCCTTGGGGCCTTCTTTGGCCTTGTCTCCCAGCCACCAGCCGAGGCCAAGGGCCAGGCTGTCCCCCAGGTCATGAACGGCATCGCTCAGTATGGCCACAGAGTTGGTCAGCAGCCCCCCCACGAACTCCACCAGAGTGAAAACCAGGTTGAGGAAGAAGGCGGCCTTGATGTTGGCCACGTCGTCGTGCTCATGGTGATGATGGTGATGCAAGGCGTCCCTCCTTGATGCATGGGCGGCCTTTGACACAGTACGCCAAGGCTTGCCGCCATTAAAGCCGGAAGCTCACAGACATCATGGCCATGGCCTTTAGCGGCCAGCGAAGGCAAACTAAAAAGATAACAACAGGAGAACTCCATGCTTGCCGCCCTGCTGCTACTCAGCCAGACAACAGTCCCCTTGCATCCCTTCCAGCAGGAGGCCAGCCGCCTTTGCGAGCTGGCCGTTCATGCCCGCCTCGGCATGGTGCCCACCGACTACATCAATGTGCAGCAAAAAGATCAGCTGGTGGTGGCCAGCGGCCAGGCCCTGCGCCAGGAAAAGCCCCTCACCTTCATCTGCGAGTTCAAACTGGACGATCACCAGCGTCTCAAGCTGGTGAAATTTGAGCTGTTGGACCTGAAGCAAGACCACTGAGCGGCCTTGTCCAACCCATGAAAAAAGGCGGCCCAGGGGCCGCCTTCTTTTTATCGGGAAAGCTATCAGCGCAGTGACGCCGTCAAGCTGTCCCGCTTTGCAGGCCGCGTCTCGGTTTCTATGGCTTTGGCCAACCAGGCACTGCTGTCGAAAGGGTCAACCAGGCTGTAGGAAAGGGCCAACTCGCAGTGGTAAGCCAGATCCTGCCGCTCCCCCAGGTAGTTTTCCCGGGACAGGGTGCCTTGGATACGGAAACGGCGTTCGTCCTGCTCCATTACGTCCGTAGTCCTGAGGGAGACTTGGCGGGTGAAGGCCCCTTTCTCCAATTGCTTGACCTGGGTCTCACATTGCCTGGCAGCCAGGCCCTGCCAGCTGATGGTCTGGTAGCCGGCCCTGTTGCCGTAATAGTTTTCCATCACGGCGGCCATCCAGAGACCGTATCCCAATACCAAGACTGTTCCCACTGAGGTGCGCAAATCCATATGTCCGTCCTTGTCAAAAAAAGGGGTTCCTCCCCGATAGGCAAATGTAGCCCAGGCCTTGGCCCTTTGCCCTTTTGTTGATACTGAATCGCTGTTAAACAGCGCCCCGCATCACACTTCCCAGCGATGCTTTGCTGAGTAAACTTAGTTCTGCAAGCAAGGTAATCGACCCTGTCGAGACCCCTCTTATTCAGGCCGCTTTTCCCACCTCTGCGGCCTTCTTTTTTGCCCTTTTCCCGGCCTTTGGCTCACAAGCCTCCTTTAAGATAGACTGTGTTTTTCGCCCACTGAAAATCCCCACCGATGACCGCCAGCCTTTTATTCCATGATTTTGAAACCTTTGGCGCCGATCCCAAGAGGGACAGGCCTTGCCAGTTCGCGGCCATCCGTACCGACGAAGATCTCAACCCCATAGCAGAGCCGCTCACCTGGTACAGCCAGCCCACGGACGACTACCTGCCTCATCCCTTGGCCTGTCTTATCACCGGCATCACCCCACAGCAGGCCCTGGCCAAGGGCCTGCCGGAGCCGGAGTTCATCCGCCGCATCCATGCCGAGATGAGCCAGCCCCAGACCTGCAGCCTGGGTTACAACAGCCTGCGCTTCGACGACGAAGTGACCCGCTTCACCCTCTATCGCAACTTCTTCGACCCCTACGAGCGGGAATGGCAGAACGGCAACAGCCGCTGGGATCTTATCGATCTGGTCAGGGCCACCTATGCCCTGAGGCCAGAAGGCATCCACTGGCCTGAAAACGAGGACGGCAGCCCCAGCTTCAAACTGGAGCTGCTGAGCGCCGCCAACGAGCTGGCCCACCAGCGCGCCCACGACGCCCTCTCTGACGTCGAGGCCACCATAGGCCTGGCCAAACTGATCCGCGAGCGCCAGCCCAAGCTCTACGACTATTTCTTCAAGCTGCGCCGCAAGCAGGCCGTGGCCCAGCTCATCGACGTCATCAACCTCCAACCTCTGGTGCACACCTCCAGCCGTTTCCCCGCCCTCCAGGGCTGCACCACCTACGTGGTGCCCTTGGCCTGGCACCCGGTCAACAAGAACGCCGTCATCGTCGTCGACCTCAACGGCGACCTCGCGCCCCTGCTGGAGCTGGAAGGCGAGGCCCTCAAGGCGAGGCTCTACACCCGCAACGCCGACTTGGAAGCCGGCCAGTCGCGGCTGCCGGTCAAGCTGGTGCACATCAACAAGTGCCCCATACTGGCCCCCGCCAAGACTCTGGGCCCTGAGCGGGCTGACGAGCTCGGCATAGACCGCGGCCGCTGCCGCGACAACCTGGAGCAGCTGAAGCAGCGGCCACAACTGCGCGACAAGCTGGTCGAGCTCTTTGCAGCTGAAGGGGAGTTCGCCAGCCAGGATGCCGAGGAAGCCCTCTATGGCGGCTTTATCAGCGATGCCGACAAAGCCGCCATGGCCCTGGTCCGCGACAATCAGGATCCGAACCAGCTTGGCCAGATCCGGTTCAAGGATGAGCGGCTCAACACCTTGCTGTTCCGTTACCGGGCCCGCCACTTCGCCCAGACCCTGACCGAGCAAGAACAGCAGCGCTGGCGCTGCTACCGCCAGGAAGTGCTGGTGGAGGGCAGCCGCGGCTTCAGCTTGCAGGACTTCATGCTGGAGCTGGAGAGCCTGGCCGAAGAGCGGGCCCAAGACGAAAAGGCCATGGCCATCCTCAAGAGCCTCTACCAGTACGCCCAAAGCCTCTAAGGTTGCTGGCCAAGGGCCTGGTTATCGTCGCCGGCTGCGCTGTACCAATGGCCTGGCACAGGCCCAAAGACGGGCCCTTGCGCTGTCTCGAACTTAAAAGGCAGCGACTGGGGCCTGGCATCCTTGTTGGCGGTCTTGACCACGAAATGCAGGTGCGGCTCGGTGGAAAAGCCGGTATTGCCTGACAGCGCCAGCACCTGCCCCACCTGCACCTGGTCGTCCACCTTGACCCTGGCGCTGTGGGGCATCAGGTGGAAATATTCCCCCAGGGTGCCGTCGTCGTGTTCTATCACCACGTAGTTGGCCTCCTCGATGCAGCGCTTGTCGCCGCAGCCCTGGGTCGAGTCCATCCGTACCATGGCCACCCGCCCTGCCCTCGCCGCCACCACAGGGGTGCCTTGGGGCATGGCAAAGTCCACGGCGTAAAAACTGTGGGGCTCGTCGTGGCTGAAGCGGCCGCCCCAGCCCTGGATCACCTTGAAGCGGCCTTTTTGCCAGGGCAGGCGGTAGAGGATCTGGGTATCCTGGCGGGCGCTGGCCGAGCCCCTTGACCACTGGGACCAGTAGCGCAGCTTCCAGCTGGTCAGCTTGGTGAAGACCACCAATGCCCGGCTCTCCCTTGGCGCCAGCTCCGCCACCAGCGGCAGTTCAGGAGCGGCCTTGAGGCCGCTGAACACCGCCTGGATCTTCACCGTCATGGGAGCGGCGCTGCGGTTCTGCGCCACCAGGGTCATCTGGTGCGTACGTTCGTCCAAGTCGAGGCAAAGGGCCTGATCACAGGCCAGGGTTACGACTGGGCAAAGCAGGAGCAACAACCCTAAAAGGCGGCGTAACATCGAAGCAAAATCCAGGCAAATCAAATGCTTTGTTAAACAAATGTAGTACAAATACGGACGTGAACTCGGGGCGAAAATATGCTTTACTCAGACGTCATTCTGTAACGGCGTGTTTCGGTCCTGATGCAGACAGCAGTGTCTCCCAACAACGATAGTCGATGGCTGCAGCGCCTCCTGCTGGTGCCCTTCGTGGTCTTTGCGATCATCGCCTTGTTGATGGCCGTCAAATTCGCCTTTTCCCTCCACGACAGGTTCAGTTGGTTAAACCAGGCCGAGATGACCCGTGGCGTGGTGCGCCAGCACCTCATCAAGCACGTTCCCCAGCGTTTCGGCATGAAGGAAAAGCTGCAGCTGGCCATCTACTACAACGACAAGAAGGGCCATTGGCACGAGTTCGTGTCCAAGAGCGATCTCACCGAATACAACCCCTTCGCCACCCCGCCCCAGGTCGGTGAGCGGCTCTGGCTCTATTACCTGCCCAACACCCCCAACCAGGCCCGTCTGGCCGGCTTCAACGCCTTCTGGCTGCCGGTGATCCTCGAAGGGGTCTTCCTGTTGTTCTCCGCCCTGCTGGGCTTCGTACCGCTCATCTACATCTGGCTGCAACGGCGCCACGACTGACTGGCAAAAAGGGCTTTTCCTGGCTTAAGATGCGCCATCTTTCCAGGAGAAATACCCATGCCAAGGGCTAACGAAATCAAGAAAGGCCTGGTCGTCGAACTGGACGGCAAGCTGCTGATAGTGCGCGACGTGGAAGTGCAGAACCCCAGCGCGCGCGGCGCCACCACCCTCTACAAGATGCGCTTTTCCGATCTGCGCACCGGCCTCAAGGTGGAGGAGCGCTTCAAGGGCGACGATATCCTCAACACCGTCGAGATGGTGCGCCACAACGTGGTGCTGTCCTATGCCGACGGCGACGAGCACGTCTTCATGGACGAGGCCGACTACAGCCAGTTCCCCCTCAAGAGCAAGGACATCAGCGACGAGCTGCTGTTCATCGACGAGAACACCAAGGGCATGATGCTGCTGATGGTGGACGACCAGGTGGTGGGCCTGGAGCTGCCCCAGACGGTGGAAATGACCGTCGTCGATACGGCCCCCGAGATGAAGGGCGCCTCCGCCACGGCCCGCACCAAGCCGGCCAGCTTCGCCAGCGGCCTCAGCATCCAGGTGCCGGAATACATCAAGGTGGGTGACAGGGTGCGGATCCACACCGGCGAAAAGCGTTTCATGGGCCGGGCCGACTGAGCCCCAAGAACCCAAGAAAAGGGCCGCGAATGCGGCCCTTTTTTCAATGCCAGGTTTGTTCCTCGAAGGCGATGGCCCCCTGCTTGGCGTGGGGCAACAGGGCCCTAAAATGTTCCCCCTTGATGTGCAGCAGATCCTTGTGATCGCCGCTTTCCAGGAAGACATCGTCACGCCACCAGAGGCTTTCATCCACCAGGGTTTCCATGGAGAAGGCTTCGCCCAGGGCCGGTATGGCGCCCAGCTCGCAATCGCGGAAGCGATCGGCCAGTTCCCGCTCGGTCAACAGCCGGCAATCCCTTTCCAACAACAAATTGACCCTGGAGAGGCTGACCTTATGGCTGGCCGGCACCACCGCCATGATCTGGCGGCCTTCGTGATCTTCCAGCACCACCGCCTTGGCCATGTATTTCAATGGCACCTGGCTGGCGATGGCGCTCTGTAGCGCCCCTTCGCTGTACGGATGGTGGATGTGTTCCGCCCTGATGTTCCGTGCCGCGAGGTAATTGCGCAAGGACTCTGACATGCTCATAGCAACCTCCTTCGTCAACGCCCAGCATTGAGTATAGGCAGTGCCAGGCCAGGCAGGACGCGGCTTCAGGGACCCTAAAGGCCCAGCAGCTGGTCGAAGTTGAACTTTGGCCTGTAGCCGAGCAGGCGTTCGGCCTTGGCGGTGACATAAACCCTGTCGATGCTGGCTGGCAGCTGCCAGCCTCTTTGCCGATAAAGGGCTTTGGCATCAGGGTAATAGCGGAGTACGACGGCGGCGGCGTCCCGCTTGAGCTCGCCAAGGTCGGCCTGCTGGAAGGGTGAGCGGTTGGAGATGTTGAATATTTCAAAGCCTGCCAAGGGGGCCGACAAGGCCTTGAGATGGGCCAAGGCACCGTCGCGCTCGTCCAGGCCGCGGTAAAGCCGGTAGTTGGCCATGGCGTTGGCCGGCTCGTCCATGAAGCGCGACACCCGCAGCACGGCCGTGGTGAAGCCCGGGGCGAAGAAGTCCCGGCACAGGTGCTCCGCGGCCTGCTTGCTGATGTCGTAGATATCCCTGGGCCTGGGCGCGAGGTCTTCGTCGACCCAGACGGCTCTGTCAGGGCAGTCCATGGCGGCGCCGTAGATGGAGGTGGTACTGGTGTAGAGAAAGCGCCCCACCCCGGCCGCCTTGGCCGCTTCCAAGAGGCGCAGGGTACCGCTGACGTTGGTGTCGATGAAGGCCTGGCGGGAAAGCCCCAGATCCAGGTGGCGGCCATGGAGGGCGGCGCTGTGGATGACGGCGTCGCAACCGTCGAGCCAGGGCGCCAGATCATCGCGGCGGATGTCCACAGGCTCTTGCCCGGCCAAGTCCAGGCTCACCACCTGGTGGCCCTCGGCCAGGGCGGCCTGAACCAGGTGGCGGCCAAGGCGCCCGGAGGCGCCCGTGACCGCCAGCCTCACTGACCTTCTTCCCAGGGGTCGACGGGGGGCTTTTGCCGCCAACTCTGGTAGCGCTGGTGCACGCCCCGGCGCAGGGACTTGAAGCTGGCCTCCAGCATGTCCACTCCCACCAGTACCGTCACTATCACCAGGCTCAGCTTGAGAGCTGTGCTGTCATGGTGGATGGCGATGACCACCCCTATGCTGGCCAGGGTCCAGATGGCGGCGGCCGAGGTGACCCCTATCACCACCCCGTCCCTGGCCATCATGACGCCGGCCCCGAGGAAGCCGACCCCTGTGACGACCTGGCCGATGATCCGGGACGGATCAGTGCTGCTGTTGGTGATGGACAGGGAGGCCATCACGAAGAAATAGGTGCCCAGCACCACCAGCGCCGAGGTGCGGATCCCCACCGGCTTGCCGCGCAGTTGCCGCTCCAGGCCTATGATGGCGCCGCACAGCACCGACATGCCGATATCGGTCCAGGAAAAGGGGGTAATGCTCAGCCAGTCCGCTTGCATCGGAGGTTCCGAAAAGGGGGGAAGTAACGGCATTGTAATGCCGTCCAAGCCCTGCTGTGCAAGGCCGCCTGGAAAAAAAACGGAGCCCTGCTCAGCCCTCGGGGCTGAGGGGCAAGGGCCTGGGGTCGATATCGACGCCGGCCTGGTGGCGGCCTTGGCGGCCGGCCTCGATAAGGGCCAATGGCGCCAGGCTACCCTGGGCCGGCCAGGCCAGGGGGGCCGGCAGCGCCTTCAGTTTTTGCCCTTCCAGGCCCAGGGCCAGGCAGCGCAGCAGCAGTGCCCTGGCCTCGCCCTGTTTCGACTTGGCCTTGTCCAGAGTCAGGGCCAGCCAGGGGTCGGTCAGCAGCCCCAGCTTCTCGGGCATCGGCAGATCCAGGCGGGCAGAGAGCCAGGCGCAATCGAAGGTGCTGTCGTCACTGGCACCGAGGGCGAAGAGGGTATCGGCAGGCAACCACAGCAGATCGCCGGTCCGGAGCGGATGGTAGGCCTTGCCGAGGCGAAGCGCCCCAAGGCCGGCTTGCCAATGCACCAGAAGGCCTGTGGCCAGGCGTTGGCGGGCAGAGAGTCTGGCCTTGGCGTAATGGCGGCTTTCCAGGGTGACGGGCAGGTACATCAGGCATCTCCTCTGCGCGCGTCGATAAGGGCGTTGCGCGGGCTGTTGTGTTTGTCGGTAAAGGTGCCGAGCCGGACTTCATAGCCCTGCTCCTCCAGGAAGCAGACCCTGTCGAGCAGCAACCACAGTTCCAGGGGCCAGCGATACCAGTGCCTCACCCATTCCAGTTGGCGCACGAAGCGCTGGCGCTCGGCGCCGCGCGCCAGGCAAGGGGCTAAGTCGATGCCGGCGGGCAGGGCCAGGCCCTTCTGGCCGGCGGCCCAGGCGGCAAAGTCGGCGAAGGGCCCCGAAAAGAGGGACTGGGGAGCAGGAGGGACAGGCAGGTAGCTGTCGCGCCCCAGCAGCTGCCGTTGCAAGGCGTCGAAGGCCAGGCGGTAGTGCTGTTCTGTGTGGCGCAGCCTCGCTATGCGGGCGCCCCCCGTCACCTGTTCCTGCAGGGGCAGGCGCAGATCAAAAGGCGTGAGGCCCAGATCCCCTTCCCTGCCCACCCTGGACAAAGGCTGGTAGCGCTCCGTCTTGATAAGGTGGTAACAGCAGGGGGACAGGCTGATGGCGGCCGCGCCGGCGCTGCTGGCCTGGCGCAGCAGGCTCAGGTGCAGCTCGCCACAGGCATGGAGGGCAACGGCATGGATGTCCTGCTTGAAGAACTGGCTGCTGTCGGGGGCCAGGGCGTCGGCACAGACAAAGCTGTGTGGCAGCTGCCAACGCTGCGCCTCGGCCTCGCCCTGGCGGCACAGCTCGGCCTGCCATTCGATGGCCGTCACCCGCTGCCCCTGGCTGGCCAGCAGCCTCCCCAGGTGGCCCTTGCCGGCGCACCATTCCAGCACAGGACCAAGCGGGCTTATGGCACCGGCAAAGTCCCGCACCTGGGCCCATTTGCGCCCCGGCATGCCCACTTCGATACGGGGCGGCAGCTTGAGCTGCGCCTGCGGTAGCCTCGGCAGGGACATGGCCAACCAGGGGGCCAGGGCTGGCCTGACACGCCGGACCAGGGCCAGGTGCTCGGCGACGCCCATGGCCTCCAGGGCATCGGGCTCCAGGTCGGTGACAAAAGCCAGCTCCGGCCAGGGCCAGTGGAAGCGGTCGAAGGGCAGGAACTGCCAATCCGCCTTGTGGGCGGACAGCACCTGGCTGAGTTGGCGAAGTTCGGCGGCGTGGTTTTGCATGGCGGCGCATTATACGCAAGGGCCGCCGATTTTACCGCTTTTCGAAAAAGAGGGTCACTTCCCCCACCGCCAGGCCGAATTTCTTCATCACGGAGCGGTTCAAGAGGTGCTTGTCGTCCAACTGATACATCCAGTCCTCGAAGCCGACCTCCATCTCGGAGCCGTCGTCCAGCTTGAGCTGCATCCGGTAATGCCACTCGAAAGCCATGCCGACGGCCCGGCCCTGGGCCTCCCCCACCACGTCGCTGGCCTTGCCGCTGTACCGGCCGCCGCCCAGGGCTTTGAGCGTCCAGAGGCGGTGCTGCGTCTTGCCGTCGGCATAGGTGAAATGCTCGTCCAGGGTGCCGACACCGTCCCGCCACTGCCCTTGCAGTTTGACGGTAAAGCGCCTGATGACCTTGCCCGAGTAGTCCTGGAAGACGCCTCTAGCCACCAGGGGGCCCTGGAAGAAGGTCTCCAGACGCAGCGGTGGCGCCGTGCCCTGGTAATCCTCCAGGCTGGCGCTGCAGCCCCCCAGCATCAGCAGTATCGCCATCAACCATGTTCGCATCATCACTCCTTACCCAGCAGGGCTTTTCGCAACCCGGGGGCCCGGGTCTCGGGTGACAGCCAGATGGCCAGGAAAGCCGGGCCGAACCCCGGCGAGCCGTTGGTGGCCACCAAGGTGCCGTTGAAATAGAGCCGGCTCTGGCTGGGCAGCACTTCCAGGCGCAGCTCGTCCCCCTTGCGCACGTTCGGGCAGTGGGCCTGGAACCAGGCCAGCCAGTCGGGGTTGAAAAGGCCCAGGTGGCGCCATTCCTTGCCGGTCTGGCTGACGATGTCGTCGGCGTCGAAATGCTTGAGGTAGCGAAGGGCCAGGGCCTGGCCCTGGTCACTGCGGTAATAGCGGGCCTGGTAGAGATCCCAGAAGAGGTACTGGTAACGCCCCTGCCCCACCAACTGCCACTGGGCGAAGGCCGGCAGGGCGCAAAACAGCAAGAGCCCAAGCCATTTCATGACAGGCTCCCGGTACCGCGCCGCATCAGCAGCGGCAACAGCAGGGCCCAGACCAGGGCCAGTACCGCCAGGCTCGAGCCCAGGGGCCAGCCGAAACTGACCGCCCCCAACCGCACTCCGGCCCAGTAGGCAAAAGGTCCGCCCAGGGCCCCCAACACCGCCGCCAGCCAGGGCCTGGTTTTCAGCCAGGCCAGGCCATGGTTGGGCAACATGCCAAAGGCGGCCCAGAGCGCCAGCAGCCAAGGGGGCACAGGCCAAGGCCCAGGCCCGAAGTCGAGCACACCGGCGGCACTGAGGCTGCCGTCCACCGCCAGGCCGGCCAACACCAGGGCCGCCATCAGCAGGGCGTCGTTGCGCCGCTTTGGGCTGAGGGCCAGGTGCAAGGCCAGCAAGGCGGCTACCGCCCAGGGGCTTTGCCAGAGCACGGCGGCCAGCCAAGCCAGCTGGAACAGCAGCAGGTTCAGCCAGACAGGCATGTGCGGTTACCGGGCCGGGTGGCGACCAGCTGCACCACGCTGATGGCCCGCTCCATGAAGCCCCCTTCGCAATAGCAGAAGTAGTAGTCCCAGAGGCGGCGAAAACGCTCGTCATAACCCAGTTGGCGAAGCTCCTCGAAGGCGCCGTGGAAGCGCCGGCGCCACTCCCTCAAGGTGCGGGCGTAGTCGAAGCCGAAGTCCAGCAAATCGCGCACCACCAGGTCGGTATGGGCCGTCATCAAGGACAACATGCGGGTGTTGGAGGGCAGGCAGCCGCCGGGGAAGATGTGGCGCTGGATGAAGTCCACGGAGCGGGCATAGCTGTCGTAGCGCTGGTCGCTGATGGTGATGGCCTGGAGCAGCATCAGGCCATCGTCCTTGAGCAAGGACTGGCATTTTTTGAAAAAGCCCGGCAGGTAGCCGTGGCCCACCGCCTCGATCATCTCGATGCTGACCAGCTTGTCGTACTGGCCGCCAAGCTCCCGGTAGTCCTCTTTGAGGAGGCAGATACTGTCTTCCAGCCCCGCTTCGGCCACCCGCCTGGCGGCCTCTTCATACTGGGCGTCGGAGATGGTGGTGGTGGTGACATGGCAGCCGTAATGGCGGGCGGCATGGATCGCCAGGCCGCCCCAACCGGTGCCGATCTCCAGCAGCCTGTCCCCCGGCTTAAGATCGAGGCGGGTGCAGATCCTGTCCAGGCGGTGGCGCTGCGCCTCCTCCAGGCTGGCCTCGGCATGGGGATAGAGCGCCGAGGAATACATCATGGTGGGGTCAAGGAAGCGCTCGTAGAGGGCGTTGCCCAGATCGTAATGGGCCAGGATGTTCTTCTTCGAACCGCGTTTGCTGTTGCGATTGGCCAGGTGCTTGAGCCGTTGCAGCGGCCAGGTCAACCAGGCCAGGCGCCGCTCCAGGCCGTCCAGCAGCGGCAGGTTGAGCACCATGATGCGGACCAGGGCGGTGAGGTCGTCGCAGCGCCAGAGCCCGTCGACATAGCCCTCCCCCGCCCCTATGCTGCCGCCCAGCAGCACCCGGGTATAGAAGGCCCCGTCCAGCACCTCCAGGGTGGCGCTGGGCTGGCCTTGGCCGAACCTGACCAGGCCCTCGGCGTCACGGATGTTCAGCTGGCCCTGCTGGAGCTGTGCCAGCAGGGCGAACAGGGTTTTCCTGGCCACCCGCTGCGGCAGGGTCAACAGGGGTTGCAGGGGCTGGGTCTTGGTCTGGGTGGCCGAGTCCGTCATGCCGTCTCCTTGGGGTAGCCGTAGAATTTCACGCCCTTGAGGGCCAGTTTCAGGGCCTGCCAGTAGATGCCGAGCACCACTGTCAGGGTCATTGCGGGCCTGCGCAGCAGCTGCCGGCGGACCGCCTCAAGGGTCAGGGGGTGGCGCCGCAGCGCCAGTGTTGCATCCATTACGCAGCCGCGGCCGTCCTGGTTTTGCAGGTGCACCAGCAACTGGTCGCCGGGAGCCTTGAGCCGCCAGCTGTAGCGCTGCTCCAAGGGGTTGAAGGGCGAGACATGGAAGGCCTTGTCATGGTCCGGCACCTGGCCGTCTTCCACCTTGAAGCCGTAGCAATGGCGGCGGTTCCAGGGGGTGTTGGAGACCTCCGCCAGGAAATGGCTCCAGCGCCCCTCGGCGTCGAAGCCGTAGTAGAAATTGACCGGACTGAAATAGAGCCCCAGGGTGCGCAGGTTCAAGAGCCCGCAGACTTTCCCCTGGGGCCGGGAGCCGGTCAGCGCCTCCAGCTTGTCCCTGACCGCCTCCCCCAGGGGTTGCTCCGCCGGCCCCAGGTAGTCGGGGCGGTAGAAGCGGGCCAGGGCGAAACGCTCGCAGGAAAACCAGGGGCCAAGGCTGGCCGGCAGGGCGTCGAGATCCAGGTACCACATGAAAAAGGGGTAGCTGAACTGGTGCCGCTTCGGCTGGTGGCGGCGATGGCGCACCGAGCCGACATAGAGGGCCGAAGTCAAGGCGCCACCCCCAAAGCCTCGCAGACCCGCAAGGCGCTGCGCACCCCGTCTTCGTGGAAGCCGTTAAACCAGTAGGCACCGCAGTAGTGGATACCATCGCGGCCCGAGATCTCGGCCCATTGGGCCTGGGCCTCCAGGGCCGCCAGGTTGAAAACGGGATGGGCGTAGTCGAAGCGGCCCAGCACCTTGGGCTCTGAGACATCGTCGTTGAGGGTCACCAGATAGGTGAAGCGCTTCTTGAGTCGCTGCAGTATGTTCATGTCGTAGGTCACCACCGGCTTGGCCCGGCCGCGGCCGAGGCAATAGTTCCAGCTGGCCCAGGCCAGTCGCCTCTTGGGCAACTGGGCGGTATCGACGTGCAGCAACACCTGGTTGTCGTTGAAACCGAGCCGGCCCAGCACCTTACGCTCTGCGTCGCTCGGCGCGGCCAACATCTTCAGAGCCTGGTCCGAATGGCAGGCCAGCACCACTTCGTCGAACAGCCACTCCCTGTCGCCACTGGCAAGGCGCACCTGGCCGCCTTGGCGGGCCACCTGGTCGATGGGGGTGGCGAGATGGATGCGCTCTTTGTAGGGGGCCGTCAGGGGCGCTATGTACTGGCGGGAGCCGCCCTTGATGGTGAACCACTGAGGCCTGTTGGCCACGTCCAGCAGGCCGTGGTTTTCAAAAAAGCGGGCAAAGAAATGCAGCGGAAACTCCCGCATCTCGTCCAGGCCCATGGACCAGATGGCCGCCCCCATGGGCAGCAGGTAGCTCTCCACGAACCAGGGGCCGAAGCCGTTGCGGTCGATGAAAGCGCCAAGGGTCTCGGCACTCGGCCTTCTTGCCTCGGCCTTGGCGGCCTTGTTGAAGCGCAGTATGTCCCGCAGCAACCGCCAGAAGCGGGGCCGCAGCAGGTTGCGCTTCTGGGCAAAGAGGGTGGCCAGGCTATGGCCGTTGTACTCGAGATCCTCAGCGTCGTTGCGCACCGAGAAGCTCATCTCGGTGGGCTGGTAGTCCACCTCCAGCTCGGCCAGCAGCCGCAGGAAGTTGGGGTAGGTCCTGTCGTTGAAGACGATAAAGCCGGTATCGATGGCGCTCTTCTCCCCTTCCAGCTCCACGTCCACCGTATGGGTGTGGCCACCGAGGCGGGGGCCGGCTTCGAAGAGGCTGACCTCGTATTGGCGGGACAGGTAATAGGCGGCGCTCATGCCGGCGATGCCGGAGCCGACCACGGCGATACGTTTCATCTTCTGAGCATTCCTTTGGCAAGGTGGCGCCAAAGCCCCTGGGGCAAGGCCCCGAGGAGCCGCAGCGGCCAGGTGAAAGTCTTGGGGAAATGGATGTGCCGCCGCCCCTTGGCCAGGCCTTGGCGGATCCGCAAGGAGGCCGTCTCGGCGCTGATCCGCAGCGGCATGGGAAAATCGTTCTTGTCGGTGAGTGGCGTTTTGACAAAACCCGGGAAGAGGGTACTGACCCCTATGCCCTGCCCCTGTAGGCTTACCTCCAGGCAATCCATCAGGTAACGGATGGCGGCCTTGGACGCCCCATAGGCCTCGGCCCTTGGCAGCGGCGCGAAGGCGGCGCTGGAGCTCATGGCGGCAAGGCGGGGGTTGTTGCCCCTTTGCAGCGCCGGCAGCACCCCCTCGATGCAGATGGCAAGGGTCGCCAGGTTGGCCTCCATCACCCGGATAAAGGCCGCCGAATCGAAAGCCGGCAGCTCCAGGTATTCGCAGGTACCGGCATTGAGGATGGCAAGGTCAAGGCTGCCAAGACCCTGGCACCAGGCCAGCACCGCCGCCCTGTCGGTGAGCTCCAGGGCCTGGGTACGGATGCCGAGTACTTCCAGCTCGGCCAGGGCCGCCGGGTTGCGGCCAAGGGCCCAGATCTGATGGCCGTCCCTGTGGTAATCCAGGGCCAACTGGCGGCCTATGCCGGAGCTGGCACCTGTTATCAGCACTTTCATGGGGCCAGCCTCCCCTTGAGCCAACGCACCAAGGGCCCCAGCAGGGGCAGGCGCTCGTAAAGCATGGCGCCAAGGTCGAAATAATCCCGGTGCTGACAGACCTTGCCGTCCGAGTCGAAGCTCAGCAGGCTGACCCCGTCCAGGCTGAAAGACCTGCCGCCGCTGAGCCGGGGATGGCGCAGCTTGAGGGTCCATTGCACCCAGGCTTCCTCGCCAAAGAGGCGGACGGCGTGGAAGTCGAAGTGGATGTCCTCCACCTGCTGGTAGAGCCCTTCGAAATAGCGCTCCAGGGCAGGCAGGCCGGTGATGCGATGGGCCGGATCTTCAAATACCAGATCGCTGCTGTACATCTCGGCCAGCAGGTGCAGGCTTTCTTTATCCAGCCGCTGGTAGTGGCCTAAAAATCGTTCCAGTGCCGCTTGCATCAGGCCTCCTTGATGGCCTTGAAAAGGGCCAGGGTCTGGTTCCTTGCCACCTTGTGATCCACCAGGGGCTGCGGATAATCCAACCGACCGGGGTAACGGTGGGGTTCGAACAGGTACTTGTCGTCAAGTCTTTGAAGCTCTGGCAAAAATTTACGGATGAAGTGGCCGTCGGGATCAAAGCGCTTGCCCTGTTCCGTGGGATTGAAGATGCGGAAATAGGGGGCGGCATCTGTGCCGGTGCTGGCCGCCCACTGCCAGCCGCCGTTGTTGGCGGCGAAGTCGCCGTCAATCAGGTGCGCCATGAAGAAACGCTCCCCCCAGCGCCAGTCCAGGTGCAGATCCTTGACCAGGAAGGAGGCCGCTATCATGCGCAGCCGGTTGTGCATCCAGCCAGTCTGCACCAGCTGGCGCATGGCGGCATCGACGATGGGAAAGCCGGTACGCCCTTCGCACCAGGCCGCAAAGACCGCCTGGTCACTTGACCAGGGGATGGCGTCGGTCTCCTCCTGGAAGGCGCGGCCTTTGACCACAGTGGGGAAATGGAAGGCGATGTGCTGGTAGAAATCCCGCCAAATCAGCTCGTTGAGCCAGGTCCCGGGGCCGCTGCCGTCATCCCAGGTGCTGTCTCCATGCTCGTGCAGCAGCCGCCACAAACACTGGCGCACCGAGACGAGGCCCAGGCTAAGGGCAGCCGACAGCCGGGAGGTGGCCTCCTGAGAGGGAAAGTCCCGCCTGGCCTTGTAGTCGGCCACCTCCTCCACCACGAAGCGGCGCATGGCCACAAGGGCCGCCTCTTCGTCCTGGGGCCAGGGAGCCAGCATCGGGTCCCATTGGGGATCGGAAAAACAGGGCACGGGGGCGGCCGCTGTCCCCTGGCCCTTGAGCCGGGGGCGGACCTGGGGCGGTGCCGACAGCAGCAGCTCCTTGAGCTGCTTCTTGAAGGGGGTGAAGACCTTGTAAGGCTGGCCCTGCAGGGTCATGACGGCCCCCGGCGGTGCCAGCAGGCTGTCGTGCAGGAAATGGCAGGGGATGGTGAGTGCCTTAGCCACGGCGCTATCCCTGGCCATCTCGTTGACCAGGTACTCACGGTTGGCGTAGAGGGCTTCGCTCTGGTGCTTTGCACAATAGCCCTGCAGGAAGGCGGGTACGGCGGCAAAATCCTCCAGCACCGCTACGTCCAGCTCGACACCGATGTCGGCCAGGTGTCCGGCCAGGGCCTCTACCGCCTTGTTGATGAGCCGCATCTTGACGGGCGCCATAGGGTGCCGCTGCCACTGGCCGGGAGTGGCGATAAAGAGCCCCCGCACCGGTCCTGCCGCAGCGGCCGCCGCCAGGGCACTGTTGTCCAGGGTGCGCAGGTCGTTTCGGAACCAGATGAGCTGGGTCATGGGGCCTCCTCGAGGTTGAAGGCGCCGGGCAGCACCGAGCGGTGGGGAGGCAGCTCGCCTTTGCAGGCCCCCAGGAAGCAGGCCTCTGGCGCCAGGGCCGCACAGGCCAGGGTCAGTTCCTGGCCATCCAGGGCTTCTCCGAGATCCACGAGGTTGTGACGATGGGACAGCACGGCCGCCACCATCAGCCGCCACAGGGGCGGCAGCTTGCCGGCCAGCAAGGCCAGGGGCTTTTTCGACTGCTGTTGGAGTCGGCAGATGGCGGCCAGGCGCTGGCTAAGTTCTGCTTCCAAGAGGCCCTTGGCCGCGGCGGAAAAAGGTCCGGGCGGCCACTGCTCCAGTTGCTGCCAGAGGGCGCCACAGGCGAGATCCAGGGGCTGCTCTTTGAGGAACTGGTCCAGGGAATGGCGCAGCCCCTGGACCTTGAGGCTCTGGGCCAGGGCCAACAGGGGCCGCGCCAGGGGTGTGGCCTTGGGCTCGCTGATGCCGGCCAGCAGCGCCTTGATGTCGGCCAGGCCCACCCCCATGCCGAGGTAGCGGCGGATCTGCGCCACCTTGTCCAGTTCGCTGCGGGGGTAGAGGCGGTGGCCCTTGGGGGTGCGCTGGGGCTTGAGCAGGCCATAGCGGCGCTCCCAGGCCCTCAGGGTAACGGGCAAAACGCCGGACAGCTCGGCCAGCTCGCCTATTTTCAGCAGTTCAGAGTCCATAACGCAGTTTCAGATCCGAAGGATAAGGTTGCAGGTAGCGCTGCTCGGCCAGGTAAGGCAAAGGATGGCGGCGCAAGTGGTGATTGAGCAGGGTCAAAGGCGCCATCAGCGGCACCAGGCCCTGGCGATAATCGTCGATAAGGGCGGCGAGTTCGGCCTTCTCTTGCGGCTCCAGCACCTTCTTGAAAAAGCCTTGGAGGTGCATCAGCACGTTGGCCTGGTCGCGCCGCTTGGCGGGCCTGGCCAAGGCGGCCATGAAGCGTCGGATGTAGTCGCCGGCCACTTGGGCCAGGTCATTCTGGCAGGCCTTGGCGATCAGGGGTCCGAGCTCCCGGTAGAGGCGCTGGTGGTGGGCCAACAACAGGAACTTGTTGCGGCGGTGAAAGTCCATCAGCCCCTGGACGCTGAGCCCTTCGGCCAGCAGCTGCAGCCATTGGTGGTAGGTCATGACCCGCATCACGAAGTTTTCACGGAGCAGGGGGTCGTGGAGGCGGCCATCCTCCTCCACCGGCAACTCGGGATAGGCGGCCATCAGCCGGCGAGCGAAGACGCCGACGCCGACCTTGCCCAGCCCCTCCCCTTCATGGCTGTAGAGCTTGACCCGCTCCATGCCGCAGGTCGGTGACTTGCCGCAGAGGATATAACCGGCCAGGTGCTGGAGGCCGGGCAGCACCTTGTCGCTGAACGCGTCCAGCTGGTCTGTGACGTCCAGCCCTGCCCCTTTGCTGTCCTGGACCCGGGGATGGTCCGGGTCACCCACCAGGCGGATGGCCGGCCTCGGCGAGCCCAGGCCTATGGCCATCTCCGGGCAAAGGGGATGGAAGCGAAAATGGCGGCCTAGCTCGTCAGCCACGAAACGCGACAGTTTGTGGCCGCCGTCAAAACGGACCTTGTCACCGAGGACACAGGCACTGATCCCGACCCAAATGCTCATCGACTGCCTCCATACCTATACGCATAAAAATTCTTGTACAACTTTTTGGGTTCGTAAGGCATTACGTGTAGAGGTTTTCATCCGGATCACCGGCAGCGATATTTTTTTGGGGGGCATTAACCCCTGCCTGGTTTGGGCCCCGATACACAGTGGTGGCATCATGCTCCTTAGACGATGCAGCCCACCAAGGAGCGACCTTGACCTTCTTCAGCTCCTCCCAATGCCTGGCCATGCTCGATTGGGTGGCGAACAGCCCTCCTCTGCTCGACCTCGGCCCAGAGCCAGAATTGCCCCTGGTGGATAGCAGCGACCTGGCGGGCCTTGGCCTTCGCCTCGGTCAGTGCCGGCGCCTTGGCCAACGCTTCGAACTGCTGGTGGCCCATCTCATCGAGCACAATTCCCGTTACCGGCTATTGGCACGGGATCTGCCCATTCGCAGCGGCGGCCTCACCTTGGGGGCACCGGACCTCATCGTTGAAGATTGCCACAGCGGCGACATCGAACATTGGGAGCTGACGGTGAAGTTCTACCTGGGGTTGCCGGAGGGCTGGCTGGGACCGGGGCGGCAGGATTGGCTGGAAGACAAGGCCGAGCATCTGCGCCAGCACCAGCTGCCGCTGCTGACCAAACCGGCAGCAGAGCCTTGGTTGGCAGAAAAGGGCTGGCGGATAAAACGCAGCCGGCTGCTGAGCCGGGGCCTGTTGTTTGGGCAAGGGCCTCGGCATCCTTACCTCGCCGCCGGCCACGGCCAGGGCCTTTGGTTCCACGCCAGCGCCCTGCCAAAAGGCGACTGGTACGCCCTGCCCCGCTGGCAATGGTTGGCAAAGCTGGACGAAGCCAACCTGGAGCCCCTAGGCAGCGAGCGAGGACCCGTGATGATAGTGCGCCAGGAAGGCGGCCAGTGGCGGCGCCATTTCCTGGTGCCGGACGGCTGGCCGGCAGGTGACTAGGCCAGCCACGGCAGCTTTCAGGCAATAAAAAAGGGAGCCCTTGGGCTCCCTTTTTCGCGTCTGAGACTCAGACCTCTTCCACTCGGCTCTTCAGCTTCTGGCCGGGCCTGAAAGTGACAACGCGCCGGGCAGAAATGGGAATGTCCTCACCGGTTTTCGGGTTACGGCCGGGACGTTGGTTCTTGTCCCTGAGCTCGAAGTTGCCGAAGCCGGAGAGCTTGACCTGCTCGCCGTTTTCCAGCGCCTGCCGGATCTCCTCAAAAAAGGATTCCACCAGCTCCTTGGCAACCCGTTTGTTGATCCCCAGTTTGGTAAAGAGGTGCTCGGCCATCTCTGCCTTGGTCAGCGCCATAGATCACTCCCTCAAGGATGCATTGAACTGGCTCTTCAGCGCGTCGACCACCTTGTTGACCACTTCAGCGATCTCACTGTCTTCCAGCGTCCGCGCCGTGTCCTGAAGCGTCAGGCTGACGGCGAGGCTCTTGTGGCCTTCGGCGACGCCCTTACCGCAGTACAGGTCAAACAAGTTTACGTCAACTACCTGATTTCCGCCAATTTTTTGCACTGCCTCGAGAATATCACCGGCAGCCACCTCGTTTTTCACCACCAACGCCAGGTCGCGGCGGTTGGCGGGGAAGCGGGAAACGGCTTTGGCTTCGGGGATCCGGCGGTCGCCGAGCATTTCCCATTGCAATTCAAAGACCAAGGGTTGGGACTTCAGACCAAGAGCCTTGGCGGCTGCCGGGTGCAGCATGCCGAAGTGGCCCACTACCTGGTCGCCGCGCAGGATCCTGGCGCTCTGGCCTGGGTGCAGGGCACCGAGATCGCTGCGCTCGAAGCGGAACTCGCCCAGCGCCCCGGTCAGGGCCAGCAGCTGCTCGAGGTCGCCCTTGAGGTCGAAGAAATCGCTGGTGCGCTGCTCCAGAGTCCAATGCTCGCCATGGGCGGAACCGGTGATGACGCCGGCCAGCATCTTCTGCTGCTTGAGCTCGCCGCCGCGGGTGATGAAGCGCAGGCCGCTCTCGAAGAAGCGCACCCTGCCCTGCTGGCGGTTCTGGTTGTGCAGCACGCCCTGCAGCAGGCCGGGCCAGAGGGAGACGCGCATGGCCGACATCTCGACCGAGATGGGGTGCGGCAGCACCATCACGTCCTCGGCCGGGAACAGCACCTGCTGGACCTTGGGGTCGACGAAGCTGTAGGTGATGGCTTCCTGGTAGCCCAGATCCACCAGCAGGGAACGCACCCGCTTGAGGCTGAGCTCGGCCTCGCGGTGGTGGTTCATGGCCAGATGGCCCAGGGGCGCCTTGTTGGGAATGCTGTTGTAGCCATAGACCCGCGCCACTTCTTCGATGAGATCTTCCTCGATGGCGATATCGAAGCGGTAGCTGGGGGCTGTGACTGTCCAGGCGCTGCCGTCGAAACGGGGGGCCGTGCCCAGGCGGGCGAGGATCTCGGTGACTTTCTCGTCCGCTATCTCGGCGCCCAGCACCCTGGCCAGGCGCGCCTTGCGCAGCACTATCTCGCCGTGCACCGGCAGGTGCTCGGGGCTGACGGCTTCCACCACGGGGCCGGCTTCACCGCCGACGATGGCCAGCAACAGCTCGGTGGCGCGCTCCATGGCGCGGCGGGTCAGCTTGGGATCCACGCCCCGCTCGTAGCGGTGGGAGGCATCGGTGTGCAGGCCGTACTGGCGGGCACGACCGGCGATGGCGGTGGGGGCGAAGAAGGCCGCTTCCAGGAAGATGTCCTGGCAGGCAGCGGTGACGCCGGAGTGCAGGCCGCCGAAGATACCGGCCATGGCCAGGGCCTTGTTGGCATCGGCGATGACCAGGGTGTTGTCCTTGAGCTCCACCTCGGACTCGTCCAGCAAGGTCAGCTTCTCGCCGGCCTTGGCCAGGCGCACCTGGATATCGCCATCCAGCTTGGCCAGATCGAAGGCGTGCAGCGGGTGGCCCAGCTCGAGCAGCACATAGTTGGTGACGTCCACTACGGCGTCGATGCTGCGTACGCCGCTCTTACGCAAGCGCTCGGTCAGCCACAGCGGGCTGGGGCGGCTGACGTCCACCCCCTTGATGACCCGGCCCAGATAACGGGGGCAGGCCTCGGGGTTTTGGAGGCTTATGGCGCGCTGGGCATCGATGCTGGGAGCAACGACCGTCTCGGCGACTTCGGTGACGTCCAGGTTGTTCAGCACCCCCACTTCCCGGGCCAGGCCCAGGATGCCGAGGCAGTCGGCGCGGTTGGGGGTGAGATCCACTTCGATGGTGCTGTCGTTGAGCTCCAGGTAGTCGCGGACATCGGTGCCTACGGGGGCGTCAGCGGCCAGTTCAATGATGCCGTCCGCTTCGATATCGATACCCAGCTCGGAGAAGGAGCAGAGCATGCCGTGGGAGGGCTGGCCGCGCAGCTTCGCCTTCTTGATGGTGAAGTCGCCGGGCAGCACGGCACCGACCTTGGCCACGGCCACTTTCAAGCCCTGGCGGCAGTTAGGGGCGCCGCAGACGATGTCCAGCAGTTCGGCTTCGCCGACGTTGACCTTGGTCACCCTCAGCTTGTCGGCGTCCGGGTGCTGGGCGCATTCCACCACTTCACCGACGACGACGGTGTGGAAGCTACCGGCAACAGGTTCGATGCCGTCCACTTCCAGGCCGGCCATGGATAGCTGTTCGGACAGGGTCTGGGTGTCGATGGCGGGGTTGACCCACTGGCGCAACCAGCTTTCGGAAAATTTCATAATCGGACTCCCTGCCTTAGTTGAACTGCTTGAGGAAACGCACGTCGTTCTCAAAAAACGCACGCAGGTCGTTGACGCCGTAGCGGCGCATGGCCATGCGCTCCACGCCCATGCCGAAGGCGAAGCCGGTGTATTTCTCCGGGTCTATGCCCACAGACTTGAGCACATTGGGGTGCACCATGCCGCAGCCCAATATTTCCAGCCACTTGCCGTCCTTACCCTTGACGTCCACCTCGGCGGAGGGCTCGGTGAAGGGGAAGAAGCTGGGGCGGAAACGCACTTCCAGTTCCTCTTCGAAGAAGTTCAACAGGAAGTCGTGGAGTATGCCCTTGAGCTCGGCGAAGGAGATGTTCTCGTCCACCAGCAGACCTTCCACCTGGTGGAACATGGGGGTATGGGTCTGGTCGTAGTCGTTACGATAGACGCGGCCAGGGGAGATGATGCGCAGCGGCGGCTTCTCCACTTCCATGGTGCGGATCTGCACGCCGGAAGTCTGGGTGCGCAGCAGCAGGTCGGGAGTGAAGTAGAAGGTGTCGTGATCCGCCCGGGCCGGGTGATGGGCCGGGATGTTCAGGGCATCGAAGTTGTGGAAGGCGTCTTCCACTTCCGGGCCTTCCTTGACGGCAAAGCCCAGCTCGCTGAAGAACGCCTCTATGCGCTCTATGGTGCGGGTCACGGGGTGCAGGCCGCCGAGGGCCTGGCGGCGGCCCGGCAGGGTCACATCAATCTGCTCGGCGGCCAGCTTGGCGTTGAGTTCGGCCTCCGTCATGGCGTCTTTCTTGGCGTTCAGGGCGGTCTGCACCGCTTCTTTGGCCTCGTTGATGACGGCGCCCGCCTTGGGGCGTTCCTCGGGGCTGAGATCCCGCAAGGATTGCATCTGCAGGGTCAACAGACCCTTCTTGCCCAGGTAATCGACCCGGATGGCGTCCAGTGCCGCCATGTCCGCGGCCGCCTCTATGGCGGCCTTGGCCTGGCTGACGATCTCGTCAAGATGTTGCATGGCGTCCTCGTATCACAAACAAAAAAGCCTCCCGTCCGGGAGGCCTTGGGTTTCCTTTAGCTTCTTCTTCACCAAGGGAAGGCCTCCTGACTGTCAGGAAGTAAAGAAGAAGCTAAAGAAAAACCGGTTCAGTTGCATGTTTCTCATCCAAGCAAAAAAGGGGGGCAAGCGCCCCCCTCCGTCTTACAGGGCTGACTTGGCTTTTTCAACCAGGACAGTGAAGGCGGCTTTGTCGTGAACAGCGATGTCAGACAGGATCTTACGATCGATTTCCACGGAAGCTTTCTTCAGACCGTTGATGAAACGGCTGTAGGACAGGCCGTTCTGACGGGCAGCCGCGTTGATACGGGCGATCCACAGTTGACGGAACTGACGCTTCTTGGCACGACGGTCACGGTAAGCATATTGACCGGCCTTGATCACGGCCTGGAAGGCAACGCGATAGACGCGGCTGCGGGCACCGTAGTAACCCTTGGCGGCCTTCATGACCTTCTTGTGACGAGCGCGAGCAGTTACACCACGTTTAACTCTTGGCATTTGAAATCCCCCTCAATTACAGGTTAGGCAGCATACGGTCGACCAGCGGCTTGTCCGCTGCAGCAACCATGTGGGTGTCGCGCAGCTGACGCTTACGCTTGGAGGATTTCTTGGTCAGGATGTGGCGCAGGTGAGACTGCTTGAACTTGTAGCCACCAGAAGCAGTTTTTTTGAACCGCTTGGCAGCGCCACGATGGGTCTTCATTTTTGACATTACGAATAACTCCGCATTGTTAATAAACAACAACCAGGGCGAGCGGGCCGAAGCGGCCCACTTCTTGTGGGCGCCTGGTTATTTCTTTTTGGGTGCCAGCACCATCACCATCTGGCGGCCTTCCAATTTGGGGAAGGACTCGACAACAGACAGTTCTTCGAGATCGGCCTTGATGCGTTCCAGAAGGTCGCGACCGAGCTCTTGGTGAGCCATCTCACGGCCGCGGAACCGCAGCGTGATCTTGGCCTTGTCACCGTCTTCCAGAAAGCGAATCAGGTTGCGCAGTTTTACCTGATAGTCGCCTTCATCCGTGCCAGGGCGGAACTTGATTTCCTTCACCTGGATCTGTTTCTGCTTTTTCTTTTGTTCTTTTGCGCTTTTTTGCTTTTCGTAGAGGAACTTGCCGTAGTCCATGATCTGGCAGACCGGCGGCTCGGCGTTGGGGCTGATTTCCACCAGGTCCAACTGAGCCTCTTCTGCCTTCTGCAGGGCTTCCTGAATTTGAACAACGCCGAGCTGCTCGCCTTCGGCGCCGATAAGGCGCACTTCAGGAATGCGGATCAGATCATTGATACGGTGTTTCGGTTTCTGCTGGACCAGAGGGCCTCGTCTTCCGCCTTTAATAGTTATTCCTCCACGGTTTGTTGGGCTCGGCTATCGATTTCGCCTTTGAGCTTGCCGATGATGTCGGACAGCTTGAAGGTGCCGAGGTCTTGCCCCTTGCGCGTACGGACAGCGACTTCGCCGCTCTCTCTTTCCTTGTCACCTACAACCAGCAGGTAAGGGACACGCCTAAGGGTGTGCTCGCGGATTTTAAAGCCTATCTTCTCGTTTCTCAAGTCGGCCTTGGCTCTAATGCCCGCGCTTTCAAGGGTTTTTACCACTTCCTGCACATAATCGGCCTGGGCATCGGTGATATTCATCACCATGGCCTGGGTCGGGGCCAGCCAGGCAGGGAAGAAACCGGCGTACTCTTCGATGAGGATCCCGATGAAACGTTCCAGGCTGCCGAGGATGGCGCGGTGGATCATCACCGGCACCTTGCGGTCGTTGTCCTCGGCCACGAAGCTGGCGTTCAGGCGGCCCGGCAGGGCGAAGTCGAGCTGCACTGTGCCGCACTGCCAGGCGCGGCCCAGGCAGTCGTGCAGGGTGAATTCAATCTTGGGTCCGTAGAAGGCGCCCTCACCGGGCTGCAGATCGAACTCGATACCCTTGGCGGCCAAGGCGTCGGCCAGGCCCTTCTCGGCCTTGTCCCAGATGGCATCGGAGCCGATGCGCTGCTCGGGGCGGGTTGACAGCTTGACCTTGATGTTCTCGAAACCAAAAGTGGCGTAGGTGCTGTAAACCATGTCGATACAGCTGGCCACTTCGGCCTGTATTTGATCTTCGGTACAGAAGATGTGGGCGTCATCCTGGGTAAAGCCACGAACCCGCATCAGGCCGTGCAGGGCGCCGGACGGCTCGTTGCGATGGCAAGAGCCGAACTCGGCCATGCGCAGCGGCAGGTCGCGGTAGGATTTCAGGCCCTGGTTGAAGATCTGCACGTGGCCCGGGCAGTTCATGGGCTTGATGGCGTAGTCGCGGTTCTCGGAGCTGGTGGTGAACATGGCGTCCGCGTACTTTTCCCAGTGGCCGGAGCGCTCCCAGAGCACGCGGTCCATCATCAGCGGGCCTTTGACTTCCTGGTAGTCGTACTCGCGCAGCTTCTCGCGGATGAAGGTCTCGAGCTGGCGGAAGATGATCCAACCGTCGTTGTGCCAGAACACCATGCCCGGGGCTTCTTCCTGGAAATGGAAGAGGTCCAGCTGCTTGCCTATCTTGCGGTGGTCGCGCTTCTCGGCCTCGGCCAGCTGCACCAGGTAGCTGTTCAAGGCCTTCTTGTCGGCCCAGGCGGTGCCGTAGATGCGCTGCAGCATCTTGTTCTTGGCATCGCCGCGCCAGTAGGCGCCGGCCACTTTCATCAGTTTGAAGTGGTGGCAGAACTTCATGTTCGGCACGTGCGGGCCGCGGCACATGTCGATGTATTCTTCGTGGTGGTAGAGGCCAGGCTTGTCATCGCGGCTGATGTTCTCGTCGAGGATAGCCATCTTGTAGCTCTCGCCGCGGGATTCAAAGACATCCCGGGCTTCCTGCCAGCTCACCTTCTTCTTGATGACGTCGTAGTCTTTCTCGGCCAGCTCATGCATGCGCGCTTCCAACTGGTCCAGGTGCTCCTGGGTCAGGGGGAAGTCCAGATCCACGTCGTAGTAGAAGCCGTTGTCGATCACCGGGCCTATGGCCATCTTGGTCTGGGGCCAGAGCTGCTTGATGGCGTGGCCCAGCAAGTGGGCGCAGGAGTGGCGCAGTATCTCCAGGCCTTCGTCGTTCTTGGCGGTGATGATGGAGAGGCTGGCGTCTTCGCTGATAAGATCGCAGGCGTCCACCAGCTCGCCGTTGACACGGCCGGCGATGGTGGCCTTGGCCAGGCCGGGGCCTATGTCGAGGGCCACGTCCATCACGGATACGGGGTTGTCAAAATGGCGAACGGAGCCGTCTGGCAGGGTAATAGCAGGCATGAGATGTCCTTTGTCAGTGGTGACCCGTACCAAGGGCCACATGAGAGCTAACAGATTGAAATGTCAGTTGCTTACCACCCAAACCAAGGGCGTCTCGGCAGCGGGATCCCCGCCCTGACCTAAAGAGCGTCAATGATAGCGGTGAAAAAGGCCGCCATGCAACGCTTCTCCCCTGCCCCTTTTGGTCGCACCCTAGGAGCGTGACAGCGCAGTCCCGGCCTGCGGCCCTGTGCCGGCCTGCTAGGGTAAGGGCACCAAAGACAGGAGAATAAAGACGATGAAAAAGACCCTGCTTGCCGCCGCCCTGCTGCCCTTTTTTAACCAGGCCCAGGTGCCGCCGGCAGAGAAGCCCGAGCTCTACCAGATAGCGGAGGCCATCTCCGCCAAAAACATGGAGGCAGACGTCGCCAAGCTGGTGAGCTTCGGCACCCGTCATACCCTTTCCGACCAGAAGTCCGAGACCCGTGGCATCGGCGCCGCCACCCGATGGGTGGAAAGCCAGTTCAAGGCCATCAGCGCCCAGTGCGGTGGTTGCCTGGAGGTAACCACCGTCTCCGGCACCATCAGCGGCGAGGAGCGGATCCCCAATCCGACCCTGGTGACCAACGTCATCGCCATCAAGTGGGGCAGCGAGGACAAAAAACGCATCGCCATGCTGACCGGCGACATCGATTCGCGGGTCACGGACGTCATGGACGCCACCTCAGACGCTCCCGGCGCCAATGACAACGCCTCAGGCGTCGCCGCTACATTGGAAGCAGCCAGGGTGCTGTCCAAGCACGACTACCCCGGTACCATTGTCTTCGCCGCCCTCTCGGCCGAGGAACAGGGCCTCTTCGGCGGTAAGATCCTGGCCGACTACGCCAAAAAGCACGGCTGGAACATCGACGCCGTTATCAACAACGACATGATAGGCAACACCAGCGGCATCGACGGTATAGTGGATAACCACACGGTGCGGGTCTTCTCAGAAGGTACCCGCGCCGTGGAGACACCCGAAGAGGCCAGGCTGCGCCGTTTCACAGGCGGCGAGCTGGACTCCCCGTCCCGCAACCTTGGCCGTTACATCAAGGCCCTGGCCCACCAGTACATGCCAATGCTGGACGTGATGATGGTCTACCGCCTGGACCGCTTCGGCCGCGGTGGCCACCACAGGCCCTTCAACGAAGTGGGCTACCCCGGGGTGCGGCTAATGGAGACCCACGAGAATTACAACCGCCAGCACCAGGACGTGCGGGTGGAGAACGGCATCCATTACGGTGACGTGCTGGCAGGGGTGGATTTCGACTATGCCCGCAAGGTGACGGCCCTGGACGCCATCACCCTGGCTTCCCTGGCCTGGGCACCCAAGCCGCCGGAGGATGTGGACATCAAGGGCGCCGTCAGTCCCGACACTGACCTTCGCTGGAAGCTGGGTACGGACAAGCAGTTGGCCGGCTACAAGATCTATTGGCGCTTGACCACGGAGCCCACCTGGACACACAGTCGGTATCTGGGCAAGGTGGATAACTTCAGCCTCAAAGGAGTGGTCATTGACAATTATTTCTTCGGCGTTGCCGCCGTCGCCAAGGACGGCACCGAAAGCCCTGTGGTCTTCCCAGGTCCTGCTGGGGCCTTCTAAGGCCCTGTGCCTGCTGTTGCTGCTCTCTGGCCAGGCCTTGGCCGACTGGGAACAGCAAAGCCAGGACAAAGGGGTCAGCCTCTGGACCCGCCAGGCCGAGGCCGGCCTGGTGGAGGTCAGGGCCCAATGCGAGGTGGTGACCCGCCTCTCGGCCTTCGTGGCGATCATGGAAGACATGGCCGCCATGCCCGACTGGGTGGCCTACAGCAGCGGTGTCGAGCGCCTGGCCAAGCCCTCCTCCCAGGAAGACGTCATCCACAGCCGCTTCGACCTACCCTGGCCGGCCAGGAACAGGGACATGGTCACCCTGTCCCGCTGGTCCCAGGACAGCGATTTCACCTTGCACCTCAAGCTTGAGGACCAAGGCCAGGCCTACCCCAAGACCAAGGGCTATGTGCGCATGGAAAAGGTCGAGGGAGAGTGGATCCTGAGCCCCCAGGGCGGTGGCCTGGTGCAGATCCGCTACCAGGGCCTGGCCGACCCTGCCGGCTGGCTGCCCCACTGGCTGGTCAACCAGATAGCCGTCAAGTCCACCGCCAAGACCCTCGGCAGGCTCTGCCATCGTATCCAGGGGCTGCGCTACCAAGACAGCCGCTACCCCTTCGTTACCGAACCTCCTGCCACCCGTACCCGCAGCGAAGAGGTCAAATCTTGACCTGGATTAAGGTAGGCCGTCGTATTAGTGTCATGCTGAGCAACTAGACTGTGTCTGTCAGTACAGCCCAGGGAGGCAAGGAACATGCTGGCCAAGACCTCGACCCAAAGACCCACCCACCACAGCGCCAAGGGCGGCCAATGCCCTCGCCTGCTGCCGTTGCTGAAGTCCCTTTCACAGCTTGAGGCCCGCCGCCAGGCTCAGAAATCCGCGCTAAGCTGTTAACATCGGCTTCCGGCGAGATGATCCTATGTGGCATGCCCTTGAGAATGAGATAGGCGCCTTTCTGGGGCGCCCCTACCGCATCCTTGACCGTGACCTCCAGGAGCAAAGCGCCCGTCGCCAGATCTACAGGCTCAGCGACGGCAAACTCAGCCTGCTGGTCAAGATTGGGGATACCGAGCTGCAGGAACTGTTGAAGGCACAGGCCTTCGGCTTGGCCGAGCTGTCCCGCTTTGGCCCCCTGCGCACGCCCGAGGTGGTCTGTGTCGGTGCGACCAAGGGCTTCAGTTATCTGGTCATGGAGTGGCTGAACATGGAAGAGCCCAGCCGCCTCGGCTGGCAACGCCTCGGTGAGGGCTTGGCCGCCTTGCACCAGCGCCAGGACCAGGCCAAGTATGGCTTCGACCAAGACAACTTCATCGGTGACAACCCCCAGCCCAACCCCTGGCACAAGCACTGGTACCGCTTCTTCGGCGAACAGCGCCTGGCCTATCAATTGGAATTGCTGGCAGAAAAGGGCCAGGCCTTGGTGGAAAGCGAAGCCTTGCTGGACTGCGCGGGACGGCTGCTCAAGCACCACCAACCCTCCCCCAGTCTGCTGCACGGGGATCTCTGGCGAGGCAATGTGGGTTTTGTCGACGATCAGCCGGTGGTGTTCGATCCGGCTTGCTACTACGGGGACAGGGAGGTGGATCTCGCCATGACAGAGCTGTTCGGCCGCTTTGATCCCGACTTCTACGCCGCCTATGACGACGACTTAGCCCTGGATGAACAGTACGAATCCAGGCGGGAACTCTATAACCTCTATCACCTGCTCAACCACGCCAACCTCTTCGGCGGGCCTTACCTGGCCCAGGCCCAGCAAAGCGCCAAGCGCCTGCTGGACCTGCATCGTCATCAGTAGCGAGGCTGGACGACCACGTATTGGCGGCCGCCGTCTACCGGCAGGTACCAGATCCCGTTGGCAACCAGGTAAAGCCTGCCTTCGTAGGCCACCTTGGAGGTGGGGCCCACTATCGTGTCCACCACAGTGCCGGGGCTCAGATCGGCACTGCCATTGTCCACGACTCTGTAAGTGCCAGCCGGAGGCCTATCCACATAGACATAGTTATTGCCCTGCTGGCGGTAGTAGGCGTTGTCCACTATGGCGTAGGTCACGCCGGCCAGTATGGCGAAAGTCGCTAACCCTGCCAGGGCATTACCGTGATAGGAGCGATAACGCGGCGCAGGACCATGGTGGTGATAGCCAGATTTGACCACTATCACCTTGTCGTTGTGGCCATGAGCGTAACCGTGGCCGCGACCATTGTCATGGGCGCTGGCGGCCAAAGGAGCCGCGGCCAGGCTGGCAAGGGTCAGGGTGGTGATCAGGGCATTTTTCATGGCTGCTTCCTCTTTTTCTGCACACTTTCATTATGCAGGGCACCCTTTAACGGAACTGAACAAACCAGGGTAAAGTAACGTAAAAGCGCGGTTAAGGCGCCGTTGCCGGCGCCTCAGGTTCGACCTCAGCGGCCCTCAATGACCTGGTAACGCCCGGCAGGCGGCTCGGGGACGTATACAAAGCCGTCCCCTCTTTGCCGGTAGTAGACGTTATCCACTATGGCGTAGGTCACACCGGCCAGCACGGCAAAAGTGGCTATCCTGGCCAGGTTGTCCCTGTGGTAATAGCGATACCGGGGTTGTGGCGCCCTGTGCTGGTAACGGCGGTCAACGACAATCACCCTGTTGTCTTGGTAGCGGCGGCCATGCTCCCAGCCACGGTGCTCGGTCCGGCGCTCATGACCATGCCCCCAGCCGCGATGCTCGGAGCGGTAGTAGTGCCGGCTGTGGTGATCATCTTGGCGATCATGGCCGCGGTCATGATGAAATTTGCCGCTGTCGTACTCGTCGGCATTAGCGGCAAGGGGGGCCAGGGTCATGCCCGCTATGGCGAGGCTTAAGATGAGAGTGCGTTTCATGGCGGTTTCCTCCTTCTTCACACAGGGTCAAGTATGCGGAGGTCGCCTAAACGGCGATGAACGCCGAGCCGTAAAGTAACGTAAAAGCCCTTCGCCGGTGCCATAATTGGGATCATCGCCCTGGCGGAGGCCTTATGGATTCCGTAAAGAGCTGGCGGGTGGAATGCCCCAACTGCGGGCACCCCACCTTCGTCACAATAGAACCCGGCGACGTTGGCCAGGATTTTGTCGAAGATTGTGCCAACTGCTGCAGCCCCATCCATATCCTGGTGACCGAGGATATGGACGGCGTCCTCACCGTCCAGGTGGACGGCGAAGACGAGCAGCTCTACTGACTTACTCTTCCACCAGCCAATCGCAACGGTACTGCCCGGCACCGCCTGCCAGCACTTGGTCAAGCCAGGGTAAGGCGTCATCCATTGCCGCCTTGAGGGTCCAGGGCGGGTTGATCACCAATACCCCTGCTGCCGTCATGCCATGCTGGTCGGTGTCCGGCCTTATCCCCTGCTCGATGCGCAACTGTTTGCGGATGCCGGTCGCCTTGAAGGCGGCCATCATGGCTTCCACCCTGGCCCTTTCCACCACCGGGTACCAGAGCAGGTAGGTGCCGGTGGCAAAGCGCCGGTAGGCGTCGCTGATGGCCGCCACCACCGCCTGGTAGTCTTCCTTGATCTCATAAGGTGGATCCATGATCACCAGGCCGCGCTTTTCCTTGGGTGGTACCTTGGCTACCAGGGTTTCGTAGGCGTCGGCCTGTTCGATGCGCACCTGGCGGTCGCGGCCAAAAGCCTGTTGCAGCAGGGCCAAGTCGGCCGGGTGCAGTTCGGTGAGGAAAAGCCTGTCTTGATCGCGCAGCATGGCCTTGGCCAGCCAGGGGGAACCCGGGTAGTGCAGCAGTTCGCCCGGGTTCATGGCCTTGACCAGATCCAGGTAGGGTTGCAGGGCCGCTGGCGCATCCCCTTTGGCCAACACCTTCTCGATACCCTCCTTGTATTCCCCCGTCTTCTGGGCCTTGTCGTCGGTCAGCAAATAGCGACCTGCCCCGGCATGGGTGTCGTGAACATAGAAGGGTTTGTCCTTCTGTTTGAGGTAATCGAGGATGAAGGTGATGACGGCGTGTTTGAGGACGTCGGCGTAGTTGCCGGCATGGAAGGCGTGGCGATAACTAAGCATGGTACTGGCCCGCAGGAAAAGTTCGGGGCATTCTAAAACGACGGTCACCTGAAATCATCATCCCATGTACCAGCCCCACCCCGCTATCAAGCATGCCAAAGCCATGGCCCAGAACCTGGCCGCCGATACCGGCCGAGAACTCACCGACTGGCGCGCCCTGGTGGCGGCCGAAGCTCCCAACGACCCAAAGGCCTGGTTGAAGGCCGAGTACGGCCTTGGCGGCGCCACCGTAGGCCTTATCCTGGATCCTTACAGCGCAGATGAAGACCATTACCTGGAGATGGCCCCCAAGTGGGTGGACGCCCAGTACAGCGGCAAGATGGCGGCGCTGCGGCCCCTCTATGACGCCGTCGAAGATCTGCTGTTATCCATCTCGGACGAGGTCCAGCTCTGCCCCACCCAGACCCTGGTATCGGCCTACCACAACAAGCTCTTCGCCCAAGTCAAAGTCGCCAGCCAGTCGGCCATCGACCTGGGGCTGGCTCTGGGCACTGCTGTGCCTTTCGGCAGGCGACTGGAAGATACGGGGGGCCTCGCCAGGAAAGACAGGATCACCCACAAGGTGCGGCTGACTGACGTCAGCCAACTGGACGACGAACTGGGCCAGTGGCTGGCCCAGGCCTTTGAGTTTGCCCGTTAGACCAGGCTGGCCACTTCTTCTGGGGTGAGGGGACGGTATTCGCCCTCGGCCAGATCCGGATCCAGCTCCAGGGCGCCTACGGCTTCGCGGTGCAGATCTACCACCTTGTTGTCCAGGGCGGCGAACATCCGCTTGACCTGGTGGTACTTGCCTTCGCTGATGGTCAGCAGCACCTCGGTATCGCTGATGCGCTCCAGCTGGGCCGGTTTGGTGAGGTGGCGTTCGCCGCGCAGCTGCACTCCTTCCAGGAAGCGGGCCTCGGCGTCGGCCACCAGGGGCTCGTCCAACCAAACCCGGTAACGTTTCTGGCACTGATGCTTGGGGCTGGTGACACGGTGGGACCACTGGCCGTCATCGGTCAGCAGCACCAGACCTGTGGTGTCGAGATCTAGGCGCCCCGCCATATGCAGGCCGAAGCGCTCCCTGTCGTCCAGCAGCAACAGTACCGAGGCGTGTTCGGGATCGTCGGTGGAGCAGACGTAGCCCTTGGGCTTGTGCAGCATCAGGTAGCGGCTGCCCAGGGAGCGCATGGGCTCGCCGTCCAGAAGTACCTGATCCTGCTCTGTCACCTTGAAGCCAGGATCCTTGACCACTTCCCCGTTCACCGACACCAGCTCCTTGTGCATCAGCCTTTTTACCTGGGCACGGGAGTAGTCTGAGTTGTCGGCGATAAACTTATCCAAACGCATCTGTAACGAACCTTAAACGCTAGGGAGCGGCATTTTACCCTTAATTGCGCCCCTGACCCACTTAACCTTGCCCCCTATTTGCCTTAGGCTAAAGGGAAGTCCGAACCCACCCCCAATTTTGGAAATCCGAACATGTTCGAGAGCCTGCACGCCCTGCCCGCCGATCCCATCCTTGGCCTGTCCGTTGCCTACCAGAAAGACGGCAACCCCAACAAAGTGGATCTCGGTGTAGGTGTCTACAAGACCGAGACCGGTGAAACCCCGATCATGAAGGCGGTCGCCCTGGCCCAGCGCCAGCGCATCGACACCGAAACCACCAAGACCTATGTCAGCTCCGCAGGCGATGCCGGTTTCAACGACAAACTTGCCAAGCTGGTGTTCGGCGCAGAAAACCCGGTGCTGGCCCGCCAGTGCACCGTCACCACCCCGGGCGGCACAGGCGCCCTGCGCATGGCAGCCGAGCTCATCAAGCGCTGCCATCCTGGCGCCACCGTCTGGGTCACCAACCCCACCTGGGCCAACCATACCGCCCTGTTCCAAGATGCAGGCCTGGTGGTCAAGTCCTACCGCTACTTCGACAAGGACAATTCCTGTGTCGATTTCGCCGGCATGATGGAAGCACTCAAAGCCATACCCAAAGGGGATGTCGTACTGCTGCACGCCTGCTGCCACAACCCCTCTGGCGCCGATCTCAGCCAGGAGCAATGGAAGGCTTTTGCCGAGCTGGCCAAGGAAAAGGGCTTCACCCCACTGCTGGACATGGCCTATCAGGGCTTCGGTGTGGGCCTGGAAGAAGACGCCTTTGGCCCCCGCTACCTGGCCGAGACCCTGCCCGAGCTGCTGCTCACCACCTCCGGCTCCAAGAACTTCGGCATGTACCGTGAGCGCGTCGGCGCCCTGACCATGGTGGCGGAGAACGGCACCCGCGCCGAGATCCTCTCCAGCGTCATCCAGAACGTGGCCCGCTGCATCTACTCCATGCCCCCTGTCCACGGCGCCGCCATCATCGACATCATCCTCGGCTCCAACGAGCTCAGCGCCCTGTGGCAGCAGGAACTGGCCGAGATGCGTGGCCGTATCCACGATCTGCGCGCCCTGCTGGTGGAAAAACTCCACGCCCGTCAGGACCAGAAGGACTTCAGCTTCATCACCCGCCAGTACGGGATGTTCTCCTTCCTCGGCATCAGCCCCGAGCAGGTGCGCCGCCTCAAGGAAGAGTTCTCCGTCTACATGGTGGACTCCAGCCGCATGAACCTGGCCGGTATCAACCACCAGAATGCCGATTACCTGGCCGACGCCATCGTCAAAGTGCTCTAAGGCCAAGCCATGAAAAAAGCCGCTCAGTGAGCGGCTTTTTTGTTTTTGGCATGACGGCCAGTGGCTTACTGCGCCAGGACCTTACCTTCACGGCGGGGATCCGCCCCGCCCTGCCAGCGGCCATCCGGCAAGCGCCAGATCCCCTGCAGGCCGGAGTTCAGGTCGATAACCCGCACGTCATGGCCCCTGGCCTTGAGACCCTGGACCCAGTCTTCCGCCACAGTGCCCTTTTCCACGGCAGTGTAATCGTTGCGGTTGGTGACGTTGGGCAGGTCGATGGCAGCCTGGATGTCGAGGCCTCCGTCAATGACGCCCACCAAGGTCTTGGTGACGTAGTTGATGATCCTTGAACCGCCGGGAGAGCCCACCATGCCCTGCAGCTCACCCTTGTAGAGCACCATGGTCGGCGACATGGAGCTGCGGGGACGCTTGCCCCCTTGGACCCTGTTGGCCACCCAGCGGCCTTGAGCGTCCTTGTCACCGAAGTTGAAGTCGGTAAGCTCGTTGTTGAGCAGGAAGCCCCCCACCATCAGGGTGGAGCCGAAGCCCATCTCGATGCTGGCGGTCATGGACACGGCGTTGCCGTCCTTGTCGATGGCCACCAGGTGGCTGGTACAAGGCAGCTCCGGGCTCTTGGTATCGGCCCTGGGGCCAAAATCGCCTGGCAGGGCGAACTTGTCAGAATCCCCTACCAGGCCGGAACGGCGGGTCAGGTACTTGTCGTCCAGCATGGCCTTCATGGGTACCGGGACAAAGGCCGGGTCACCTTCGTAGCGGTTACGGTCGGCAAAGGCCAGGCGGGAAGCCTGGGTAAAGCGGTGGACACCGGCCAGATCCCAGTTGCTGATGGGCGGCAGCTTGTTGAGTATCCCGAGCTGTTGAGTCACCACCAGGCCGCCAGCCGGGGGCGGCGCACCACACACCTGATATTGGCGGTAGGGGCCACAGACGACGCCGCGCCAAATGGGCCTGTAGTCACGCAGGTCGCCCAAGGCCATCTGCCCCGGGTTGCTGGCATGGCCTCGCACCGTAGCCACTATGGCCTTGGCCAGATCACCTTCGTAGAAGGCTTTGGGTCCGTCCTTGGCAATGGCTTTGAGGGTCTTGGCAAAGGCAGGGTTCTTCAGGCGCTGGCCGGCTTTCAGGGCCTGACCGCCGGGGAAGAAATAGTCCTTGGCTGTCGGCGAGGTGCGCAGGCCCGGGTTCATCTCGATGCGCAGCAGCTCGGCCAGGCGTGGGCTGACGATAAAGCCGTCTTCTGCCAGCTTGATGGCCGGTTGGAAAAGGCTGGCCCAGGGCAGCTTGCCGTATTTCTGGTGCGCTTCCCAAAAGCCCTTGACGACCCCAGGCACCCCGACGGAGCGCCCTCCTACCAGGGCTTTGAAGAAGTCCATGGGCTTACCGTTCTCCATGAACAGCTCGGGGGTGTCGGCCTTGGGCGCCATTTCCCTGGCATCCATTGTCTTGATGGTCTTGGCCTTCTCATCCCAGACCAGCATGAAGGCACCGCCACCGACCCCGGACGACTGAGGCTCGACCAGGTTCAAGACCATTTCGGCGGCGATGATGGCATCCACGGCCGAGCCACCTTGCTTGAGAATGGCAAATCCCGCCTGCGAAGCCAGGGGATTGGCGGTAGCCATCATCAGCTTGTTGCCTACCACAGCCTGCTGTTGGTGGCGGCCCGTGGCCGCTTCCGGCTCGCGAATTTCCCCCTTGGCCAAGACCAGGGTCGGTATCAGGGCAAGCCAAAGCCAATGTCGCACGGCAGCACTCCTTCGGTTCTTTACAATCAAAGGGATGCTGACAGGGGCCAATAAAAAAGGCAACCCGCGAGGGTTGCCTTTGTTTCACGTAATGCTTCTAGCAAAGATGAGCATCTTCCTCCAACTCCACGGGCAGTTCTCTGACTACCTCATCCTGGAGCTGGTAATAAGGCTCATGGCTCTCATGGTATTCCATGGTTGCTTGGCCTCTCTTGTAGGGTCGGCGCGCATTGTAACGTTTTCGTCAGCCCTGCTCTAGGTGTTTTTGCAGGAATTCGGCAAGCTCCCCTGTCATGGGCAGCGCCTTGCCGGTCTTCTGGTCAAGGCAGACAAAGGTGATGGCGGCGTCGGCCACCAGGGTGTCGGTCCCTTCCAGGAACACCTGCTGGCTGACGACCCCGGAGCGTTCGGACAGTTTGCCCAGGCAAGTGTCGATGCGCAGTTGCTGCCCCAGGGTAGCGGCGGCGCGGTAGTTGATGTTGATGTTCACCACCACAAAGGCTATCTGGTGCTGCTGGAACCAGGCCATATCCCCTGAGTCTTCCAGCCAGCCCCAACGGGCTTCTTCGAGAAATTCCAGGTAACGGGCGTTGTTGACGTGTTGGTAGACGTCCAGGTGATAACCCCGAACCTTGATGTGGGTGTGATGCATGTTGTTATCGGTCCTTCATTGATAATGGCGCTTGGCCTCGGCCGGCATACGGACCAGGGCTCTCTGGATAAGGTCGTCAAAGGCCTGCTCAAGGGGACTGAGATCGAGGCCTGGTTCCAACAGGGCCAGCGCCTGGCAGACAGCCTCGACGGTACTGAGGGCGCCGTCCTTGCGGCTCTTGCGCAGCAGGTAACGGCTGCCCTCCCCCATCGGCAGGCTCACTTGGGGCAAAACCTTGAGGGCGGGGCTCTGCTCATAAAGGCGAAGTGCCTTGCGCCAGGTGCCATCCAACACCACCAGTTGGCGAGGCGGCGCCGGTACTTGGCTGAGGCAGCTTGATTGAGGTCCAGGGAACAGCAGCGCGGCATCCCGCCATTCCAGAGGCAAGGCCTCTACGGCCTGGGTCCTCAGCAACTGGCTATGGGGCAAGGCCTTCTTCACCAAGGCGGCTGTTCCCAGGGGATGCCGCTCTTCCCCCGGGTACTGCACCAACAGCACCCGCGTCTTCGCCGGCACAGGCCCAACCAGGGCGCAGATACAATGGATCCGCAGTCGTTCGCAGTCCGGACAGCTTGCTCGTCCCATGACTCCCCCTTAGGATGGAGGCCCATTCTAAGAAGAGTTAACGTCGGATGCCATATCTGGTCGGAGCTTTTAGTCTGATCCTGGTGGCGGGTCTCTTGGCCTTATTGCCCGCTTCCCTGCACCAATACCTGATCTATGACCGCCAGGCGATACTCGATGGCCAGCTATGGCGGGTACTGACAGGCCACCTGATGCACACCAATTTTTGGCACCTGGCCATGAACAGCGCCGGTACCCTGGTGATTGCTTGGCTGCATGGCCGCTACTACAGCTTCGCCGCCTGGTGGGGGCGCCTGGCTTATCTCGGCCTGATGACCAGCCTGGGCCTGTTGATCTTCTGCCCAGAGCTGCGCTGGTACGTCGGGCTTTCCGGGGTATTGCACGGCCTCATCCTGATGGGAGCCTATGAGGACATCAGGGTGGGTGAGAAGACAGGCTGGCTTATCCTACTGGGTGTCATCGCCAAGATCAGTTGGGAGCAGATCTTCGGGGCACCGGCCGAGACCGCCAGCCTCATCAACGCGCCCGTCGCTACCCAGGCCCACCTGTTTGGGGCCCTGTCCACCCTGCCTTGGCTGCTGGTGGCCTATGGTTTGAACAAAAAGAAAGCCGCTCAAAACTGAGCAGCAGCTAAAGAAAAGGGGCCTTTCGGCCCCTTGTTATTTGAAGCGAATTTTATCGGCATTCGCGCTGAGAAGCTTATCTCCAAGGCCTTTCACTGCCTTGAGCTCGTCAAGGGATTTGAAAGGGCCATGGGCCTCTCTGTATTCCACAATGAGCGCTGCCTTTTTCGCTCCGACGCCCTTGAGAATGTGGGCGATTTGCTCTGCCGAAGCAGAATTTACGTTTACCGTCTCGGCCACCGTTTGCGCCATGGCGGATTTGCCTGACTGGGTTTCGGCGCCAATAGCCGGGACCATACTCAAGGCCAGGAGGCTGGCCACTAAAAACGCACTACGAAAGTTCCTTTTCATCGGTATGTCCTTCACCAAGGTTTGTCCCTGTGAGCACATCCCAAGCTCGCCTTAAGTATAGTCAGTTTTTCAGGCTGTCATTGATGGCGGCCAGGGCCGTCAGGGGCTCGGCGGCCTGGGTGATGGGACGTCCGATCACCAGATAATCTGAACCGGCGGCAATGGCCTCGGCGGGTGTCAGGATCCGCTGCTGGTCGCCTGCGTCGCTGCCGGCCGGACGAATGCCGGGGGTCACCAGCTTGAAATCCTGACCCAGCTCGGTCTTGAGCAGGCTAGCTTCGCGGGCAGAACACACGACTCCGTCCATACCGGCTTCCCTGGCCAGGCGAGCCAGGCGCAGCACCTGTTGCTGTGCCGTTTCAGCCTCCACCCCCAGTTCGGCCAGCTCCTCGTCCTGCATGGACGTCAGCACTGTCACGGCGATCAGCAGCGGGGCCTTGTCACCATAGGGAGCCAAGGCCGCCCTGGCGGCACTCATCATACGGCTGCCACCGCTGGCATGGACATTGACCATCCAGACGCCAAGCTCGGCGGCGGCGGCCACGGCCTTGGCGACGGTGTTGGGAATGTCGTGGAATTTTAGATCCAGGAAGACATCGAAGCCCTTGGCCACCAGCTCGCGGACAAAGTCAGGACCGAAGAGGGTAAACATCTCCTTGCCCACCTTGAGGCGGCATTGGGCCGGGTCCAGCCTGTCAACCAGGGCCAGGGCCTTGTTCTTGTCATCGAAATCCAGGGCCACTACTACGGGCTTGCTCGTCATAAAGGTTCCTCAGTCTCCATCCAAACCGCGGATGGGTTTGATCTGCCCCCACTGCTGGCAGGACGGGCATAGCCAATAGCGCTTGTTGGCGCTAAAGCCGCAGTGGCGACAACGGTAAGTGGGGCGGATGCGGATCTGCTGTTCCACCAGCTCCGCCAACAAATTCAGGCTGGCCTTGGCAGAAGGTTCGGCCACCTTCTCCCTCTGGTATTGGATCAGGCGGCGAAAGCCCTTGAGGGTGGGATGGCGCTTGAGTTCATCCAGTAACAGGTCTTCGGCGTTGTCACGCCCCGCCTCTGACTGGATAAGGTCGGCCAGGGCCAGCACCACAGAGACGCCGCTGTCTCGGACCACGGCCCTGGCCAGGAACTGGTGGTAGCCTTCGCTGTCGCCAAGGCGGCTGAAGAGATCGGCGATAAAAGGCAGCAGCTCAGAGGTATTGTCGGGATCCGTGTCCACCACAGGGATCAGTGCCGCCAGGGCCTCCTCGGTGCGGCCGGACTGGCGATGACACTGGGCCAGGCCTTCGCGGGCCCTGGTGCAGGCACTGTCCACTTCCAAGGCTTTCTTGAACTCCTTGATGGCCTCGCCCGCCTTGCCCTTGTCCAGCGCCAGCTCGGCCAGTTGGCAGTGGAAGTGGGCCAGGGCACGGGTAATGGCCGGAGGCCTATCCTTGCCCATGGCCTTGGCCACCTTGATGGCGTTGTACCAGTCCTTGGTGTGCTGATAGATGGCCAGCAGTTGCTCCTGGGCTTGCTGCTGGTGGTCAGGATCGTCCTTGAGCTCGGTGAAGATGTTTTCGGCCCTGTCGTAGAGGCCGGACACCATGAAATCCAGGCCCAGTTCGAACATGGCCAGGCGCCGGTCTTCTTCACTGATGGAAGGCCTGGCTACCAGGTTCTGGTGGATACGGATGGCTCTGTCCACCTCGCCGCGACGGCGAAAGAGGTTGCCCAGTGCCATATGGGTTTCCAAGGTCTCGGCATCTACCGCCAGCATGTCGATAAAAAGGTCGACGGCCTTGTCTGGCTGGTCTGACAGCAGGAAATTCAGGCCTTTGAAATAGCGTCTGGACAGGCGATTGCGCTGAACCTCCCGTTCCTGGCGTACGCTACGCCGCCCCATGTACCAACCGTAACCGGCTGCGATGGGCAGGAGCAGGAACAGGAGTTCAACCATGGATCAGGCGTCTTTGCTCATTGAGCGCAATTTTTTCTGCAGGGCCTTTATCTTGAGGCGCTGCAGCCAGCATTGGGTCCCCAATACCAGGAAAGCCAGCACGGCTCCCAGGGCAAAGGCGATACCCAGCCATTGGCCGACGGAGAACGTCTTCTGGGCAATGAGGTAATTGACGGCAACGGGTTGGGCGTTTTGGGCTCCCACGGCCAGTGCCAGGGCGAAAATGAGAATGGCTAGCAGCCATTTGATGAGGGTGAGCACCGCACCTCCTGTGGGCATGATCAAACGCCGGTATTATTGCCTGAAAAGGGCTTCAGACACAAAAACGGCATGCTCTCGCATGCCGTTTTTTTTGAGTTGACTGTTCAGGATTGGACGCTCAGGTTGACCCTTTCCCGCAATTCCTTACCCGGTTTGAAATGCGGCACCTGTTTGGCGGGCAATTCAACAGAGTCACCGGTCTTGGGGTTACGCCCAACACGCGGCGCCCGGTAATGCAGGGAGAAGCTGCCAAATCCCCGGATCTCGATGCGCTCACCTGCTTCCAGGGTATTGGCCATCTGTTCCAGAATTTCCTTGACCGCCATTTCCAGATCCCGCGCAGGCAGGTCAGGATATTTGGTCGTCAGGCTCTCAATGAGTTCTGATTTGGTCATGGAATTGTCCTCTGCGCCAAAGAGACGGGGCACAAGGCCCCGTCCGCCTGATTAGTCTTCGCTCTTGGCCGCTTTGAAGGCTTCAGCCATAGCGTTCGGGATAACCGCGTCTTCCTGGCTGTTCAGGTGCTCCATGGCATCACGCTCGTCTGCTTCATCCTTGGCACGGACGGACAGGGAGACGGTGCGGTTCTTGCGATCAACGCCCATGAACTTGGCTTCGACAGACTCACCGACCTTCAGGACGGTGGAAGCGTCTTCGATGCGCTCACGGGAGATGTCGGAAGCACGCAGGTAGCCTTCAACACCTTCACCCAGATCGATGGTGGCGCCTTTGGCGTCAACGGCGATCACGGTACCGTTAACGATAGCACCTTTCTTGTTATCGCTCAGGTAGTTGTTGAAAGGATCGGCTTCCAGCTGCTTGACGCCCAGGCTGATGCGCTCGCGCTCGGCATCCACTTGCAGTACAACGGCGGTGATTTCTTCGCCTTTCTTGTACTCGCGTACGGCTTCTTCGCCGGTAGCGTTCCAGGAGATGTCGGACAGGTGAACCAGACCGTCGATGCCGCCGTCCAGACCGATGAAGATACCGAAGTCGGTGATGGACTTGATCTTACCGGAGACTTGGTCGCCCTTGTTGAATTTGCCAGCGAACTCTTCCCAGGGGTTGAGTTTGCACTGCTTGAGGCCCAGGGAGATACGACGACGCTCTTCGTCGATGTCCAGAACCATGACTTCCACTTCGTCGCCCAGGTTGACAACCTTGGAGGGATGGATGTTCTTGTTGGTCCAGTCCATTTCGGAAACGTGTACCAGGCCTTCAACGCCTTCTTCGATTTCAACGAAGCAGCCGTAGTCGGTCAGGTTGGTCACGCGGCCTTTAAGCTTGTGACCTTCAGGGTAACGCTCGGCGATGGAGACCCAAGGATCGGCACCCAGTTGCTTGAGGCCCAGGGACACACGGGTACGCTCGCGGTCGAACTTCAGTACCTTGACGGTGATCTCGTCGCCGACGTTGACGATCTCGGAAGGATGCTTGACGCGCTTCCAAGCCATGTCGGTGATGTGCAGCAGGCCGTCAACGCCACCCAGGTCTACGAAGGCACCGTAGTCGGTCAGGTTCTTAACGATACCCTTGACTTCCATACCTTCTTGCAGGTTTTGCAGCAGTTGCTCACGCTCAACGTTGTTCTCGGACTCGATCACAGCGCGACGGGAAACCACGACGTTGTTACGCTTCTGGTCCAGCTTGATGACCTTGAATTCCAGGTCTTTGTTTTCCAGGTGAGCGGTGTCGCGGATAGGACGTACATCAACCAGGGAGCCGGGCAGGAAGGCACGGATGCCGTCCAGGTCGACAGTGAAGCCGCCCTTGACTTTGCCGTTGATGATACCGATGACGGTTTCGTTGTTCTCGTAGGCTTTCTCGAGAACCAGCCAGGCTTCGTAGCGCTTGGCTTTTTCGCGGGACAGGATGGTCTCGCCGAAGCCGTCTTCTACGGTGTCCAGGGCCACGTCAACAACGTCACCGACGTTTACGGTGATTTCGCCGTTGGCGTCTTTGAACTGTTCGGCAGGAATAGCGGACTCAGATTTCAGACCAGCGTCAACCAGTACGATGTCCTTCTGAACGCGGACAACGGTACCTTTGACGATGGAACCCGGGCGGGTTTCGATTTCTTTCAGGCTTTCTTCGAACAGTTGAGCAAATGATTCAGTCATGTGTGTCTGCTTATTTAACAAACCATGCGGCATCCGTCCGGCATGGGGTTGTTCATGTTTTCCGCGCCGGTCCCTGGTGCGGAAGGCTTCTCAATTGGCCGGTGCCAACTTGGCACTGACCTCCTGCCAGGCGGCTTCGAGCACCTGCTCGATGGAAAGATGGCTGGTGTCAATGATCACCGCATCTTCCGCTGGCTTCAGCGGCGCCACGGCGCGATTGGCATCGCGCTCGTCACGCTCACGTATCTCGGTTAAAAGACGTTCAATTTTAGCATCCTGGCCAGACGCCAGCAACTGCTGAAGGCGGCGCTCGGCGCGCACTTCGGCGCTTGCGGTCAGGAACAGCTTCACCGGCGCGCTCTTGAACACCACAGTGCCCATGTCGCGGCCGTCGGCCACCAGGCCCGGAGCCTTCTGAAAGGCGCGTTGGCGGCGTAGCAACGCTTCGCGCACCCGAGGAAAGGCAGCCACTTTGGAAGCGGCATTGGCCACTTCCTGGGTACGGATGGCGCTGGTCACGTCCTCCCCTTCGAGGATCACCTTGACCTGGCCTTCGCCGGGTTCGAACTGCACGTCCAAATGTGCCGCCAGGGGTACCAGCGCTTCTTCATCTTCCAAGGGGCATTGGTGATGCAACGCCGCCAGGGCCAGCACGCGATAAATCGCGCCGGAGTCGAGAAAATGCCAGCCCAGTCGTTCTGACAGGTGGTGGCAAAGGGTGCCCTTGCCTACCCCACTGGGTCCGTCCACCGTGACGACGGGTACCAGTTCAGCCATAAAATCCTCCATTTCTACGGATGTGGGTGGAAACCCACAGGCGTCGGGCGCGCATTATAGGGTAATTGGCTGTCAAATACCTTGTCTGATCGCGGCAAATCGTTCAAAGAAATCGGGAAAGGTCTTGGCGGTGCACTTGGGATCGCGGATCCCCATGGCACTCTCCCCCAGTGCCAGCAACGCAAAACACATGGCCATGCGGTGATCGTTGTAGGTGTCAATTTCGGCGTAGCGGATGGCATTGCCCTTGCTGACCCGGATGAAATCCCGCCCTTCTTCTACCTCGGCACCCACCTTCCTGAGCTCGGTGGCCATGGCATGCAGCCTGTCCGTTTCCTTGAGGCGCCAGTTATAGATGTTGCGGATACAGGTCTCACCTTCGGCGAAAAGGGCCGTGGTGGCGAGAGTCATGGCGGCATCGGGAATGGCGTTGGCGTCAAGATCTATGCCTTTGAGTGCGCCCTTGCGCACCCTGACCTGATGCTCTCCCCACTCCACCTGGGCCCCCATTTTCTCCAAGGCGTCGACGAAATCCACGTCCCCCTGCAGCATGCCTTTGAAGAGGCCCTTGATGGTCACGTCACCGGCGATGGCGCCGGCGGCGGCAAAATAAGAGGCAGAAGAGGCATCCCCTTCCACGAAGTACTGGCCAGGACTCTGGTATTGGCTTCCAGCCGCTATCACGAAGCTGTGCTCGTCTGGGCGCTCGGCTACCACGCCGAACCTGGCCATCAACCCCAGGGTCAGCTCCACGTAGGGCTTGGAGACCAGCTCCCCTTCCACCTCGATGCGCACCTCCCCTTCACAGAGCGGCGCCGCCATCAACAGAGCAGAGAGGAACTGGCTGGAGAGGTCGCCGCGCACCTTGACGGTACCACCAGCGAGCCTTTTACCGTTGATCCTAAGGGGCGGATAGCCCTCCTCGCCCAGGTACTGGATGTCGGCACCCAACTGGCGCAGGGCGTCTACCAAGTCACCTATGGGCCGCTCGTACATGCGCGGCTCACCGGTCAGTTCGAAACTGCCAGGGATCAAGGCCAGGGCCGCTGTCAGGGGGCGCATGGCGGTGCCGGCGTTACCGAGGAAGATGGGCTGGGCCGGGCTTTGCGGTTGCCAGGGGCCCTGCACCAGCAGCTCTTCGCCGTCCTGACGCACCGACACGTCCAGCGCCGCAAAGGCGCTGCGCATATGACGGATATCGTCGGCATCCAGCACATTGGCAAGGCGGGTCGGCTCAGCGCAGAAGGCCGCCAGCAGCAGGGCCCGGTTTGACAGGGACTTGGAGCCTGGCATGGCCAGGGTGCCGGTGACGGTGCCACCGGCGGCGAGGTTCAGCAATTCCATCTAATCATCCGAAAGCAAGGGCCAGGCATCAAACTGATGCCCGGAAATCAAATACCAGTTGTCGCCCACCGGCTCGCCCGGCCCCTGATGGCTCAGGGCTTGGGCACCGGCCTTGGCGCCATCGGCGGTGAGCAAAAAGCCATGGCGGCCTTGGGCCTTGAAGGTGGCGGCGGGCAAGAGCCCCTTGAGACTGGCCGGCAAGGGGCCAAGCCAAAGGGCGCCATCGGCCAGGCCATCGAAGACGGCGGCCAGGGGATCGGCGGTTTGCAGGGTCTGGGTGTAACGGCCCAGCAGCTTTTCGGCCCAATGAGGCTCGCTGCTGGCGATGCAGAAACGGCCCTGGTGGCCCCGGCACAGGGACACCCAGTCGCGGCAAAATTGCCTGACCACGGCAGCAGGAAGCTGAGGGAAGGCATTGACCCTGGCTTCCACCAGGGCGAATTCGCGGGCCGGGTCGAACACCCGGCCCCCTTTTAGCTCGCCGAGGGCGTCGGCCAGTTCGAGGCGCCTGGCCAGCAGGCCCAGCAGCGCCTCGTCGACCTGGTCTATCTCCCGGCGCAGTGCCTCAAGCGCCATGGCGCCCGGCAAAATCACGCATGAAATCCACCAGGGCCTGGGCCCCTGCCAGCGGCATGGCGTTGTACATGGAGGCGCGCATGCCGCCCACGAAACGATGCCCCTTGAGCGCCAGCAGGCCAAGTGCTTCGGCCTCGGCCAGGAAGGCCGCGTTGAGGCTCTCGTCCACAAGCTGCCAGACCACGTTCATGCGGGAGCGGCAGGACTTGTCCACCTGGTTCTGGTAGAGCGGCAGGTTGTCGATGGCCCCGTAGAGCAGCTCGGCCTTGGCGGCGTTAAGGGCTTCCATGGCGGCAACACCGCCCTGCTCTTTCAGCCACTCGAACACCAGCCCGGCCAGGTACCAGCTGTAGGTGGGCGGGGTGTTGACCATGGAGTCTTCCTTGGCCTGGCGGGCGTAATCCCAGATGCAGGGCACCTGCATGTCGTCACGCAGCAGATCCTCGCGCACTATGACCACGGCGAGGCCTGAGGGGCCTATGTTCTTCTGGGCACCGGCATAGATGAGGCCGTACTTGCTGACATCGATGCGGCGCGACAGTATGCAGGAGGACATGTCTGCCACCAGGGGCACGTCCACCGCCGGCTCCTCGAACATCTCGATGCCGTCCACCGTCTCGTTGGGGCAGTAGTGCAGGTACTTGGCGCCTTCGCGCACCCTTATCTCGATGGGCAGGCGGATGGGGCGGGCGCTCATGTCGATTTCGCCGGCGATGGCCACATCACGGAAGCGCTTGGCCTCTTCATAGGCGAGCTTGGACCACTGGCCTGTGACCAGGTAGTCGGCCTGCTCCCCTTCTTTCAAGAGGTTCAGGGGCACGGCGGTGAATTGGCTACGGCCGCCACCGGCCAGGAAAAGCACCTTGTAGTTGTCGGGGATGGCCATCAGCTCACGCAGATCGGCCTCGGCCTTGGCAGCAATGGCCATGAAGGGCTTGTCGCGGTGGGAGACTTCCATCACCGACACGCCCAAGCCCTGCCAGTCGATAAATTCGTTTTGTGCGCGTTGCATCACGGCCGGCGGCAACATGGCCGGGCCAGCACAGAAATTGAATACTCTTTTCATACGACCCTTTCTAAACGCAAAAAGCGGCCTCGCGGCCGCTTTGACTTATTCGTCGGCGCCTTCGCCTTCGACCTCTGGAGCGACATCCTCATCCACTTCGGCTATGCGTTGCAAGCCCACCACCTTCTCATCTTTGGTGGTGCGGATGATGGTGACACCCTGGGTGTTACGACCCACGCGGGACACCTCGTTGACACGGGTGCGCACCAGGGTGCCGCCGTTGGTGATGAGCATGATCTCGTCATTCTCTTCCACCGCCACGGCGCCAACCACTTTGCCGTTGCGCTCGGACACCTTGATGGAGACCACGCCCTTGGTGGCGCGGCTCTTGGCCGGGTATTCGAGCTGCTCGGTACGCTTGCCGTAGCCGTTCTCGGTGACGGTCAGGATGTCCACGTTCGCGTTGGGGATCACCATGGACACGACCCGCTGGCCGTCTTCCAGGTTGATGCCGCGCACGCCGGTGGCACCACGGCCCATGGGCCGCACTTGGTCTTCGCTGAAGCGCACGACCTTGCCTTCGTCACTGAACAGCATCACTTCGTTGCTGCCGTCGGTGATGGTGACACCGATCAGGGCGTCACCCTCGTTGAGGTTGACGGCGATGATGCCGCTGGAGCGGGGGCGGCTGTACTCGGTGAGGGCCGTCTTCTTGACGGTACCGCAAGCGGTGGCCATGAAGATGTACTTGCCTTCCTCGTATTCGCGCACCGGCAGTATGGCAGTGATGCGCTCGTCCGCTTCCAGGGGCAGCAGGTTGATGATAGGCCGGCCACGGGCGGTACGGCTGGCCAGCGGCAGCTGGTAGACCTTGAGCCAGTAGAGGCGGCCACGGCTGGAGAAGCAGAGGATGGTGTCGTGGGTGTTGGCCACCAGCAGACGCTCGATGAAGTCTTCATCCTTCATCTTGGTCGCAGCCTTGCCCTTGCCGCCGCGGCGCTGGGCCTCGTAGTCGGCCAGCACCTGGTACTTGACGTAGCCCTCATGGGAGAGGGTCACCACCACGTCTTCCTCGTTGATGAGGTCTTCGATGGAGATGTCGGCGGAAGACTCGCTGATCTCGGTGCGGCGGTCATCGCCGTACTGGTCGGCCACGGCCACCAGCTCTTCGCGGATCACTTCCATCAGGCGCTCGGGAGAGGCCAGGATGTGCAGCAGGCCCTTGATGAGATCCAGCAGGCCCTTGTACTCCTCGAGGATCTTCTCGTGCTCGAGGCCGGTCAGGCGGTGCAGGCGCAGATCCAGGATGGCCTGGGCCTGCACTTCGGTCAGGTAATACTTGCCGTCGCGGATGCCGAACTGCGGCTCCAGGCCCTCGGGGCGGGCGGCGTCGGTGCCGGCGCCTTCGAGCATGGCCGCCACGTTGCCGAGCTCCCAGGGGGTGCTGACCAGGCCAGCCTTGGCGTCGGCCGGGGTCGGGCTGCGGCGGATAAGCTCGATGACAGGGTCGATGTTGGCCAGGGCGATGGCCAGGCCTTCCAGCACATGGGCACGCTCACGGGCCTTGCGCAGTTCAAAGATAGTGCGACGGGTCACCACTTCACGGCGGTGGTTGATGAAGCACTCGAGGGCATCTTTAAGGTTGAACAGGCGCGGCTGGTTCTGGTCCAGGGCCACCATGTTGATGCCGAAGACCACCTGCATCTGGGTCAGGGAGTAGAGCTTGTTGAGCACCACTTCACCGGCTTCACCACGCTTGAGTTCGATGACGACCCGCAGGCCGTCCTTGTCGGACTCATCGCGCAGGGCGCTGATGCCCTCCAGGCGCTTTTCCTTGACCAGCTCGGCGATCTTCTCGATGAGGCGGGCCTTGTTCACCTGGTAGGGCAGCTCGTGGACGACGATGGTCTCACGGCCATTGTCCTCGTTGACCTCTACCTCGGCGCGGGCACGGATGTAAATCTTGCCGCGGCCGGTGTGGTAGGCGTCGCGGATGCCGCTCTTGCCGTTGATGATGCCCTGGGTGGGGAAGTCGGGCCCGGGGATGTATTCCATCAGTTCGTCGATGGACAGCTCCGGGTTGTCTATGAGGGCCACGCAGCCCCCCACTACCTCACGCAGGTTGTGGGGCGGGATGTTGGTGGCCATACCCACGGCAATACCGGCGGCGCCGTTGACCAGCAGGTTCGGCACCCGGGTCGGCAGCACGTCGGGGATTTGTTCGGTGTTGTCGTAGTTGGGGACGAAGTCGACGGTTTCCTTGTCCAGATCCGCCAGCAGTTCGTGGGAGATCTTGGCCATGCGCACTTCGGTGTAACGCATGGCGGCGGCGGAGTCGCCGTCAACGGAACCGAAGTTCCCCTGCCCGTCCACCAGGGTGTAGCGCATGGAAAAAGGCTGGGCCAGGCGGACTATGGTGTCGTACACAGCCGAGTCGCCGTGGGGGTGATACTTACCGATCACATCCCCTACTACGCGGGCCGATTTCTTATAGGCTTTGTTCCAGTCGTTGCCGAGCTCGTTCATGGCGAACAGTACGCGCCGGTGAACGGGCTTGAGGCCGTCACGGACGTCGGGCAGCGCACGCCCGACGATGACGCTCATGGCGTAATCAAGGTAGGAGCTTTTGAGCTCGTCCTCGATGTTGACCGGCACAATTTCTTTGGCCAGATCGCTCATCTCAGTCGTCCCTTTTAGCAGGTCTTCCAACAAAGTGAGCCACTATACCACAACGCCTGAAGTTGACCATGAAAAGGCAACGCCATCAGGGCTATAATGCGCCGTCAGCCAAACGCCGGAACAGGATAGATGAACAGCAACGTCGACAACGCCGAAATCGCCAAATTCGAAGCCATGGCCCATCGCTGGTGGGATAAGGATGGGGAGTTCAAACCCCTGCATCAGCTGAACCCGGTGCGCCTGGCCTTTGTGGAGGAAATGGCGGACGGCCTGGCCGGCAAGCGCATCGTCGATATCGGCTGCGGCGGTGGCATCCTCTCCGAGTCCATGGCCCGCCTCGGCGCCAAGGTCACCGGTATCGACATGGGAGGCGAACCCTTGAACGTGGCCCGTGCCCACGCGGCCGAAATGGGAGTGGAGCTGGACTATCGCCAGATCACCGCCGAGGAGCTGGCCGAAGAGCTGCCCGGCCAGTTCGATGTCGTCACCTGCATGGAAATGCTCGAACACGTACCGGATCCGCAATCCGTGGTCAGCGCCTGCGCCAAGCTCTGCAAACCGGGTGGCACCCTGGTGTTCTCCACCCTCAACCGCACTCTCAAGGCCTGGGCACTGGGCGTTTTTGCAGCCGAGCGCATCCTGAAGTGGCTGCCTGCCGGTACCCACGACTACCAGAAGTTCATCAAGCCCGCCGAGCTGATGGGCTTTTGCGATGAAGCCGGCCTGGTCCCCACCAAGGCGGTGGGCATGGGCTACAACCTGCTGACCGGCCAGTTCAGCCGCTCCGAGCGTCTGGACATGAACTACCTGGTGGCGGCCAGGAAAGACGCATGACCGCCGTCCTCTTCGACCTCGACGGCACCCTGCTGGACACGGCCCCGGACCTGCGCCGGGCCCTCAATGAGGTGTTGGCCGCCCAGGGCCTGCCGCTCAAGTCCCTGGACGAGGTGCGCCCCCATGCCACCCACGGCACCAAGAGCCTGCTGAACCTGGGCTTTGGCGAAGGGGCCTTCGAACGCCAGGAGCTGCGCGAGGCCTTCTGGGCCGCCTACCTGCGTGACATCTCCCAGGAGACCCGGCTCTTTCCCGGCGTCGCCGAGCTGGTGGCCGCCCTCAATGCCGCGGCCATTCCCTGGGGCATAGTCACCAACAAGATCACCCAGTTGACGGTGGCCGCCCTGCCTCATTTTCCCGAGCTCGACGCCTGCCAGGCCCTGGTCTGTGGCGACACCCTGGCCGAACGTAAACCCCACCCGGCCCCCTTGCTGCACGCCGCCGCCCTGCTGGGCAGCGATCCCCGCCATTGCCTCTACCTGGGGGATGCCCTGACCGACATGGAAGCAGCCCGGGATGCCGGCATGCAGGGCCTGGTGGCCAGCTGGGGCTATGTAGACCAGGATCACCCCCATTGGCCCGCCAGGGCCGTGCTGGCAAGGCCCCAGGCCCTGCTGGAATGGTGCAAGATCAGTCGATCAGACGCGTGATCGTTTTTTTTTAACGGGGCTTGCAATTTGGTAAGGGCGGCGATGTTCGCCGCCTTTGCGTTAGTGAACACTAACGGGATTAAAAAGGCGCCGTTCTTGGACCTTGAAAGCAGCCCCCGACCTCACTATCTTGTTCCTCGTAACTTAAACAAACCCAATATCTTGTGTATCTGATGCACAAGAAATACACGCCAGTGTCGTAGTAGTGCTGCCGGCGGTACATCAGGGAATAGCGCAGATAAGGTAAGCCATGAACAATCACCTCCTCGTCACCAAGCGCAACGGCCAACAGGAAGCCATCGATCTGGACAAGATCCACAGGGTGGTTACCTGGGCCGCTGATGGTCTCAACAACGTATCCGTCTCCCAAGTGGAGCTGCGTGCCCAGATCCAGTTCTACGACGGCATCAAGACCGCCGACATCCACGAGACCCTGATCAAGGCCGCCGCCGACCTGATCTCCGACGAAGCGCCCGACTATCAGTACCTGGCCGCCCGCCTGGCCATCTTCCACCTGCGCAAGAAGGCCTATGACGAATTCGAGCCGCCGCACCTCTTCGAACACGTCAAGAAGATGGTGGCCATGGGCAAGTACGCCGAGCACCTGCTTGAGGACTACTCAGAAGCCGACTTCGACACCCTGAACGGTTTCATCGACCACAGCCGCGATCTCAACTTCTCCTACGCCGCGGTCAAGCAGCTGGAAGGCAAGTACCTGGTCCAGAACAGGGTCACCGGCGAGATCTATGAATCCGCCCAGATGCTGTACCTGCTGGTGGGTGCCTGCCTGTTCGCCGGTTACCCCCATGACACCCGCCTGGGTTACGTCAAGCGCTTCTACGACGCGGTGTCCACCTTCAAGATCTCCCTGCCTACGCCCATCATGAGTGGCGTGCGCACCCCGACTCGCCAGTTCAGCTCCTGCGTGCTGATCGAGACCGGCGACTCCCTGGATTCCATCAACGCCACCGCGTCCGCCATAGTCCGCTACGTCTCCCAGCGTGCGGGCATCGGCATCAACGCCGGCCGCCTGCGTGCCCTGGGCAGCCCCATCCGTGGCGGCGAAGCCTTCCACACCGGCTGTATCCCCTTCTACAAGCACTTCCAGACCGCCGTTAAGTCCTGCTCCCAGGGCGGCGTGCGCGGCGGTGCCGCCACCCTCTTCTACCCCATGTGGCACCTGGAAGTGGAATCCCTGCTGGTACTGAAGAACAACCGTGGCGTCGAGGAAAACCGGGTCCGTCACATGGACTACGGCGTGCAGATCAACCGCCTGATGTACCAGCGCCTGATCAAGGGCGGCGACATTACCCTGTTCAGCCCCTCCGACGTGCCCGGCCTCTACGACGCCTTCTTCGCCGACCAGGCCAAGTTCGAAGAGCTCTACGCCAAGTACGAGCAGGACCCGGCCATCCGCAAGAAGACCCTCAAGGCCGTGGAGCTGTTCTCCCTGCTGCTGTCCGAGCGCGCCTCCACCGGCCGCATCTACGTGCAGAACGTTGACCACTGCAACACCCACAGCCCCTTCGATCCGGAAGTGGCCCCGGTACGCCAGAGCAACCTCTGCCTGGAGATCGCCCTGCCCACCAAGCCGCTGGAAGACATCAACGACGAGAACGGCGAAATCGCCCTCTGCACCCTCTCTGCCTTCAACCTCGGCGCCATCAGCGACCTGTCCGAGTTGGAAGAGCTGGGTGAGCTGGCCGTGCGCGCCCTGGACGCCTTGCTGGACTACCAGGATTACCCGGTCAAGGCCGCCCACATCGCCACCATGGGCCGCCGCACCCTGGGCGTAGGCGTCATCAACTACGCCTACTACCTGGCCAAGAACGGCGTGCGCTATTCCGACGGCTCCGCCAACGGCCTGACCCACAGGACCTTCGAGGCCATCCAGTATTACCTGCTCAAAGCCTCCATGGAGCTGGCCAAGGAACGTGGCGCCTGCCCCATGTTCGACGAGACCACCTACGCCAAGGGCATACTGCCCATCGACACCTACAAGAAGGATCTGGATAAGATTGTCGATGAGCCGCTGCACCTGGATTGGGAAACCCTGCGTAAGGACATCGTCGACCACGGCCTGCGCAACTCCACCCTGACCGCGCTGATGCCGTCCGAGACCAGCTCCCAGATGTCCAACGCCACCAACGGCATAGAGCCGCCCCGTGGCCATATCTCGGTCAAGGCTTCCAAGGACGGCATACTGCGCCAGGTGGTGCCGGACTACGAAGAACTCAAGGACGCCTACGAACTGCTGTGGGACATCCCCAACAACGACGGCTACCTGCAGCTGGTTGGCATCATGCAGAAGTTCGTGGACCAATCCATCAGCGCCAACACCAACTACGATCCGGCCAAGTTCCCCGGTGGCAAGGTGCCGATGCAGACCCTGATCAAGGATCTGCTGACCGCCTATAAGATGGGCGTCAAGACCCTTTACTACCACAACACCCGCGACGGTGCGACGGACGTCCAGACTGACCTCAAGGCCAGCACCGGTGCGACCGAAGTTATGGTCGAGGAAGACGACGGCTGCGCCGGCGGCGCCTGTAAGATTTAAGGAAATCAGGGGCCGCCAGGCCCCTTTTTACCGTTGAGGATAAGATGCGTTACACCACTTTCAGTCGAACCAAAAATGATGCCCTGGCCGAGCCCATGTTCTTCGGCCAACCGGTCAACGTGGCCCGCTACGACCAGCAAAAATACGAAGTCTTCGAAAAGCTGATCGAAAAGCAGCTGTCCTTCTTCTGGCGCCCGGAAGAAGTGGACGTCTCCAAGGACCGCGTCGACTTCAACAAGCTACCCGAGCACGAGCAGCACATCTTCCTGTCCAACCTCAAATACCAGACGCTCCTGGACTCCATCCAGGGCCGCAGCCCCAATGTGGCCCTGCTGCCCCTGGTGTCCATTCCGGAGCTCGAGACCTGGATAGAGACCTGGTCCTTCTCTGAGACCATCCACAGCCGCTCCTACACCCACATCATCCGCAACATAGTCGCGGATCCGGCCAAGGTGTTCGACGACATCGTCGTCAACGAAGAGATCCAGAAACGGGCCGACGAGATAGCCGGCTACTACGACGACCTCATACTGCACAGCCAGGCCTGGCAACTGCACGGCGAGGGCAGCCACCAGATCGACGGCAAGACCGTCGAGGTGAACCTGCATGACCTCAAGAAGAAGCTGTACCTCTGCATGATGGCGGTCAACGCCCTCGAGGCCATCCGCTTCTACGTCTCCTTCGCCTGCTCCTTCGCCTTTGCCGAGCGCAAACTGATGGAAGGCAACGCCAAGATCATCAAGTTCATCGCCCGGGACGAGGGCCTGCATCTGGCCGGCACCCAGCAGATCCTGAACCTGATGCGCGACGGCAAGGAAGGGGCCGAATGGGCCCAGATAGCCGCCGAGTGCCGCAGCGAGTCCGAGGCCCTGTTCAAGCGCGCCGCCGAGCAGGAGAAGGCCTGGGCCAAGTACCTGTTCAAGGACGGCTCCATGATCGGTCTCAACGAGTCCATTCTCAGCCAGTACGTGGAGTACATCACCAATCTCCGCATGAACTTTATTGGCTTGACTCCGGCCTTCGCCACCACCTCCAACCCCATCCCCTGGATCAACGCCTGGCTGGAATCGGACAACGTGCAGGTGGCTCCCCAGGAATCGGAGATCAGCTCTTACCTGGTAGGCCAGATCGACGCCAACGTCGACTTGGACGACTTGGACGACTTCGACCTCTAAACAAAAAACCCCGCTTCTGCGGGGTTTTTTAATGCGGGTCTGCCCTATTCCATCGGCAGCGAAAAGATGTCTTCCACCGGTACCTGGAAACAGCGGGCCAGCTTGAGGGCGATGGTCACCGAAGGAGTAAGGCGGCCGGTCTCCACCGTGCTGATGGTCTTGCGCGACACCCTATGGCTTCGGCCAGCTCCCCCTGGGTCAGGTTATGGAAGGCTTTTTTGATCTGAACGCTGACGCCGTCCCACCGCAATGGTTAAACTGACAGCGTTACAGTGCAGGGAAGGCCATGATCAACAGCCGCCACTACCTCTCCTTCGACCGCGTCAAAGACGGTACCCCCGTCTTCGTACGGGCCGTGCGCCGGGAAGACAAGTACGCCCTGCTCAAGGCCTACAAGCACATGTCCGAGCGCTCCATTTACTACCGCTTCATGAGGCCCAAGTGGCAGATGAGCCTGGACGAGGCCGCCCGCTTCACCGACGTGGACTTTGAAAACCATGTGGCCATCGCCGTCGGCCATTACAGCGACAAGGGCGAGGAAGAGGCGCTGGGGATAGGCCGTTACATACTGCTGCCGGGCAGCAAGGTCAAAAGGGCCGAGTTCGCCTGTGCCGTCATCGACAGCCTCCAAGGCCAGGGGGTGGGCTCCATTCTCTTCAAACACCTTGTGAAGATCGCCCGCGAACAGGGCATAGAGGAATTCGTGGCCGAGGTGCTACCCCAAAACCGCGGCATGATGGGGGTTTTTCGCGCCAGCGGCCTGCCGGTCAGGGCCATCATGGAAGACGGCCTGCTGCGGGTTAACCTGGATCTGCGCCAGAGAGACGAAGTGCTGGAGTCGGACTAAACGACGGTTTAGCGGCCCTGCCTGAAGCGCAGCGGCGCCTCGAAGCCGTCCGAATAGAGCTTGAGGGTATCGCCGTCCAGCTCTATCCAGTTGGCCTTGCCGAGCCGGTCGAGGTAAAGCCCCTCGGCCTGCATCAGCTCCCCCATGCAGGCCATCTTGGTACTGCCGATATTACCTACCTTGATGGCCGCGCCGTTGACCAGCTTGTAGCCTCCGAAATAGCGGTTGCAGCCGCTAACGCCGCTGAGCTTGCCATCGGATGTGAGGTTGAGGGTGATGCCTTTGGTGGCGTTGGCAGCCGTTTTCAGGGGGCCCTCGACGGTAGCGCCACTGAGATACCAGGTGGCGTCATAGAAGCCGGGGTCATTGGGGTGCTGGCATCCTGCCAGCAAGAGAACGGCCATCATCACGAACTTCTTGTCCATATCGCGAACTCCTTTTCATCGGCCGGAAATTTCAGTCGCCAGTGGCCCCCACCGGCGAGGGCGTCAATTCCCAGCATAGCTTGGGATCCCCCTGCCAGCGGATCTGGGCCACTTTTCCATTCAATAATTGGACCTGGCGCACACAGCCGTCCACCTTGGCGCCTCCACCGAAGAGGGTGCCGATGGAGCCGAACACATGGCCTGAGCCGCCCCCAACCCCAACGCTCACCGCCGGCCTGTGGCTGGAGCGGCTGTCGCGGTAGATAAGCCAGTCCTGGTCTTCCACCTTGGTGGTCTGGGCCGGTACGCCCCATTTGTCCATCAGCGCCTCGGCGGTATAGCCCTGCCACTGGCGCATCCGGGCATCCACCCCTTCTGGCGGCACGGTGCTGCAGGCGCCCAGCACCAACAGCGGCAACAACAGCAGTTTTTTCAAGGCCAGGCCCTCCCTATGTTCTGCCTACACTGTTGCACCTTTATGGCGCCTTTGCCAAGGGCTAGCCGGGGCGGCAGATCTCCGCCAGGGCCCGCAGGCGGCGCCGCGACTCGGCCACGAAGGGGTTACCCTTGTCCCAGACATAGCCGGCCAGTATGGAGCAGACCATCTGTTTCACCTGGGGCTGGGGCTCGGGGTAGAAGATGACGTCCTGGAAGCTGCCTTCATACCAGCCTTCCACATAGGTGCGAAAAACATCGACCCCGGCCTGCAGCGGCGCGGCGAAATCCGCCTGCCAGTCCACCGTTTCGCCCTTGAACTGGCGCACCAGGGTTTGAGCGGCGAGGCTTGCCGACTTGAAGGCGATGGTGACGCCGGAGGAGAACACTGGATCCAGGAACTCACCGGCGTTGCCGAGCAGCGCAAAACCAGGGCCACAGAGGCGGCTGACCTTGGCCGAATAGCCCTTGAGGCAGTTGACCGGCTGCTCGAACGAGGCCTGGGCCAGCACCTTGGCCAGGCCCGGCTCCTCGAAGGTCAGGGCTTTGAGCAAGGCTTCATTGTCCTGCTCGGCCCGCCCTTCAAAGTAGGCCTGGCTGGCCACCACCCCCAGGGAGCTGGTGCCGTCGCTGAAGGGAATGAGCCAGTACCAGACGTCCTTGTGCTCAGGGTGAACGCTGATGAGGATCTTGTCGCGATCGAAACCTTCGCTGGCGTTGTCCACCACATGGGTAAAGACGCCCTGGCGGGGCTCGAAGCCGGAGGGGATCTCCAGATCCAGCAGCCTCGGCAGCACCCGGCCGAAGCCGGAGGCGTCCAGCACGAAATCCGCTTCCAACTGGTAAGGCTCGCCGTCCTCGCCCCTGGCCCAGATCCGGGCCGGGCTCACAGAGAGGTCCACTTCCTCGATACTCTGGCCGAAGCGGATATCCACCCCCTGCTTCAGGGCCTCGTCGGCCAGCAGCTTGTCGAACTGGGCCCTTTTCACCTGGAAGGTGGTACCGGGGCCTGGGCTGAATTTGTCGCGAAAATCAAAATCCACATAGCGGCCCTGGTGGCCGAAGGCGGCCCCTTCCTTGTACTGGAAACCGGCCTGGTTGACGGCCTTCAGCAGCCCCGCCTCGGCCAAAAAGGCCATGGACTGGGGCAGCAGGCTCTCGCCGATGGAAAAGCGCGGGAACCGGGCTTTTTCCAGCACCCGCACGCCTATCCCTGCCCTGTGCAGCAAGGTGGCGGCCAGCACCCCGGCCGGGCCTGCCCCTATCACCAGCACCTGCACCCTTTCTTTCACGACAGTCATGGTGAGTCCTTGAAACGCTTGAAGACAAGGGAGGTATTGATGCCGCCGAAGGCGAAGTTGTTGCTCATCCAGCAGTCCAGCGCCAAGGCCCGGCCCTGGCCCTGGATGTAGTCCAGCTCGCCGCAGCGCGGATCGGGCACGTCCAGATTCAGGGTGGGAGCGAACCAGTTGTCGTGCATCATCTCGATGCCGAGCCAGGCCTCCAAGGCGCCGCAGGCACCCAATGTATGGCCGAAATAGCCCTTAAGGGAGCTGATCGGGGTGGCGGCGCCGAAGACCCGGCTCGTGGCCTGGCTCTCGGCGATGTCCCCCTGCTCGGTGGCGGTGCCGTGGGCGCTGACGTACTGGACTGCCTGGGGTGCCAAGTCGGCGTCCTTAAGGGCCAGGCGCATGGCCACTTCCATGGTCTCGGAGGTGGGGGACGTGACGTGGGCGCCGTCACAGTTGCTGCCGAAGCCGACGATCTCGGCGAGGATGTTGGCGCCCCTGGCCTTGGCGTGCTCCAGGGATTCCAGCACCAGGGTGCCGGCCCCCTCCCCTATCACCAGGCCGTCGCGGCCGGCGTCGAAGGGCCTGGGGGTGAGCCCCGGCTCGCCGTTGCGGGTGGAGGTGGCGTAGAGGGTGTCGAACACCGCCGCTTCCGTGGGGCAGAGCTCTTCGGCGCCACCGGCCACCATCAGCTCCTGCTTGCCGTACTTGATGGCTTCATAGGCATAGCCGATGGCCTGGGAGCCGGAGGTGCAGGCGCTGGAGGTGGGGATCACCCTACCCTTCAAGCCGAAGAAGAGGCTGACGTTGACGCAGGTGGTGTGCCCCATCATCTGGATGTAGCTGGTGGCGGTGATCTTGGAGCTGTCGTTGCGCTCCAGCATGGCGGCAAAGGCGGTGATGGGGGCCGTGGAGCCGATGGAAGAGCCGTAGGCGATGCCGGTGCGGCCGTCGTTCAGGCATTCATGGCCAAGCAGCCCGGCCCGTTCCAGGGCAAGCTCGGTGGCGCGGGTGGCCATCAGGCTGACCCGGCCGTGGGAGCGCACCTGCTTGCGGGAATAATGGCTCGGCCGCTCGAAGGCCACGGGCCCGGCCAGGCGGGTGTTCATGCCCTCAAAAGCCTGCCAGCCGTCCATCGCCACTATGCCGCTTTTGCCCTGCTCCATGGCCGCCTTGACGGTTGGCCAGTCCTGGCCGAGGGAGCTGATACCGGCCATACCTGTGACCACGACGCGGCGCATCAGCAAAGCCCCCCGTTCACGGCCAGCACCTGGCGGGTAATGTAGCCGGCCTTGTCGGAGCAGAGGAAGGCGACGGCGTCCGCCACTTCCTGGGCCAGGCCCGCCCGGCGCAAAGGAATGAGCTCCTTGATGTGCTCGGCCGCCTCCAGGTTGTCGGTCATGTCGGACTGGATAAGGCCGGGGGCCACGCAGTTGACGGTGATTTTGCGCTTGGCCAGCTCCAACGCCAGGGCCTTGGTGGCCCCTATGATGCCGGCCTTGGAGGCCGAATAGTTGACCTGGCCGCGGTTGCCGATAAGTCCGGACACCGAGGCCAGGGTAACGATGCGCCCGCCCTTGCGACCCTGGACCATGGGCATCACCACCGGCTTGAGCACGTTGTAAAAGCCGTCCAGGTTGGTGTGGATGACGCTGTCCCAGTCCTCGTCGGTCAGGGCCGGGAAGGCGCCGTCACGGGTGATGCCGGCGTTGACCACCACACCGTAGTAGGGACCATGGGCTTCGATGTCCGCTTCCAGGGCCGTCTTGGCCGCCGTCCTGTCGCTGACGTCGAAAGGCAGCAGCCGGGCCTTACCGCCCGCCGCCTCTATCTGGGTGCGGACCTGTTCGGCCTCTTCGTGCCGGCTGCGGTAATGGATGACGATACCGAAGCCCTCGCTGGCCAAGGTAGTGGCGATGGCGGCGCCGATGCCGCGGCTGGCGCCTGACACCAGGACTTGTCTCATGCTTGCTCTCCTGCCAGGTAGGCCTTTGCATCCCTGGGTTGAAATACGGTCAATTGGGCACGCTGGGCACCCTGGCTGGCTGTCACTGTGCAGCTGAAGACGCTGAGGCCGTCTTCCTGGCTAAGGGCCTGGCGCACTTCCACCACCAGCGCCTCGCCGAAGCCGAAGTAAGGCACCTCTGACTCCAGGCGGCGGGTACCCAGCAGAAAGCCCGGCTTGATGGGCTCGCCGGCTTTTTCGGCCTGGATGCCGGCAAAGACGGCGATGCTCTGGGCCATGTATTCGATGCCCACCCACATGGGCACGCCGCGCTCGTCGGCAAAGGGGCTGCCGGGGTGGATGTGCACCTCGCAGCGGGCGCTCTCCTCGTCCGCCGCCAGCACCCTGTCCAGCAGCAGCATGGGCGCCCTGTGGGCCACGTAGTGTTCGGGGGGGCCGAAGCTATTAATTTCTTGTGTCATTTGCCAAAACCACACTGACATTGCTGCCGCCGAAGGCATAGGAGTTGGACATCAGGTAGCGCACCGGCTGCCTGTCGCCAAGGGCGGCGTAATTGAGTTCGGGAAGGGCCGGATCTTGGGGCCCGCGCCACAGCTGGGGCGGCAACCGGCCCTCTGGGTCGGTCAGGGCCAGGTAGCCGAAGGCCGCCTCCAGGGCGCCGGCGGCCCCCAGGGCATGGCCGACCTGGGCCTTGCTGGTGCTGACCTTGGTGGCTGCGCCGAAACAGCGGGCCATGAGCCCCGCCTCCATCTCGTCGTTCTTGGGGGTGCCGGTGCCGTGGAGATTGACGTAGCCGATGTCCCCATACTGGATACCGGCCTGGGCCAGGGCCTGGTCCATGGCGAGCCTGGCGCCCTTGCCCTCTGGCTCGGGGGCTGAGATATGGTAGCCGTCTGAGGACTCCCCCACCCCGGCCAGGCGCACCTCACCCTTTTTCTTTGACAGCAGGAACACCGCCGCCCCTTCGCCGATGCTGATCCCCTGGCGCCCTTCGCCGAAGGGGGTGCAGGGGCCTGGTGCCACGGACTCGAGGGCTTTGAAGCCGTTCAGGGTCAGGCGGCAGAGGCTGTCCACCCCGCCCACCAGCACGGCGTCGGCGAGCCCCGCCTTTATGAGGCGCTGGCCGCTGGCAAAGGCCTTGCCGGAGGAAGAACAGGCGGTGGAGATGCTGTAGGCCGGCCCCTTGATGCCAAGGTAGTCGGCGGCAAAGCGGGCCACTGAGCCCAATGCCTGGCGCTCGTAGTCAAAATCCGCGGGCAGGGCTCCCTCGCGCTGCCAGTGGGCCAGGGCCGCCTCGCCCTTGTCCATGCCGGCGGTGGAAGAGCCCAGTACAACGGCGATACGCTCCGCACCATAGGCCGCCAGGGCTTCGTCCAGCTGCGGCCGGATCTGCTCCATGGCCAGGCGCAACATGCGGTTGTTGCGGCAATCCTGCTGTTCGAAGTCGGCCGGCAAGGGCGGCAAGTCCGCCGTCACGGCGCCGACCCAGGCGGTCCTGCCCAGCAGCAGGTCGTTCCTTGCCACCAGGCCGCTTTGCCCTGTGAAGAGGGCCTCGGCGTTGGCCTCGAGGCCAAGGCCAAAGGGGCTGACCAGGCCGGGGGCCGAGAGATAGAGATCAGCCATAGGTCACCTCGAAGCCGTAGCCCAGGGCCAGTTGCTCAAAGCGGAAGCCCTGGGGGTTGTAATGAATGCGGATCAGGAGCTTACCCTTCATGGACAACGTCCTTACGCCTTGTTTTTCTTCCAGTTCAAGCCCGGTGCCCTCAAGACTCTTGGCCAGGGCCGCCTTGGGCATCAGTGCCAGCAGCAGATCCGACAGCAGTTGGCCGGGCTTGGCGCTGGCCGGCACCAGGGGCGAGCGCTTTTCGGTGAGCTGGCGTCCGTCGTAGCCCACCTGGAAGAGGAAGTTGCCGAAGCCGGACAGCGCCACCAGTCCCACCTGGCCTGGGGCCAGTTGCAGCTCTCCCACCAGTTGCCACCTGTCCTTGCCGTGCCAGGCCACCACCTGCTGCTGGCGCACCGAGGCGGCTTGTACCCAGCCAAGGCTCGGCAGCGTCCATTCCACGTCCTTGGCCAGCACGGCTCTGGGGGCCTTGGCCACCGGCAGGCTCTGGCAGGCGCAAAGCAGCAGGGTGAGCAGCAGTAAACAGCGCTTCATGACTTGCCCGCCCACAGCAGGCTGGTCCACCAGCCGGTGAAGAGGCCCACAGTCACCACGGCGCCAAAGCCAACCAGCACAGGGGTGGAGGAGGCGATCAGCAGGCCGAAGGCCAGCAGGGAAGACAGGGCCGATAAAAGCGTGGCCAGCAGGCTGTGGTGGCCCTTGGGATCGCCGGCAAAGAAGAGGCCGTAGTCCAGACTCAGGCCCAGCACCAGTACCAGGGCCAGGGCGTGGACCAGGTTGAAGGCCTGGCCCAGCATGGCCGGAGCCATGGCAGCAGCCAGCACGGCGGCGCCGGCGCTGGCCAGCACAGGGCCGGCCTTTTTCCCCTGCAGCCACCACAGCAGCGGCGCCAGGGCCAGGAAGGCCAGCCCCAGCAGCTTGAGGATCTGGTCGCGGTAATGGCTGAAGAGCCTGCTGGCTTCCAAGGCCGGGCTGATGAGGCGCTGGTCGCCAAGGGCCGCCTGCCCTGCCGGGGTCAGGCCCCGTAACACCATGACGGTGGCGGGCTTAGTGCCCTCCAGCAGCAACTGGCGGCGGGCGTCAAAAGCCGGCAAGGCGCCGGGCAACAGGTAAGCATCCAAGGCCGGGGCCTGGCCCAGGGCGCCGCCCAGTTGAGCGTCCAGCTGCTGCCAGAGCCCCGCCAGGCGCTGATGGTCCGCCTGCTGGCGTGCCTTGGACGGCACGGCCTGGCTCAGCGCCAGGTAGCCGGCCAGCTGCCCCTTGGCTTCCAAAGCCTCAAGCCTGGGGGCCAGGGCCTCTTCTTTTTGCAGCAATTCCTGCACGTCCTTACCCTGCAACAGCAGGTACTGGCCGCCAGGCAAGACGCCAAGGTAGTGGCCGAGGCGGGCCTCGACGGCACTCAGCGCCGGATCCTTGGGCTGCCACTGGCGGATGTCGTCGTCAAAGGAGAGGCGGCTGACACCCAGGGCCAACCAGGCCAGCAGCAACAGGGCCAGGGCCCAGGCCGCCTTTGTACGACGGGGCTCAAGGCGGGCCATCAGCCTGGCGGGCCAGGTTCGTACCGGCACAGCCGGGGCCTTGGCCACAAAGCGCACATAGCCATAGGCCACCAGCAGGCCGCCGATGGCCGTCACCCCCAGTTGGGCCAGGCCAGGAAAGGGCGACAGGCTCAGCACCCCGTAGGCGGCCAGGCTGGAGAGCAGCCCCAGCAGCAGCGGCTTGTGGATGGCGCTGCCGTCAGGCCCCGCCGCCAGGCGGTGGAAACCGTAGTCGGCGCAGATGCCGATGACGCTGGCGCCCATCACCAGGGCCAGCCAATGGGCGCCGGGGAAGCACCACCAGAGGGCGGTAAGGGCGCCAAGGCCGGAGGCCAGCAGCAGGCCGCCCATGTAACCAAGGGCCCGCCAGCCGCCGAAGCCCCACCAGATAAGGGCCAATACCCCCAGGGCCGCCAAGGTGCCGAAGCGGCTCACCTCAACCTGGGCCTGGCGGGCGCCGGCGGCGGCGTAGAGCACAGTGCCTGTGGCCTTGACCGCCTGGGGCTGGGCCCCCAGCCACTGCTTAACCGCCGCCTGCACCTGGCCGTCATAGGCAGAACCCTTGAGGGTGACGGAGAGCACCAGGGCGTAATCATCACCTTGGCGCCAGAGGGGCCAGCCGCCGACCAGGTGCAGCTGGCTGCCCCTGGGGCGCTGCTGTTCGAGGAAATGGCTGAAGCTGAGCAGCGGGTCCAGGCGCAGGCTGCTCGGCATGGGGCCGAACCAGAGGGCCTGGGCCCGCGCCAGCAGGCTTTGGTCTGGCAGGGCGCGGTCGCTGTCTGCCAGCAACTGGCCACGGTAGCGGCCAAGGGCCTTGAAGGCGTCGCTGTCGCCACCCTGCCAGCCGGCCACGAAGGAGGCGGCGTCCAGGGACTTGCCGAGCTTTCGGCCCAGGGCCACCAGCTGGCCGGGATTTTGGCCTTCGGCCAGCAGCCAGAGCTGGCGGTCGAAGCGCTGGCGCAGGGCCTTGAAGCTGGCCCGCTCGCCGGCCGGAGCACCTTGGAAGCCGTCCGGCAGGAGATCTGCGAGCTGCGAAGAGGGATGTACCCCCAGCAGCAGCCTCAGTGCCAGCAGCGCCGTCAGGGCGATGAGCAGCAACCAGGCTCTCACCGGCACTGCCCCGGGCTCAGGCTAATAAGGGTCTCACCGCCCGGCTCGATAAGGCGCACTTCCCGGGCCGGCCGGCCTTGCACCTGCATCTCGGTGACGGCCTTGGCAAGGGTCGGATCCTTGGGCTTGAGGGTCAGCTTCTCGCCGTCCTGGCTCAGCTCAAAGTCCTGGGCCAGGGACGAGGTGTCACCGCTGACCACGGCCGCCAAGAGCCGGCCGAGGCTGGCCACCAACGGATTGTCCATGGAAGCCAGGCGGCTCTCTCCCTGGCCCGGCAGGGCCTGGTAGAGGCCGTCCTTGCGCACCGACAGGGTGCTGGGGAAGGGGCTGTCGGTAACCCAGTCGAGGCCACCTGGGCCGGCGCTGTAATGGCCGCGGCTTTCCAGGGGCTTGGACAGGCCCTGCAAGGTCTTTTGCTGGCTGAACTCGCCGCAGGGCTGGGCCAGGCTGGCCGCCAGGGCCAGGGTGCTCAGTAGGGCCATGGCTCCCCCAGCTTGTCGAAGAGCACCTTGGGGGAAACGAACTGCATCTCGCCGCCCTCCAACGTCACCGCCACCTGGACGCTCTGGCCTTTAGTCAGGACAGTGCCGCTCTCCTTGCAGCGCACCACATAGCTCAGCTTGAGGCGGTTCTCGAACTCCTCCAGGGCGGCGCTGACCAGCAGCTTCTGGCCGAAGACGGCCGATTTGACGTACTTGACCTTCAAATCGACGATGGGCCAGACGTAGCCGGAGGCCTGCATCTGCGGGTAGTTGTAGTCGATGCTGTCCAGCAGCGCGCAGCGGGCCCGCTCGAAGTACTTGAGGTAGTTGCCGTGCCAGGTGACGTTCATGGGGTCCAGATCGTAGAAGGGGACCTCCACTTCCACTTCGGCTTCACGCCTCGTCATAAAGCCTCCAGGGTTGGGTCTTGAGGGCCGCCAGCAGTTGGCGCAGCTCGGCTTCCAGGGGCCTGTCCTCTGTCAGTGGCGGACAGGCGGCGTGCAAGGTGGCCACGAAGTCGGCCAGCTCGCCGGTCAGGGGCACGGCTTCCTGCTGCTGGCGCAGCCAGACCCCCTGGCAGGCCGCCAGCAAGGTGGCGATGGCCACCTGCTCGGCCAGTTCCAGCACCCGCAGGCAGTCCCTGGCCGCTATGGTGCCCATGCTGACCTTGTCCTGGTTGTGGCATTCGGTGGAGCGGGAGAAGACGGAGGCCGGCATGCAGTGCTTGAGGGCTTCCGCCGTCCAGGCAGAGGCGCCGATCTGCACCGCCTTGAAACCGTGGCTGATGGCCTGGCGGGGGCCGCTGGCACCGGTCAGGTTGGACGGCAGGCCGTTGTTGAACTTGGTGTCCACCAGGGCCGCCAGCTGGCGGTCGGCAAGGTCGGCCAGGTTGGCCACCTGGGTCTTCAGGGTGTCCATGGCCATGGCGATATGGCCGCCGTAGAAGTGGCCGCCGTGCAGCACCTGCTCGTTCTCGGCGTCGATGATGGGATTGTCGTTGGCGCTGTTGAGCTCGGTCTCGATAAGGCCGCGCAGCCAGGGCAGCGCGTCTTCAAGGGCCCCTATCACGTGTGGGGCACAGCGCAGGGAGTAGCGGTCCTGCAGCCTGTCGTGGGCGCCCTGGCCCTGGTAGTTCAGATCGCCGCGCAGCCTTTTCGCCACCCTGGCCTGGCCGGGGTGGGGCTTGACGGCGAAGAGCTGCTCGTCGAAGTGATAGGCGTTGCCCTTCATGGCCAGGCTCACCAGGGCGGTGATGCGGGTGCAGAGGGCCGACAAATATTGGGCGCGGCCGAAGGCCTGGCAGGCCAGGGCCGTCATCACGGCGGTGCCGTTCATGATGGCCAGGCCTTCCTTGGGCTTGAGGGTCAGCGGCGCCAGGCCCTTCTCGGCCAGCACCTGGGCCATGTCCCGCACCTGGCCATGCTGGTAGACCTGGCGCTCGCCCACCAGGGCCGCCGCCACGTAGGAAAGGGGCGTCAGATCCCCTGAGGCCCCCACTGAGCCCTCGGCGGGAATGAGGGGCACCAGATCTTCGGCCAGCAGCCATTGCAGCCTTTCCAGCAGTTCCCAGCTGACCCCGGAATGGCCCTGGCTCAGGGAGGCCAGGCGCGCCGCCAGTATGGCCCTGCCCTCTTCCAGGTCGAAATGGCGGCCGAGGCCGCAGCCGTGGAAGCGGGTCAGGTTTAAGGGCAGCGCCTCCACCAGTTCCTTGGGGATGCCGACGGTGACCGAATCGCCGTAGCCGGTGGTGACGCCGTAGATGGCGCCCTCTTCCTTCCAGAGCCTTTCTAAAAAGGCGGCGCCCTTGTCGATGAGGGCCTTGAAGTCGGGCTCGATGCTAAGAGCCGCCTTTTGCCGGCCGGTCGCCAGGGCGTTGATGTCCTCGATACAGAGCGGCCCTTGGCCGAAGATGACTGTCATTGGGATTTATCCTGCGGGCGCCCCTCGTCGGCACGCCAGAAATCGAAGAAGTTGAACCATTGGAGCGGCGCCTTGCGGCAGTACCAGGCGAGACGCCGGCTGTATTGGCCGGCCAGTTGGCCGAGCTGCTGGGCGCGCTGCTTGCGGGGCAGCTTGATCCCGTCCAGGGCGAAGGGCTCCAGGTAGAGGCGGTGGCCGCGCCCCTCGCGCAGGCAGAACAGCAGGTAGACGGGGCATTCCAGCACGTGGGCCAGCACCCAGGGGCCTATGGGCAAAGGCGCCGGGGCCCCCTGGAAAGGCACAGCCACCGTATGGCCGGCCTTGGACGCCGAAGTCCTGTCCCCCACCATCACCACCAGTTCACCGGCGTCGATGCGCTGGCGCAGCAGCATGGCGGTGTCCGGGCCCAGCTCTGTCACCTGCAGCATGTTGAGCCGGGCGCCGGGGTTGATTTCGGCCAGCAGGCTGTTGAACTTGGCGGCGTTCTCGGTCAGCACCAGCACCGTCATGGGGGTGTCGGACAGGGCCCGGCACAGCTCGAGGTTGCCGAGGTGGGCACCGATCAAGAGGGCACCGCGCCCGGATTGCTTGATCTGGTTGAGCCAGCCTTGGCCCGGGAAGCTGAGATCCCGGCCGACCTGGATGTCGCCGGCCCAGGCGGCCAGCTTGTCGAGGATGGCCTCGCCGAAGGCCAAATGGTGGCGAAAACCGTCCCAGAGGCTGGGGTACCGGGGCAGCTCGGGGGTGGGGCCGTTGGCGAGATAAAAGCGGCGCAGGTAGTCCATGGAATGGCGCCGGCTCTGGCCGAACAGGAAGAAATAGCCCATCACCGGGTAGAGCAGGCAGCGAAAGCCAGGGCGGCCGAAGAGGCGGTAGGCCTGCCAGAGGCACTTCATGCCGAGGCGGCTGCCCCGCTCTTCGGCGCTGGCCCAGTGCCTGGCCTTTTCCAGGCGCCGGCCCAGCAGCTTCGGCAGCCGCCACAGCATGCCGAGCACCAGCTTGGTGTGCATCTTGGAGATGAGCCAGTTGTCCCTCAGGCCCTGGAAATGGGAGGCGCCGTCCTCGGGGTAGATCACCTTGGTCTGGAGCTGGCGGATGGGCACCCCGGCCCAGTCCAGGCGCACCATCACCTCGATGTCGAAATCCATGCGCTTGCCGAGCCGGGCGCTGTCCAGCAAGGCCACGGTCTCGGCCAGGGGGTAGACCCGAAAGCCGCACATGGCGTCCTGGATGTGAAAGCCCAGGGTCTCCACCCAGACCCAGAAGTGAGTCAGGTAGCGGCCGTAGAGCCGGCCCTTGGGCACTGAGCCGTCGTATTGGGGGCGGCCGGCGATAAGGGCCTGGGGTTCGGCCTCGGCGGCGGCCAGGAAGCGCGGCACGTCGTCCAGGGCGTGCTGGCCGTCGGCGTCCACCTGCAGGCCGTGGCTGAAGCCCGCCTCATAGGCCGCCCTGAGGCCGGTCATGACGGCGCCGCCCTTGCCCTGGTTCTGGGCGTGGCGCACCAGGCGCACCTGGGGGTGGCTGGCCGACAGCGCGTCGAGGATGGCGGCGTGCTCGGGGCTGGAGCCGTCATCCACCAGGAAAAGCGGCAGCCCGAAGGCCAGCAGCGCCGGCACTGTGCGGGCCGCCAGGGGGCCGTGGTTGTAGACGGGCACCACCAGGCAGGGGTTGAAGCTCATGGGCCCTCCTCGGCCAGCAGAACCCGGCCCGAGCCGTGGCAGCCGTGCTCTGAGTCGTACTGGAAGTGCAGCTTGCCCTTGTCCTGGTGGTATTCCAGGGTCAGAGTCAGGGGCAGGCCAGGGGTGATGAGGCGCTGGAACTTGATGGCCTCCAGGCGCTGGCTGGCAAGGGCCAACCCGAAATGGGCGGCCCCCAGGCGGATGGCCCAGTCCAGCTGCGCCACCCCCGGCACTATGGGCGCGCCGGGGAAATGGCCCTGGAAAACGGTCAGGCCGGGGTCCATGTCCAGCACCAGTTCGAGGCGCTGGGCCTGCTGCCGGCGTTCAAGGATCTTGGGTAGCAATGACATCTCGCTGTTCTTCAAAGAGGGCCAGCAGGGCCCCGTGTTCAATCTTGCCCTGGCTGCTGACGGGAAAGGCGGCCAGGGTCCGCCAGCGGCGCGGCAGCACCACGGGCTCGAAGTGGGCCAGCAGCGCCTGGCGCAGGCCAAGGCCGAGGGCGCGGCGGCCTTGAGCGGCCAGTTGCGCCTCGCCGGCCTCGGTCAGCACCAACACGGCCCCCAATTGCTGGCGGCGGCCGGGCAGCAGCAGGCAACGGGCCTTGTCCACCCAGGGGTGGCGGCACAGCGCCGCCTCCATGGCGTCCAGGGACAGGCGTTTCTGCTCCAGCTTGACGATGCGGTCACGCCGGCCCAGCAGTTGCAGCCGGCCGTCCGCCAGCAGCTCGGCCCTGTCGCCCATGGCCTGGGGGCCACCGGCAACTTTGGAGTCCACCCAGAGGCCGCCTTCTTCGTCGAGGCGGCAATGGACGCCGGCAAAAGGGGTCCAGGCCCCCTGCCCCTCTTGCCGCCGCCAGGCGACGCCGCCGGTCTCGGTGCTGCCCAGCACTTCGATGGGCAACTGGCCAAGCTCGGCCTGGACCAGGGCGGCGCCGGCGCGGCTCAGGAGGCCGCCGGAGGAAAAGACTTGCCCGAGCTTGCCGGCAAGACAGCCCAGCAGCCCCTTGGGCAGGCGTTCCAGTTGGGCCGGGCTCGACACCAGGTGCAAGGGCCCGTCGAGCGTCTCGGCGGCGCCGGCCAGCTGTTCCGGATAGGCAAAGAAGGTGCGGTTGACGATGGCCCCGCTCATAACCGGCCAGAGCAGCCTAAACAGCAGGCCATAGATATGCTGGTGACTAACGGTGGAAAGCTGCTCGCCTTCCAGGGGCCCGAAGCTCTGCTCCAGCACCTTGAGTTCGGTCAGCAGCTGGGCGGCGGTCTTGGCCACCTGCTTGGGCTGGCCTGTGCTGCCGGAGGTAAAAAGGACCAAATCGCCGACACTGACCGACTGAGGTTCGCCTTTGAAGCCCAGGGGGTCCAGCACAGGCCCCTCAAAGCCGGCAAGGCTTCGGCTGATCAGGCCCTTGGCGTCGATGGCCTTCAAGGTCTCGCTCTGGCCGTTGGCCGGCAGCACGGGCACGGCGCCTGCTTGCCAACAGGCCAGCAGCCCGGCCAGGAAGGCGGCCGGGTCGGCGTCGAAGAGCACCCAGCGATCCCCAGAGTTCAGCCTTGTCGCCAGGCCGGCGGCATGGGCCAGCAGCGCCTGGCCCGTCATGGCGGGGGCGCTGAACAAGGGGCTGTCCTGGGCCAGGCGGGCCCTTAGGCGCTGGATCGTATCATCCATTGTCGGTAACACCATTCACCGCCAAGCAGCAGTCCGATAAGGCCATAGCTGATGGCCCCGTTGTAAAGGGCCCAGGTCCCTTGGCTGGCATAGAGCGCTGTCCAGAGGGCGACGCCGCCGTTGGCGACGAAAAAGCCGCACCAGATCCAAGTCACCTTGCGGGTATAGGCCACGCCCTCTGGCGGCAGCTCCGGCTCCTTGAGCCTGGCCAGCCGCTCTATGGCAGAAGGCCCCTGGTAGAGGCTCCAGCCGAAGCTGGCCAGCAGCCCCAGATTGACCCAGACCGGGTAGAGCTTGATGCCAAGGGCGCTGTTGCCGATGGCCGAGGCGCCGAGGGCCAGCACCGCCATGGGCAGCCAGAGCCGCTCGGCACCGCTGGCGCTTTTCCAGCGCAAGGCCACCAGGGCCAACAGCCCCAGGGCCAGTTGCCAGGGCGCCAGCCATTTCAGGCCCAGCAGCACCGCGACCGGGTAGAGCAGCCACAGGAGGGCGCTGGGTCTCAAGCGGCGGCCACCAGGCTCAGCACGGCGTCTACCACGTCTTGTACGGTGCGCACGGCCTTGAACTGCTCGGGCTGGATCTTCTTGCCGGTCAGATCCTGGAGCTTGACCACCAGGTCGACGGCGTCGATGGAGTCGAGATCCAGGTCGCTGTAGAGGTGGGCGTCGGGGGTGACATTGCTGGCCTCCACCTCGAAGTCTTCCACCAGAATGGTCTTGAGTTCGGCAAAAACCTGGTCGCGCGTCATGCCACGGCCTCCTGTGAACGGATGAAGTCGGCCAGCGCCCGGACGCTGGCGAAATGGGATTTGGTGTCGGCGGCGTTGGCGTCGATCTTCACCTGGAAGCGCTTCTGGATGGCCAGGCCCAGCTCCAGGGCGTCGATGGAATCCAGGCCCAGGCCGTCGCCGAACAGGGGCGCGGTGGTGTCGATATCATCGGCCGTGACGTCTTCAAGCTCCAAGGCATTGATGATCAGCGCTTTCAGCTCGTTTTCCAGATTGGTCATCTGTGTGTTTTTCCTTGTTGAGCACCCTGGCCAGCTGCCGGGTCATCTCCCGGGCGGACAGGGCGGTACTGGGGTCGTTGCCGGCAAAATCGGTGGGCGCCAGGGGCCGCCCCGCTTCTGCCTGCAGCAAGAAGGGCCGCTCCGGTACCCGGTACCAAGGGTTTTGCTTGGTCAGGGTGCGGGGTTCGACCGTCAAATGCACCGGCAACAGGGGGTAGCCGGTGCGCAGCGCCAGCTGGGCGGCGCCGCGGGTAAGGGGATTGAGGTTGACATCCGGCTCGGTGCGGGTGCCTTCGGGAAAGATGATCAGCGAATAACCCTGGTCGAGGCTGGCCTTGGCGGCCTGGATCAAGTCCTCCCCCTGGTGGGCGTTGCTGATGTAGCAGGTGGCCCTGACCACGCCGCGCATGAAGGGGTTCTTCCAGATGCCGGCCTTGACCACGCAATCGGCCTTGGGCATGGCGGCGATCAGCAGCACCACGTCCAGCAGCGAGGGATGGTTGGCCACCACCACGGCGGCCTGGGCGTTGAGGCTGTCGCCGCCCTTGACCTCGTAACGGCAGATCCCCAGCCACTGCAGGGTATCGAGGAAGAAGCGGAAACTGCGGCTGACCACGCTCCTGGCGATACGCTTGCGCACAACCTCATCCGGGTAGCGCCAGTTGAGATAGGGGAAGACGGTCAGGCTCAGGCAGACACCGCCGATGCCGAACAGGGAAAAGGCCAAACCGGTGGCCAGCACCCGCCAGGCCTTGTTCAGGCTCTTGCCCATTGCCACCTCCTGCCGGCCAGCCGCAGCTCGCCGCTTTCATCCGTCGCCAACAAGGCCGCCAGCTGCATGGCCAGGGGCCAGGCCGGGCAGTCATCCTGGCAGGATGCGCCCCCATCCAGGCTGAACTGCTCCCCTTTTGCCAGGCGCAGGGCCAGGGCGTGGTCGCACTGGCGGTTGGCCATGGCGCCCTCGTAGAGGACAGGCACGGCCTGGTCGGCCACCACCAGCACCACTTCCTCGACACCGCTGCCGAGGAGGCCGCAGGCCTCCACCAGCCCCAGCACCAGGCTGTCGTCGCCGGCCACCACCACAGTGCTGGGGGCCTGGTCGCCACGAAGGATGTTCAGGAGGCCGGCGGCGGCGTTATGCACCGACAGGCTGAAGGCGGTGGGGGAAAGGGGCTCTTCAATGCCGAGATCGCCCAGCAGCTGCACTGTGCGGTGCAGCTCGCCGTGGCGGGTGGCAAAGACGGTCGGCAGGCTGTCCTCGCCCAGTACCTGATGGGCGCAGGCGAGCTGGATGCGGGTCAGGGCTGAAAGGCGGCGACGCTGGCCGGCCGGCACCCAGGACAGATCCACAGGCTTTTCCTCGGCCAGTTCACCGGATCGCCGCCAGTGGCGCCACTCGTCGGCGTTGGCCAAGCCCGGGGCCCAAGCGGACCATGCCTTGACGGCAAAGCGCAAGCTCATGGCCAACACCTCGCCTGGGGCGCCGTGGCTATTGTGAGAGGGAAATAAAAGGCTGCGTCCATGTGGTATCGAAAATCGTCTCTTCCCTGGCCTGGAAAGCGCTCAGGCCGGGCCATGCCGCCCATCCCGGGCAGGGCAAAACAGGGGTTAAAATGGCCGGCTAGTGTAACAGATATTCAGCCTTCATTAACATGGGGTTTTGCCACCTAGGCCGCATTTTACCTGTACAGACAATGGCCAAAGGTAAAGGAGATCGCAGGCGGTAGAGCTGCAGTTGGCCGAGGCTCTGATGGCGCAGCTCCCCCCTGCCCCATTGCAGCTCCCCTGGCAGCAGTTCGGCCCCCCAGGCCTTGACGGCCGCCTCATAGGCGCACCAGTTGCCGTAAAAGCCTTCTTCAGGCCAGCCCAGCAGGGCCGCCATCTCCCCCAATGGACGCTTGGCCTTGGGCTGCTCAATGTCGATACCGACGGGCGCCAGGGCCACGGCCGCGGCCAGCCAGGGGCCGCTGTGACTGAGGCTGACGAAGGCTTCAGGATGGCTGGGGGCGCCATCGTCCAGCCGGACTATGTCTTGCGGTGAAACCTTGCGGCCAAGCAGCCGGCCCATCAGCCAGGCCGCCAAGAGCCTGGCCCCCTGGCGCTGCTGCTGGCGCAGCGAAAGGCCGGGGTCCAACAGCCCTTCGAGGTCGGCCAGGCGGCAGCGGCTCCACAAAATCGACGGCAAAGGTGATCCTTAATGGCCAAGCAGGTACTATGACTGCCCAGTTTGACCCTAACCGTTGAGAAAGCCAAATGACGGCCAATCCCGTGCTTATCACCGGCGCCGCCCAGCGCGTCGGCCTGCACCTGGTGCGTCGCTTTCTGGAAGCCGGCCAGCCTGTGATCCTGACCTACAGGCGCCACCGGGAAGTGATAGACCCATTGACCGCCCAGGGCGTCCGCTGCATACAGGCGGATTTTGCCACCGACGACGGCGTCTTGGCACTGGCCAAGGCCCTCGCAGGCCAGCCGCTGGCCGCCATCATCCACAACGCCTCCAGTTGGGAGCAGGAAGGGGGCCTGGATGACGCCGCCCGGCACTTCGACGCCATGATGCAGATCCATGCCAAGGCCCCTTACCTGCTGAACCGCCACCTGGCGCCCCAGCTCGAAGATGGCGGTAGCATCATCCATGTCACGGACTACACCGTAGAAAAGGGCAGCGACAAACACATCGCCTATGTAGCCTCCAAGGCGGCCCTGGCCAACCTCACCCTCTCCTTCGCCAAGCTGCTTGGCCCCAGGATCAGGGTGAACGCCATAGCCCCCAGCCTCATCATCTTCAATGAAGAGGACGACGAGGCCTACAAGGCCAAGACACTGGCCAAGTCAGTGATGGGCATAGAGCCCGGGTGCGAGGAGATCTGGCTCGCCGTACACTACCTGCTGACCAGCCGTTACGTTACCGGCCGCACCATCCACGTGGATGGCGGCCGCCATATCCGCTAAGAGAGCAACTGATGACCGAACAACTGGCCAACCACTTTGAAGCCATCATCCGCGGCCTGGGGGAAGATCCGACCCGCGAAGGCCTGGTGAAGACACCGGAGCGCGCCGCCAAGGCCATGCAGTACCTGACCAAGGGCTACAACGAGTCCTTGGACGAGCTGGTCAACGGCGCCGTCTTCAGCTCCGACAACGACGAGATGGTGATCGTCAAGGACGTGGAGCTCTACTCCCTCTGCGAACACCATCTGCTGCCCTTCGTCGGCAAGTGCCATGTGGGCTACCTGCCTAACGGCAAGGTGCTGGGCCTGTCCAAGTTCGCCCGCATCATCGACATGTTCGCCCGCCGCCTGCAGATCCAGGAAAACCTCACCCGTCAGATCGCCCTGGCCGTGCAGGAAGTCACGGGTGCCAGGGGCGTTGGCGTCGTCATCGAAGCCAAGCACATGTGCATGCAGATGCGCGGCGTCGAGAAGCAGCACAGCGTGATGAAGTCGAGCGTGATGCTGGGCGCCTTCCGGGAGCACGCCCAGACGCGCCAGGAATTCTTAAACCTGATCCGCTGAAAAAGACCCGGCCTGACGCCGGGTTTTTTGTGTCCCCGTCGCCAGGAACCTGTTGGTCAAAGTGCGACCAGCAAAGGAGGCGGCCCTGACTTCAGGCCCTGGCCGCCCAGCCCCGCAACTTATCCACAGCTTTGCCCCCAGTTTTTGTTGATAGTAATAAACGGCTGTTTGTAAAACGGAAAATCACCGGGACATTGCAGGTATGGGGAAGATGGTGAAACATGGAAAGCGCCTGATCTGTCGCACCCTTGGCGCCGTACGACAATCAAACCCCAAAGGAGCACCACCATGTTCAAATCCCTGTTGCCCGCACTGTTGCTGGCCGCGCTGCCGGCCCTGGCCGACGACTGCCCTTCCACCCTCAAGTTCTTGAAGCGCAAGCTCAATTCCGAAGAGACCGTCAACCTCTGCCAGGCCTACAAGGGTAAGACGCTGCTGATCGTCAACACGGCCAGCTACTGCGGCTTCACGCCCCAGTTCCACGGCCTTGAGGCCCTCTACAGCCAGTACAAGGACCAGGGCCTGGTGGTGCTGGGTTTCCCCTCTGACGACTTCTACCAGGAGGCGGACGACGAGAAGACCACGGCCGACATCTGCTTCACCAAGTACCAGGTCAAGTTCCCCATGTTCGAAAAGCTCCACGTGCGCGGTGACGACGCCGATCCCCTCTACCGCATCCTGGCCCGCCAGGCCGGCGGCGACGCTCCCAAGTGGAACTTCTACAAGTACCTGGTGGGCAAGGACGGCAAGGTGATAGAGCTGTTCTCCAGCCGCACCACACCGGACAGCGAAGCGCTGCACAAAGCCATAGAAGCAGCGCTTTAAGCCGCCCGCCCCTGCCCGCTGTTGAGCATGGCGTGTTGATCTGGCCACGACGCCCAGCCGTAAAACTGCCAAAGTCCGTTTCGGCGCTCTGAAGTGGAGCAGGAGCCATGTTGATAACAACAGCGAAAAATAGCGGATACACTGGCAAGGACAGCCTGAAACGCGCGGATGGCAAAGTGAGTACGGATCCCCTGGCAAACGACCTTGCCGAGATCGCAAACCGGCGCTGCAAGCAGGCCTTTCGGCGGGTATTTACCTATTTCGCCCCCCGTCTCAAGGCCTTCGGCTTCAAGCAGTTCGGCAACGAGCAGCAGGCACTGGAGCTGGTCCAGGAAACCCTGCTGACCCTCTGGAACAAGGCCCATCTCTATGACCCTGACAAGGCGGCCGTGACCACCTGGGTCTACCGGGTGGCCCGCAACCAGAGTTTCGACATGATGCGCCGCAAGGCGGCCCGCCCCGACACCCTGGCCGGGGACCACCTCTGGCCCCTGGAAAACCAAAGCGGCGACGACCCCGAGTTGGACCAGCAGGTGCTGGGAGATCAGGCCCTGGCCTGCCTGGCCATACTGCCGCCGGCGCAGCGGCAGGTCATCGAGAAGATTTACGTGCAGGACAAGACGCAGCAGGAAACGGCCGACGAGCTGGGGGTGCCGCTGGGCACCGTCAAGTCCCGGGTACGCCTGGCCCTGGAGCGTCTGAAGGAGCATCTTGGCAGTGAAGACTAAGCATCATCCCGATATCGCCCTGCTGGCCGGCCACGCCAGGGGCGAGCTGCCGGCCGCCATCAGCGCCGCCCTGGCCGCCCACCTGGAGCAGTGTACCCGGTGCCGCGACAACCTGGCGGAGGCCGAGGCCGAGGCCGGCCAGGCGTTCTTGGAGGAGAGCCAAACCGTGGACCAAGGCCTGCTGGAAGCCATGCTGGCCCGGCTGGATGAACCGGCGCCACCGGCCCCGCCGGCGCCCCAGACCCGGCTCAGCGTCAACGGCGACAGCTTCGAGCTGCCCAGGGCCCTGGCCGGCTTGCAAGGCCGGCTCGGCAGCTGGCGGCGCCTCGGCTCCAAGGTCTGGTCGGCCGACCTGGACCTGGGGGACAGGGGCGCCAAGGCCAGCTTCCTCTATATCGACAGCCATACCCGCATTCCCCGCCACCGCCACGGCGGCCAGGAGCTGACGGTGGTACTGGCTGGCCACCTCAAAGACGAAGGCGGCCTCTACCGTGAGGGCGACTTCATCCGCAAGGGCCCCACCGACGAACACCAGCCTTTTACCGAAGAGGCGCCCTGCCTGTGCTTCTCGGTGCTGACGGCGCCGCTGGTCTTCACCGGGCCCCTGGGCCGCCTGGCCAATCCCCTGCTCAGGTTGCTGTTCTAAAAAAAAGCCTGGCCGCAAGGGCCAGGCAGTCCATAGAGGGACAACAACAATCGGGATTTAGAGGGCCGCTACCAGCTCGGCGATTTCGGCCTTGGCGCTGCCGATGGCTTCGGCTTTCTTCTCTTCGCCCATGTTCAGGCCTTCGGCGTAGATGAAGCGCTGGTCGCTGATCCCCATCAGGCCGAACAGGCTGGCCAGGTGCGGGGTCTGGGAATCCCAGTCGGTACCGGCGTAGACGCCGCCACGGGCGGCCAGCACCACGGCCTTTTTGCCTTCCACCAGGCCCTTGGGGCCCTGTTCGGTGTACTTGAAGGTCACGCCGGCGCGCTCCAGGCGATCGAAGTAGGCCTTGACCTGGCTGGGGATCCCCAGGTTGTAGAGGGGAACCGCCAATACCACCACGTCATGGGCCAGCAGCTCTTCGATCAGCAGATCGGAGCGCTGGGCCAGGGCTGCCTGCTCTTCGCTGCGCTGCTCGGCCGGGGTCATCCAGCTCACCAGTTCGGCGGCGTCCAGGTGGGGCAGGTTCAGGGCCACCAGATCCTTCTCGGTCAGGCTGATGTTCTTGTCGGCCACTTCGGCTTTGAAGGCGGCGGCCAGTTGGGAAGAGTTACCGTTGTCACCAAACAGGGAGCTGGTCAGGAGCAGGACTTTTTTCATGGTGGATACCTCAGTTCAATGGGATTGAGGCTCACTTTACCTTCCATAAAGCAAAAGAAAATTGCTAAAAATCGCCACTACCTTTCCAAAAATTCGAATGCTACCCCGCCGAATGGACGCCGCCCGAAGCAGATGGGTATGATGCGGCATCGTTTTTTTAAATCCTTGTTAAAAATGGTTAAAACCCAATTCTCGAGCCGCCTCGGCTTCGTCCTGACGGCGGCCGGTTCCGCCGTGGGCCTTGGCAACATCTGGGGCTTTCCCACCCAGGCCGCCCAGCATGGCGGCGGCGCCTTCCTGCTGCTCTACCTGTTGCTGGTCTTTGCCCTGGCCTACCCGGCCCTGGTGGCGGAAATGGCCATAGGGCGGCGCGGCCACCAGGAGCCCATCGCCGATCTCGGCTCCCTGGCCGGGGGCCTCGGCAGGCTGACCGGAGTGCTGGGGCTCCTGGCGGTGAGTGCCATCTTGAGTTTCTACCTCATCATCGCCGGCTGGCTGCTGGGCTACATGGGGGATGCGGTGCTCAAACTGCTGGGGCTCGACTGGCCCTGGCTGACCCACTTCAGCCTGGGCCGCAATCTGGTGCTGGGCAGCCTCTTCGGCCTCTTGACTTGGTACGTGGTGCAGCGCGGCCTGCAGGAAGGGATTGAGAAGTGGTCCCGGCGGCTGATGCCGGCCCTGCTGGTGGTGCTGGTGGTGCTGGCCTGCTACGTGCTGACCCTGCCCGGTGGCAGCGAGGGGCTGACCGCCTACCTGACGCCGGATCCCCAAAAACTCAAGGATCCGGGCCTTTGGCTGGCCGCCACCGGCCAGGCCTTCTTCTCCCTGTCCATCGGGGTCTGCGTGATGATGGTCTACGCCAGCTACCTGGACCGCGACGCCTCCCTGCCCAGGCTCGGCCTGCAGGTCACCCTCATCGATTCCGGCATCGCCTTCCTGGCCGGCCTGCTGGTGCTGCCGGCCATGTACGTGGCCAAGGCCCAGGGCCTGCAGATCCTCGACGCCAAAGGCCAGCTCATCTCCTCCGACACCCTGGTCTTCGACCTCTTCCCCCGGCTCTTCGACAGCCTCGGCGCCGCCGGCCAGCTGCTGTCCCTGGGCTTTTTCCTGCTGCTGACGGTGGCGGCGCTGACCTCCACCCTGTCCATGCTGGAAGTGCCCACCGCCTCCCTGGTGGCCCGCACCGGCAGCAGCCGCCGCCAGGCCAGCGGCCTGGTGCTGGGGGCCGTACTGGTGCTGATGGCCCTCATCTGCTGGCAGTTCAGCTGGCTGTTCGGCCTGGTGGTGAAAGTGGTGACCCAATACGCCCAGCCGCTGCTGGGGCTGATGTTCTGCCTCTTCGTGGGCTGGCTGTGGCGCCGTGACGGCCTGCTCAAGGCCCTGGCCGAAGAAGACAAAGCCTTCGCCAGCTCCTGGTTCTGGCGGCTCTGGCCCAGCTATGTGAAGCTGGTCTGCCCCCTGCTTATCCTCCTTGTCATGATCCAGAGCGCCTGATGACCACCAACAATCGCGGACAATTCAGTTCCCGCCTCGGCTTCGTGCTGGCCGCCGCCGGCGCCGCCGTGGGCCTTGGCAACATCTGGGGCTTTCCCACCCAGGCAGCCCAACACGGCGGCGGCGCCTTCCTGCTGGTCTACCTGTTGCTGGTCTTCGCCCTGGCCTACCCGGTGCTGGTGGCCGAGCTGCTGATCGGCCGCCACGGCCAGGCCAACTCGGTGCGCAGCCTGATGAAGCTGGCCAGGAACGGTGTTGAACGCAAGCTGGCGGTGGCCACCGCCCTTGGCGGCATCTTCACCGTCTGCCTGGTGCTGTCCTTCTATGCCATAGTCGCCGGCTGGCTGCTGAGCTACCTGCTGGGCGCCGGCTTCAGGCTGGCGACCCTGGACGGCGCTGCGACCTGGTCGGAACATTTCGGTTTCGGCCGTAACCTGCTGTTCATGCTCATCTTCATGGCCATGACGGCGGCAGTGGTGATGCGCGGCGTCAGCCAGGGCCTGGAAGACTGGTCAAGGCGGCTGATGCCCATGCTGTTCGCGCTGCTGTTGGCCCTCATCGCCTTCATGCTGACCCAGGACGGCGCCCTGGACGGCCTGGCCCGCTACCTGACCCCGGATCTCAGCCGCCTGGCAGATCCTGCCCTGCTGCTCTCCGCCACAGGCCAGGCCTTTTTCTCCTTGGGATTGGGGGTGGGCGCCATGATGGTCTACGGCTCCTACCTCAAGCCCGACAGCAGCCTGCCGGGGCTGGCCCTGTCGGTGACCCTGGTGGACACCAGCGTCGCCTTCCTGGCCGGGCTCCTGATACTGCCGGCCATGTACGCGGCCCAGAACCTGGGGGTCAACATCCACGGCGCCGACGGCTCCCTGGTGTCCTCCTCGACCCTGGTGTTCGACCTCCTGCCGGCGCTCTTTGCCAAGCTGGGAATGCTGGGGCCCTGGGTGGCCCTGGCCTTCTTCGCGCTGATGGGCATAGCGGCCATCACCTCCTCCATCAACATACTGGAGCTGCCGGTGAGTTTCGTGGTCGAGGAGACCCGCCTTGACCGCAAACAGGCGGCGTTGGTCATCAGCCTGGGGGTCAGCGCCCTGGCGGCGCTTATCCTCTGGCAGTTCAACCTGCTGTTCGGCTTCGTCATCAGCCTCTCCACCCAGTACCTGCAGCCCTTCATCGGCCTGCTGCTGTGCCTCTTCACCGGTTGGGTGTGGCAGCAAAAGCGCTGCCTCGAGTCCCTGGCCGAGGGCAGCAGCGCCCTGGCAGACAGCCGCGCCCTGGCCTTCTGGCGCTGGTATGTGAAATGGATCTGCCCAGTGCTGATAGCGGGGCTGCTGGTGCAGAGTTTCAGGTGACAAGAAGCCCGGCTTGGCCGGGCTTTTTAATGGCCGCCATGCCTTGGCCGGCCCTGGCCTGCTTTGCTAAGTTGGGGCCAGGCAAGCAAGAGAAACACCCATGCTGAAGAAGAAATTCACCCTCCACCTCGACGCCCTGCTGGTGATAGGCCTGCTCTTTGTGGCCTCGGTGGGCTTTAACGCCTTCCAGCAGTACCAGATAGGCCAGATCACCCAGGAGAACCTGGATCTGCAGATGCAGGGGGAGGTGGACAAGCTGAACCTCGCCTCCCAGCAGGCCACCATAGACCGGCTCGTCAAAAAAACCCAGCCGGACCTTGCGGCCGGGGGCAAGTAAAAGACGTGAATGGAAAGGGCGCCATCGGCGCCCTTTTTTATCAGCGGAACAACACCTTCTCCTGCCTAAAGCAGTAGACGCAGAAGCTGATCAGCAGCCCCGCTATCACCAGGGTGGAGGCCAGGATCAACCACAGCAGGCCGTAGTCTATGGTGCCCTTCAATATCTCCTTGATGGCCAGGGCTACGTTGGTGATGGGCACCAGGGCCCAGTGGGCGTCCAGGGTCACGCCGGGCAGCATGGCCACCACTATCGGCATGATCAGCGGCAGGTTAAGCATGCCCATGTAGTTCTGGGCTTCCTTGTAGCTGCGGGCATAGACCGACAGGGTCAGCATGGCGGAGGCGAAGATGGCGGCGATGGGGATCAGCATCAGCAGCACCAGGGCCACGTCCCCCGGGCCTATGGAGGAGAACACCTTGACGATGGCCTCGATGGCGAAATGCTGGCCTATGAGCAGGCCCCAGAGGGCGAAGCTCAGCACCGACAGCAATGACGCCAGCACGGCCGTGGTGAACACCACCAGGAACTTGCCCAGCACCAGTTGGGTGCGCGGCACAGGCGACAGCAGTAGGGTTTCCAGGGTGCCCCTCTCCTTTTCACCGGCGCCAAGATCGATGGCCGGCATCATGGCCCCCATCAGGCAGGTGAAAAAGAGCACATAGGGCAGGAAGCCACCGATATGTTCGCCGATGGACTCGCGCTTGTCCGCCACCGATACCTTCTTGAGCACGAAGGGCTCGGCCAGGGCCAGGCGCACCTGCTCGCTGATGCCGAGGCCGCCGGCGTAACGGCTCTTGAGGCTGTCTTCCAGAGGCGCCAGCGCCTTCTCCACCCGGCTCATCACCGACTTGATGCTGGAGGCGTCGTTGAAGTAGAGCTGCCATTGGCTTTGGCTGGGCTGCTTGCCGTCGTATTCGGCCGGCACCACCAGCACCACGTCCACCTTGTCACCGCGGATGGCGCCGCGGATGTCGCTCAGGTCGACGCCCTTGAGCACCTTGAAGTTGTCCTTGGCGGTGAAAGCCGCCGCCACCTCGGGCAGTTCACGGGTGAAGGCGATGCGCAGTTCCTGGGTCTCGGCCTTCTTGATCTGCTTGGCGGTGATGAAGCCTATGCCCCCGAAGATCAGGGGGAAGATCAGCAGCGGCATGGCGATGGCGAAAAACAGCGTCTTCCTGTCACGCACCAGTTCCAGCAGTTCTTTCCGGTAAAGGGTCCACATCTCAGGCCGCCTCCCTGCTCACCACCAGATTCAACAAGGCCTGGCGCAGGTCGCCATTCTGGGCGGCAAAGCGCGCCAGGCTGTCGTTGAACACCGTCTCGCCCTTGTCGATGACCACCACCCTGTCGCACAGGGCCGCCACCTCGTCCAGGTGGTGGGTGGAGAAGATCACCGGCACGCCCTTGTCCTTGAGGTGGCGCACCACCGTCAGCACCGTTTCGGTAGCCATGATGTCGAGGCCAGTGGTGGGCTCGTCCAGGATAAGGACCTTGGGCTCATGCACGAGGGCCCGGGCGATGGAGGTGCGCTGCTTCATGCCGGACGACATCTGATCGGCGCGGCGGTGCAGGAAGGCCTTCATGTCCAGGAGCTCGAAGAGCCCGGCCAGTCGCTGCTCCAGGGCTTCCCCTTCCAGGCCGTGCATACGGCCAAAGTAGGCGACGTTCTCATAGGCGGTGAGGCGGCCGTAGAGGCCGGTGCTGGAGGAAAGGAAACCTATCTCCTTGCGGGCGGCGGCCGGGTCGCGCACCACGTCGATGCCACCGACGACTATGCTGCCGGCGTCCGGCTTGATGGCCGAGGACAGCATCCGCAAGGTCGTGGTCTTGCCGGCGCCGTTGGGGCCCAGCAGACCCAGCACCTGGCCCTGTTGGCATTCGAAGTCGATGGATCGGACTGAATGGAAGAAACGGCCCTTGAGGCGGGGGTCCATCTTCTCCTCTTCCGTGAGTTTCTTGGGATCGGCCACCGCAAAACGCTTGGCCAGCCCTGTTACCTTGATCATCCTTTAGCTCCTGCTCAACGGGTTGCCTTATCATCACCTGTAGCAAAATACTCTGCATCCATAAGCTGTTACAAACTGTAAACAACAGGGCCAGCGCCTTGACGGGGCGCGCCACAGCCGGGAAACTCCGGCAGAGGACAGTGCGAAACCCCGCACCACAGAACACAATAAAGGAGTCACCCCATGCAAAGCTCTTCACCCTTTGCGGCCGTGCTGGACATCTTTGTCGCCCCCAGCCGGGCACTGAACGGCGTCAAGGACAGTAAATACTGGACCTTCCTGCCCTTCCTTCTTTACATGGGCCTGCCCATCGCTTTCCTGTGTTTCTACTTCCTGGGCCACGACTTTGAGTCCATCAAGGAGCAGATGCTGGCCGCCATGGGCGATCGCAGCCCGGCCGAAAAGGAACAGGCCGCCAACTTCCTGACTCCCCATACGGTGCTGGTGACCAGCACCCTCTTCTTCAGCCTCTTCTCGCTGCTGATGTTCTGCATGCAGGGCCTCTACCTGATGTTCGCCACCAAGGTGGATCCTGAGAATATCCGCAGCTTCCCGGACTGGTTCGCCCTGACCGTCTGGGCCCATTTCCCGGAGATCATAGGTACTGTGCTGTCCTTCGTACTGGTACTGGCCTCCAGCACAGTGCCGGATCTGAACAGCCTCAACATGCTGAGCCTCAACGGCATCCTCAACCTGCCCCCGGGCCACCCCTGGCAGAGTTTCGCCACCACCTTCGGCCTCTTCAGCATCTGGAGCCTGTTCCTGACCGGCCTCGGCATCCAGCTCTGGACCAAGATAGACAAGGCCCGCGCCTGGGTCATCGCCGCCCTGCCCTACGTGGTCATCTACGGCATCTGGGCCCTGGTCCTCGTCGTCAAGGGAAGTTGAGATGCGCCGTCTTCTGATAGGCCTGGCCATATTGGGGCTGGGCGCCTTGTTGGTCTGGGCCAAGGTCGGCCAGGGCCAAGCCGGCGTCAAGGTGGATCTGGTCAAGGCCGAGAAAGGCACCCTCAAGCACTCGGTGCTGGCTTCGGGTAAGCTGGCCTACCGCGAACAGGTGCAGCTGCGCTCCGAGGTCTCTGGCATCGTCAAGCAGGTGCTGGTGGAGGAAGGGGATCACGTCAAGAAAGGCCAGCTGCTGCTGGCCCTGGATCCCCAGAGCTACCAGGCCCAGGTGGACGCCCAGACCGCCTACGTCAACCAGAGCCGCATCGCCATAGAGCGCCAGCAGAGCTACCTGGAGACCCTGGGCCGCCAGGTTGACCGCAAGGTGGCCCTGCACGCCAAGGGCCTGCTGGACACCGACGCCTTCGAGACCGCCAAGTCCGAACTGACCCTGGCCAAGATTGATCTCCAGAACAAGGAACAAGCCCTCAACCAGGCCCAGGCCGAGCTGGACAGGGTCAAGGAGCTGCTGGCCAAGACCCGCTTCATCGCCCCCATGGACGGTGTGGTCACGGCCGTGGACGTCAAGGTGGGTGAAACCGTCATTCCCGGCACCACCAACATCGTCGGCTCCAGCCTGATGACCCTGGCCGACACCTCCGCCATCCTTACCGAAGTGGAAGTGGACGAGGCGGACATCGCCGGCGTCAAGCTGGGCCAGGACGCCGACATCTACGCCGTGGCCTTCCCCGATACCGCCCTCGCCGGCAAGGTCGAATCCATCGCCACCACGGCCCGCCAGGCCGTGGGCCGCCAAGGCATGAGCTTCAAGGTCAAGATCCTGCTCGATGACCTCAAGGGCAAGGCCATCAGGCCCGGCATGAGCTGCCGCGCCGAGATCTTCACCCAGACCGCCAAGGACGTGCTGCTGGTGCCCCTGGAAGCGGTGCGCTACGACGCCGACGACAAGCCCTTCGCCATGAGCGTCAAGGACGGTATCGCCCACCGCGTCGCCCTGGGCCTGGGGCTGTCCGACGACACCCAGCAGGTGGTGACCCAGGGCCTGGCCGAAGGTGAGCAGCTGGTGCGTGGCCCGGCCCGGGCCCTCAAGGGCCTCAAGGACGGGGACAAGGTTGCCGCCAATGGCTGATGTGATCCGCCTCGAGGGCATCAAGAAGGCCTTCGCCATGGCCGGTGAGGCCTTCTGGGCCCTGCGCGGCATCGAGCTCAATGTCCGCCAGAACGACTACCTGGCCATCATAGGCCCCTCCGGCTCAGGCAAGTCCACCCTGCTCAACATCCTCGGTTGCCTGGACGTGCCCACCGAGGGGCACTACTGGCTGGGAGGCCAGGACGTGGCCAAGCTGGACCAGGGGGCCCTGGCCGCAGTACGCAACCAGCAGATCGGCTTCATCTTCCAGAGTTTCAACCTGCTGCCCAGGGCCTCGGCCCTGGACAACGTCGCCCAGCCCCTGGTCTACCGCGGCCTGGGCCTGGCCGAGCGGCGCAGGCTGGCCCTGGAGGCCCTGACCAAGGTCGGCCTGGCCGAGCGCGCCCAGCACAGGCCTAACCAGCTCTCTGGCGGCCAGCGCCAACGGGTGGCCATAGCCCGGGCACTGGTGACCCGCCCGGCCATACTGCTGGCGGACGAGCCCACCGGTAACCTGGACTCCCAGACAACGAGGGACATCATGGCCCTGTTCGACGAGCTGCACAGAGACGGCCAGACCATAGTGGTAGTCACCCACGAGCAGGATATCGCCAACCACTGCGACAGGGTGGTCAAGGTCATGGACGGCGTCATCACCAGCGACAGCCTGGTCGACGGAGAGGGCTCCCGCGTTGTCTGACATCTTCATCACAGGGCAAGACTTTCCGTCGCCGACCGTTGGCACAGCCGGCGGCCATTACCCGCTGCACAGGGAGGGAGCCCGCCTTGTCTAACGTCATCGCCATAGGCCTCGAGAGCCTGAGGGCCGCGGTCAGCGCCATCCGCGCCCACGGCCTGCGCTCCGTGCTCACCACCCTCGGCATCGTCATCGGCATCGCCTCTGTCATCGCCGTGGTGGCCGTGGTGCAGGGCCTGACCGCCAGCATCAACAAGCAGATGGAGGGCATGGGCACCAACCTCTTGTCGGTGCGGGCCTCGACGCCCCTCAAGGACAGGATCACCGGCAACTTCGCCAAGCTCACCGACCAGGATCTGGAGAGCATCAAGAACAACCTGAGCGGCGTCAACAGTGTCACCGTCACCACCCCCCTGGTGGGCGGCATCAGCACCCTCAACTACCAGGGCCGCAAGGCCAGCACCATCGTCTCCGGCACCGGCTACGCCTTCCAGGATCTCTACAGCGTCTACACCACCCAGGGCCGTTTCTTCTCCAAGAGCGACGAGCAGTACCGCCGCCGGGTGGCGGTGCTGGGCAAGACGGTGGTGGACAACCTCAAGATCCAGGGCAACCCGGTGGGCCAATACCTGCAGCTGGGCCAGGAGTGGTTCAAGATCATCGGCGTGCTGGAAGAGAAGGGGAAGATCTTCGGCTTCGACCAGGACGACCAGGTTCTGGTCCCCTTCGCAACGGCCCGGGCCCTGCAGGGGTTCGTCAGCACCCCTAACCTCTCCATCGCCATGGCCATGGACGATCTCTCCAAGCAGCCGCAGATCATGGATCAGCTGAAAAGGCTGCTCAGGCGCAACCACCACCTGGCCAAGGGCGACCCCGACGACTTCGAGCTACAGACCGCCAAGCAGATGCAGGAGCAGGTCGGCAAGATCACCGGCACCACCACCATGGTGGCCGCCGGCGTGGTGGGGGTCTCGCTGCTGGTGGGGGGCATCGGCATCATGAACATCATGCTGGTGTCGGTCACAGAGCGCACCCGGGAGATCGGGATCTTGAAGGCCCTGGGAGCGACCCGCAGCCACATCCTCTGGCAGTTCCTGGCCGAGGCGGTGCTGCTGTGCCTGCTGGGCGGGGTCATAGGCCTGGTGCTGGGCTATGGCCTGGCGGCCCTGGTGACGGCCATGATCCCCTCCCTGCCCGGCGCCACCGTGCCCTGGTGGGCCGTGGCCCTGTCCTTGAGCTTCTCCGCCTGTGTGGGTGTGCTGTTCGGCATGCTGCCGGCCATCAAGGCGGCCAACCTGCATCCCATCGAAGCCCTGCGCTACGAGTGAGGCAAACTAAAAGACCGGCAGCCGCTGCTGTAACCGGGCAAGGCTGCCAACCTGCATCCCATCGAAGCGTTGCGCTATGAGTGAGGCAAACTAAAAGGCCGGCAGCCGCTGCCTGTCACCGGGCAAGGCGGCCAACTTGCATCCCATCGAAGCGCTGCGCTACGAGTGATGCCAACAAAAAGGCCGGCAGCCACTGCCTGTAACCGGGCAAGGCCGCCAACCTGCCCCCCATCAAAGCGCTGCGCTACGAGTGAGGCGAACAGAAAGGCCGGCATTGCCGGCCCTTTTTCTTTATCCCTTTGAGGCAATGCCTCACCACAGCACAGGCATAAAAAAGGGCAGCCGAAGCTGCCCTACCCTCTTCCTTGAGCGCCCTCTAGGGCGCTTTTTTATTCGGATCTGTTGCCTTCGTCTTTGGGCGCGTTCATGGCCAGGCGGGTCTGGAACATGTCGCCCAGGTTATCCCAGTTGGCGGCGTCCTGGGCCCAGTAGTTGCCGCCGGCCTCGCCCTGCTTGAGGTGCATGCTATCGAGCATGGTGGTGGCGAATTCGCTTTCCTTCCAATAAGGCGTATGGAAATAGAGTATCGGCAGCTTGGCGCGCTGGGCCAGCATGGCCACCAGCTCCTTGGCCTGCTTGCCGTCACCTTCGGCACCTGTCACCACCAGATCGGCGGCAGACAGGCACTCTTTGAGCCCCAGCACCTCGCAGCGCACCAGGGCGACGTCCTTCATGTTGTGGCGCAGCCAACTGGTGACCTTGGACTCCTGGGCCCCCAGGTAGAGGGTGGCCACCACGGCACCCGGCTTGTAGACCAGGCCAGGCTGGCCAGACAGCAACCAGCCCACCATTTCCTGGAGGTTGTGGTGGAAGGACTGGAGCTCATAGCTGACCGGCACTGTGCCGAAGGCGATGTAGCGGCGGCCCTGCTGGCTGATGCCGGCGGCGGCCAGGGGCCTGCCTGTCTTGCGGCCCAGCACCAGCGGGAAGCTGTCTTTATTGGTGGGCACCATGAACTGGCTGTAACGCCCGGGGGCATAGTGCAGGGGCGCGTCCAGCAAGGTCATGGCCAGGGCCAACTGGCGTGGGCTCAACTCGTCTGACAATGTGCCAGCCTTGGCCTGGGGCGTCGCCTCAGGTGCGGCCTTTTCCACCGTCGTTTCCGGAGCCTTGACCTGGGATCTGGCCTTGGGATTCGCATCACAGCCTGCCAGCAGCAGTACCGCCACCAGGCCCGCACATATTGAAGTTTTCATGGTGCCTGTCTTCACTTCTAGGGGCTGATGACAAACTAGCTCGCCTGGCGACCAGGCTGAATATCATCTCAAACTACTTAAGGCCGCGATCTGCCAAGTGTCTTTGTGACAAAGGCAACATTTTGGGTTAGCGTGGAAGGACGCTGGCCAGAGGAAAAGCCATGAGCACAGATGATCTGATACTGAAAGTCCGCGAGCTCAACAAGGAAGATTTCCCCGCTCTCAAGGTATTGATGGACAAGGTTTACCCCGACATCGGTGGCTCCTGGCCAAGACACACCATCGCCACCCTTATCGACCAGTTTCCCGAAGGGCAGATCTGCATCGAAGACCAGGGCCAGTTGGTGGCCGTGGCCCTCACCGTCCAGGTCGACTACAAGCGTTTTTCCAACCCCCACACCTACGACGACCTCATCACCAACCGCATGACCATAGCCCACGACGAGGACGGCGACGCCCTCTATGGCCTGGACATCTTCATCGACCCCGAATACCGCGGCTACCGCCTGGGGCGCCGCCTCTACGAGGCCCGCAAGGAGCTGTGCCGGGGCCTGAACCTGCGCGCCATCCTGGCCGGCGGGCGCATCGTCAACTACCACCTGCACGCCGACAACCTGAGCCCGGCCCAATACATAGAGGAAGTGGACCGCAAGGCCATCTACGACCCCATCCTCTCCTTCCAGCTGGCCAACGACTTCCAGGTCAAGCGCCTGCTGCGCCAGTACCTGCCGGAGGACAAACGCTCCCAGGGCTACGCCACCTTGCTGGAATGGTCCAACATCCTCTTCGACCCCGAGGAAAAGCCCCTCAGCCAGAAGCGCCAGGTGCGCATCGGCGCCGTGCAGTGGCAGATGCGCGAGTTCCACAGTGCCGAGGCGGTGCTCAAGCAGGTGGAATACTTCGTCGACGCCGTCTCCGACTACAAGTCCGACTTTGTGGTCTTCCCCGAATTCTTCAACGCGCCGTTGATGGGTCTGGCCAACACCACCCAACAGCAGGAGGCCATCCGCTACCTGGCCAGCTTCACCGACCACTTTCGCCAACAGCTCTCCCAGATGGCGGTGAGCTACAACATCAACATCATCACCGGCTCCATGCCGCTGCTGGAAGGCAAGGAGCTGTTCAACGTCGCCTACCTCTGCCGCCGCGACGGCTCCACCGAGGTGCAGTACAAGCTGCACATCACCCCCCACGAGCGCCGCGACTGGGTCATAGAGGGGGGCCATGCGGTGGCGGCCTTCGACACCGACGCCGGCAAGGTGGGGATCCTCATCTGTTACGACGTGGAGTTCCCTGAGCTCGGCCGCATCCTCGCCGACCAGGGCCTGGAGGTGCTCTTCGTGCCCTTCTGGACAGACACCAAGAACGCCTACCTGCGGGTGCGCCACTGCGCCCAGGCCAGGGCCATCGAGAACGAATGCTACGTGGTGGTGTGCGGCTCTGTCGGCAACCTTCCCCAGGTGGAAAGCCTGGACGTGCAGTACGCCCAGTCCGCCGTGTTCAGCCCGTCCGATTTCGCCTTCCCCCATGACGCCGTCATGGCCGAGGCCACCCCGAACACCGAGATGATCCTCTTCTCGGACCTGGATCTCGACCGCCTCAAGGTGGTGCGCTCCGAAGGCTCGGTGCGCAACCTCAAGGACAGGCGCCGCGATCTCTTTACCCTGACCCTGCACAACTAAGGAAAGTCCATGCTCAGCATCGCCCTGGCGGCCGCCACCACCATGGGGCCCATCATCAAAGATTACGGCCCCGTCTTCACCGTCAAGCACGCAGCCCCCCTGCCGGCCGGCGTGCACCTGAAGGCGGTCTTCGACATCATCGAGGCTCCGGCCCCCGGCGAGCTGGACCGCCGCCTCGAATCCGTGGCCCGCTACCTCAACATGCACGCCCAGGTCGGCCTCAAGCCGAAAGACATGGAGCTGGCGGTGGTGCTGCACGGCCCCGCCACCCGCCATGCCCTGTCAGACGCCGCCCATGAAAAGCGCTTCAAGGAAAAAGACGGCTCGGCGGCCCTGCTCGACGAGCTGGCCAAGGCCGGGGTCAAGATCTACGTCTGCGGCCAGGCCTACGCCGCCCACGACTACGGCGACGAGGAGCTGCGCGGGGACGTCACCAAGGCGCTGTCGGCCCTTACCGAACTGACCATACTGCAGCAGCAGGGCTACAGCCTGCTGACCCCCTGAGTCGCCTTCTCGGCCATGAAAAAGGCGCCCTGGGGCGCCTTTGTTATTGCGCTTTTGGCATGTTGGGGGGCGACTGGCTGCCGAGGGGCGGCGCGCCGTCCAGGCTCTGGCCGTAGAATCCCTTGTGCTTGTGGAAAGCCTCCTGGGTCTTCTTGACGTCGCCGTTGAAGCGCGGGTCCTGGGGCCTGTCGTGGCTGTCGATGAAGGCGGCCAGATCCCAGGCCTGCTGCTCGGTCAGCTGCAAGGCCTTGCCCAGCGGCATATTGGCGTGCAGGAAGGCCGCCGCCGTGTCCACCCTGTGCATGCCGGCGCCCCAGTTGAAGCTCTGTGCGCCCCAGAGCGGCGGCAACACTGTGCTGCCGCCCATCTGCTGGCCCTGGCCGTCGACGCCGTGGCAGAAGGCGCAGTGCTGGGCATAAAGGGCCTTGCCGGCCTGGCGGTCACCACCGTTGTCCGGCGCCTTGAGCACCGGGTAGCCCCGGCCAGGCAACTTCGAAAGCGCCTTGGAGTCCATCCCCGCCAACGCCTTGGGCAAGGTGAAGTCCTTGTCCAGGCCGCCCTTGAGCAGCTGCTCGTCGCTGAGTTCCGGCACCGCCTCGGCACTGCCCTTGCTGTCCAGCAGGCCGCCCATGCCCAGCCAGTAGGCATAGGCGGACATGGCCACCAGCTCGGGGCTGTCGTGGGGCGGCGCCTTGCCGTTCATCGAGTACTGGAAGCAGCCCTGCAGGCGCTCTTCGAAGGTGTTTATCTTCTTGTTTTTCTTGCGGTAAGCCGGGTACGCGAACCAGGCGCCCCAGAGCGGCGCCGCGTCTGCCTTGCGCCCCGCGTCCATGTGGCAATTGACGCAGTTGAGGTTGTTGCCCACGAACTTGCCGCGCAATTGCTGGCTGTCCACGAACAGCTTGTAGCCGAGGCGCACCTTGTCGCCGAAGGCGCCGGCGGGGACCTTATCCAGGGTTCTGGGCGTAATGGGCTTGTCCTCGGCCCTTGCCAGCAGCGCCGGCAACAGCAATATCAGGTATCGCAGTTTCATGGCGCCTCCTATTTCAGCGATGCAAAGTAATGGGCCACCGCCGTGACTTCCTCGGCGCTGAGCTTGCCGGCCAAGTGGGCCATGACGCCGTCGGGGTCGCCCTTGCGGGTGCCCTGCTGCCAGGCCCTGAGCTGGTTCTCAAGGTATTGCTGCTGTTGGCCGGCCAGGCGCGGGAAGATGCCGCCGCCGATGCCGGAGGGGCCGTGGCAGCTGACGCAGGACGGCAGCTCCCTCGACCAGTCCCCTTGGTAGGCCAGCTTCTCGCCAATGCCCTCGATGACCGGCTGCTCGCCGCGCTTGTGCAGGGGCGGCTCGGCCACCTTCTGGCCGGCGAAATAGTCGGCCAGCTCCTGGACGGCGTCGCCCTGCACCATGGCCGCCATGGGCTGCATGATGGGGTTCTGGCGGGAACCGGCCTGGAAGAGGTGCAATTGATTGGCCAGGTACTGGGCCGATTGGCCCGCCAGGCGCGGGCCAGCGGGATCTATGCCCTGGCCGTCGCTGCCGTGGCAGCTGGCGCAGAGCGACAGCTGGGCCGGGGCCGCCAGGGCTTGGCCGGCCACCAGGGCGGCCAATAGAAAGGATGGAAAGCGCATCAAGCCTCCTTGGCTGGAACAGGCTGATCAATCAATAGCACAAGTGCCCTGACACCGAGGGATTTCTCTTCCACCTCGGCACGGCTAAGGCCTCTTGCCCTGCCATAAGCCAGGTAGTTTTCACCCAGGCCGTGGCGGGGTCAAGCGGCCCTTTCCCTTGCCTTGATAGCGGGCTTTTCGTTTTGAGTCGGCAGCGGGCCTACCCGCCTTTTCTTTGCCTTGAGAGCGGGCTTTTCGTTCAATCGGCAGCGGGTCAAACCGTCCTTTCCTTTGCCTTGGGACTGGGCTTTTCGTTTTGAGTCGGCAGTGGGCCACCCCGCCTTTTCTTTGCCTTGAGAGCGGGCTTTTCGTTTTCAGTCGGCAGCGGGCCTACCCGCCTTTTCTTTGCCTTGGGAGCGGGCTTTTCGTTCAGTCGGCAGCGGGTCAAAGCCGCCCTTTTCTTTGCCTTGTTACAGGGCTTTTCGTTATAGTGGGCGGGTTTTTCAGCGGCGCGGCACAAGGCGCGCCGGCACTTCCTTTTAGAGCGACCTTGATGTTCAAAGACAACCCGCTGCTGGCCCAGCTAAAGGCCGAGATCCGCGAAAACCTCAAGACGGTGGAGGGCCAGATCAAGGCCTCCGACAAGGGCTTCGGCTTCCTGGATGTGGACGGCAAGGAATCCTACTTCGTGCCGCCCCCCTACATGAAGAAGGTGATCCACGGCGACAAGGTCAAGGCGGTGGTACGCAGCGAGAAGGACAAGGAAGTGGCCGAGCCGGAAAGCCTGCTGGAGCCGTCCCTGACCCGCTTCGTCGGCCGCATCAAGCAGCGCGACGACCGCCAGTACGTGGTGCCGGACCACCCCCTCATCAAGGACAGCATCCGCTGCCGCCCGGCCAAGGGCCTCAAGGTCGAGCTGGCCCAGGGCGACTGGGTGGTGGCCGAACTCAAGCGCCACCCCCTCAAGGGTGACAACGGCTTCAGCGCCGACATCCTCGAGAAGGTGGCCGACAACAACGACGGCTACGCCCCCTGGCACGTCACCCTGGCCCGCCACAACCTGCAAAAGGCCGCTCCCCAGTTCGACGGCGAACTGACGCTCATCGACGGCCTGGAGCGCCAGGATCTCAGCCATATTCCCTTCGCCACCATAGACGCGGCTTCCACCCAGGACATGGACGACGCCATCTGGGTCGAGAAGGTCGAGGGCGGCTACCAGCTGTGGGTCGCCATCGCCGATCCCACCGCCTACGTGGTGGCCGGCTCCGACCTGGACCAGGCCGCCGAGCTGCGCGCCTTCACCGTCTACCTGCCGGGCCGCAACGTCACCATGCTGCCGGAAGTGCTGTCTGACGATCTCTGCTCCCTCAAGGCCGGCGAGAAGCGCCCTGCCCTGGTGGCCCGCACCTTCGTCGCCGACGACGGCACCCTGGGCGAAGACACCGAATTCACCCCGGCCTGGATCGAGTCCCGCCAGAAGCTGGTCTACAACAACGTCTCCGACTGGTTGGAAGGCAAGGACGGCTGGCAGCCGGACGACGAGGCCCAGGCCGCCACCCTCAAGCTTCTGCGCGACTTCACCGAAGCCCGCACCGCCTGGCGCCAGGCCCACGCCCTGGTGTTCGGCGACAGGCCCGACTACCGCTTCGAGCTGGACCAGGACGGCAACGTGGTCACTGTCCATAGGGAAGAGCGCCGCATCGCCAACCGCATCGTCGAAGAGGCCATGATCGCCGCCAACGTCGCCTGCGGCCAGTACCTGCGCCGTCACGGCGGCATCGGCGTCTACAACGTCCACAACGGTTTCGAAGACGAGAAGCTGGAAGACGCCAAGGCCCTGCTGGCCCAGTACGAGGTACCGGTGGACATCGACCAGGTGCACACCCTGGAAGGCTACGCCGCCATGCGCCGCTGGCTGGACGCCGAGAAGAAGCAGTTCCTGGACGGCCGTCTGCGCCGCTTCCAGAGCTACGCCGCCATCACCCTGGAAGCCGGCCCCCACTACGGCCTGGGCCTGCCCGCCTACGCCACCTGGACCAGCCCCATCCGCAAGTACGGCGACATGGTCAACCACCGCATCATCAAGGCCATACTCCAGGGTGAGCAGGTCGCCAAGCCCAAGGAAAGCCTGGCCGAGCACCTCTCAGAGCACCGCCGCCTCAACCGCCTCGCCGAGCGCGACATGGGCGACTGGCTCTATGTGCGCTGGCTGGGGCCCGAGGCCGGTACCGAGACCCGCTTCGACGCCGAGATCATCGACGTCAACCGCGGCGGCATGAAGGTGCGGCTGGTGGACAACGGCGCCGTGGCCTTCGTACCCGCCTCCCAGATCCACGACGTCAAGGCCGAGCTGGACGTCAACTTCGAGGCCGGCACCATCCTCATCAAGGGCGAGGAGAGCTACAAGCTGGCCGACCTTATCCAGGTGCAGCTCACCGAGGCCAACGAAGACACCCGTTCCCTGGTGGCCAAGCCTGCCAAGTGATGGACGCTGATTGCCGCTCGGCGGCAGCCTGAAAAAACCGGCCCCCTGGCCGGTTTTTTGTTGCCTTGGCCAGGCCCCCGCCCTCCCCGCTTGTTTGCGATTTGTGCAGGGGTATTTACCTAGGGGTTTCAGAGGCTTATTGTTGATGCTCGGCAAGGGTGAGCTTCGACAAATTCGTCAGGAACGATTGGGGCCGCCGAGGCTTGAACGTCGGAGGCAACGACGATGGCCCGCAGGGCGAAGACCATGGAAGGTCTGAGTATCACCGGATGGCCGAGCCGGAAGGCCCACCAGGGATGGGGCAAGAGTCGGGACCCATAGAAGGGGACTGTTTAGGAAGAACACAACGAGTCACGGATGACTGGATTAGTGCATTCCAGGGGCGGTAGCGTGGGTTTTGGTCTTGCCTGGTAGTTTGCTGCTACAAGCGAGTCCCGAGTTGGAGCCGTCCATGGTGGTTCATTCCGGCTCGCCCTTCCAGAGGCTCGCGCGAAGCAGCATGAAAGCAGTGCTTTCATTTCTAGCTTCGCCCCAGCGGCACAGCTTGTTGTTTGCCGGTTCCCGCACCGGCGGGCGGGTTCCTTTCTTGCTTGGCCAAAGAAAGGAACCGAAAGAAGGCCACCCCAGCGTTACGCTCAATCCGTGCTGTAAGCCGCTTGCCGGGCACCGGTTCGTACGCGTGTCCCGACGAATACTCACCTGTTTCGCCATCCTTGGCTCAACTGCCCTCTCGCGGCTTCCATCCCGGCGCTTCACTTAAAGGGGCCCCAAGAGCCCTACCCCAGCAGGCACGGCTGACAGCCAGGAAGCTAGTCGCCCGTTCAGGAGCCATTACGGCCAGCACTGTGGCTTAGCATCGGTCCATCGGGCTGACTACGCCGCTGAAGTGCTGGCCCAGCAGGTGGGTGTAGATTTGGGTGGTCCTGACATCGCTGTGGCCCAACAGCTCCTGCACCGTTCTTATGTCGTAGCCCGCCGCCAGCAACTGGCTGGCGAAACTGTGCCGGAAGGTGTGGCAGCTGACTCTTTTATGCAGGTAGGGTAAGGCGACGACTGCTTGCTTCAGGGCTTTTCTGCACGCAGTCTGATGAAGGTGGTGGCGACACAGAACACCACTGTGAGGGTGTTGGCAAAGGCTTGAGGAAGGGAACAGGAACATCCAGCCAGTCTGTCTCCAAGCATTGGGGTATTTACGGGACAAAGCCAGAGGCAAGGATGGTCCAACCCCGTCCGTGAGATCCTGCTCATGCTGTTTAAGAGCCTCGGTTTGCTGGTTGTATAAAGGACACGACAATGATGAAGGCATCAATGTGACCCGGTCCTTTTTGCCTTTTCCATCATGAATGGTAATGGTGAGGCGCTGGTAATCGAGGTCCTGTAATCGCAGCCTCAAACACTCGCTGATCCGCATTCCAGTACCGTAGAGCAGCGGAAAGATCAGCCGGTAAATGCCATGCAACTGGCGAAAAATTGCAGCCATTTCGTCGCCTGTTAGTACTGTCGGTAGGTAGCGACTTGCTTTCGCCATCTTAAAACCCAGTTCCCCCAAGGGCCTGTCCAGTACGTTGCGATAAAGAAAGTTCAAGGCGTTGAGAGCGACTTTCTGGGTATTGGCCGCCACCCGGCGCTCAGAGGCCAACCAAGTCAGGAAGGCTCTGACGTCATCGTCCCCCAACTGGGCAGGGTGTACCATTCGGTGAAAACGAATATAGAAGCGGATCCAATACAGATAACTTTGTTCGGTGCGAATGCTGTATTGGCGCAACCTGATCTCTCGGCGAACTAACTCAATAAACTGACTGGCCATAACAAGCCTGACATCTGTATGGATACACAGTATATCTAGACCACTAATTGCGAACGGGCCTAATGTGACAGCTGACAGGGCTCGCTTTTATCGGTATGACCAGTTATAAGAGACTGATATAGTGAGAGTTATCACTCATCCGATGTGATGATAAAGAGCCAGCCTCTTGCGTGATAAGGAGACCGCTCGCTTTCACGCAGTGACATAATATGTCAGGATGACATTATCAAGGGGATCAGTGGCTTGGATCTAGCACCCACACTGGTCTAATGAGTAGAAGCGACCCGGGTCGCTAATAAAACTGTTATGTGCAAACATGATCAAAGTCGCCATTATTACTTTTTTATGCCTACTGCTCTCCAGTTGCTCTGTAATTGGCACAATTGAGCTATTTAACAATACAGACACGATACTAGAAGCTTGCAACATCAACAAAACAAGCCCAACGTGCTACAAAATCGCGGCACGTGCCTCAGTAAACATCCCACTGTCTCAAGACAGTAGTTCACCAATATGGCAGCTGTCCGTTAGTGTTAACGGCGCCGAACCCAACATCTACAGCTTTTCGTTTACTTATGAAAAATACAAAGTGTTGGCATCTCATGCCTATTGCGGTTCATTTATGTCTGAGGCATGCAGCATTCCGCTACAGTACGAGGCCAGCAAACTTATCTACTGGGTCGGTAGAGATGAAAAAATGCCGATTCAACACTTTCCTGAACAATTAGAAGGCTTTCCAGTTGCGCCCAGCACATAACAAAACGTTCGAAACCGTTCCGGCCTACGGCCTCCACTGGACCGCTTTCAGCGATGCCGAAAGCGGCCTTTCAACTCATCGTTAAGCACCTAAAGAGAAATTGTGCAACTTATGGAAATTCGTGACTGGATTCTTATTTCTTCGGCAATAATTGTCGTGGCCGGTTGGTTCGTAAATAGCCATTTAAGCCGCCGTCACGAGATGGCCAAGAAGCGAACTGAACATCGGTTAGAAGCGTTGCGTTCATTCTTGCCAGTGTGGTTTTCTCTCCAGAATAGCGAAAAGCCATTTGAAGAGGATAAGGATCTAGTCCAAAAGTTGGCTACAGCTAGGTCTAACTTTCATCTATATGGGTACAAAGATGAAATCGAAACAATTGAGGAATTTATCGCAGCTGTTGAGTCAGGCAATGTTTCAGAGGCAAATAAAACTTTGAAAGTTCTGGTTCCTCTCGTAAGAAACAGAGTACGAAGGGAGCTTGGAATCAGTGCTTAACAAACAGCGCAAGCGGGACAATTTTTCCGCTGCGCTCCAAAATTGCCCCTTCGCTGGGCGTTATGTGAATAAAACGTATGAGTGAACCCGTGCTTAAGGAAGTTCTAGTCAAGGCAATAAAAGAGCTAGAGGATACTGGCGATATTGTTGTGGTTAACCCTATTGAAAATGCAGTGGCTAATAAGCTTTATGCAGTCATGCAAGAAGTCTCACCAAATATGCTCACGTCACAAGAACTTAGTGGCATTATCAATGCGCTAAATGCTCACAATCTAGGGTTTGGTTTGGACGATAACGATTTTCAAAATATCATCGGCCTCACCAAAGAACAGCTCAAAGTTGCAGCTAGCAAACTAAAGGTGGCTGAGTGCTAAATCACATAACAAACAAAGGCAGCATCGCCCTACGGGCTGGACGCGCTAACGCGCGCCGCTGCTTTGGGCGTTAGAGGGAGGCACTGCGCAATTTCGACAGTGCCAATACATCGTTTAGAAGTTAAAGTCATTGTGGTCTAAGGCTTTTTGAGGTTGATAGCCCATGCCGATTAGTTCTTGTTTAATGCTATCAAGTTCTTGGTTAAGTCGATGTATCTGGACTTCATAATGAACTTCTTTGATCCATTGTCCCATTTGTTGGGGGCTAATTTTCATCAAAGTGGCTATTGAAGATTTGGTATAGCCAAAGTCATAGTGGAGGACGTATGCCATTTTCTTTTCTTTGGCGCGGTGCAAGTGGTCAATCATCGGTCAGTCCTTTTAGTTCCCTGAAGGAGAGCGTTGTGTTTTGAGCTGCTATGCAAGGGAGCGTATAAATGTACGGTATAAATATACGGTAGTCAAGTACCGTTTCGAAGTGCTGCTGAGTGCGGCTATCAGCTTGGAATATGAAGCTAGCATGCTGATAGTCTCTAACAATCGGCTGTTGTCGCCCCTTCGGGGCTGGGACGGCCTTTCCGCTGCTCCGCAGCTACAAGTCCGCCCCAAAGCCGGGCGTTAGCAGAGGAAAAGGAGGGGAAATGCCGAGCAAGGCCAGGATTGCACTAGACGAGAACCTTAAAGACGTGGAGGGCCTGCTTGACCTACATACCCTACAGGGCGGCAATGCCCCAGGAAGGCGTTTCGGTCTCGAAGTTCTGAACAAGTCAGCGATAGTCCTGATTACCTCTTACTGGGAAGCATATTGCGAAGACATCGCTGAAGAGGGTCTCGAACACATTGTTGCTCATGCCGCAACGGCTGACGTCCTTCCAACAGAGATAAAGAAGATAATCGCGAAGGAGCTCAAGGCCGAGAATAACGAAATAGCAGTGTGGAAGTTGTCCGATGACAAATGGAGGCAACTCCTACAGCAGCGGCTCCAAACGCTCAAGGAAAGCCGAAACAGGAAATTGAATACCCCGAAATACAAGAACATCGACGATCTTTTTGAATCCGCTATCGGCCTCACGAATGTGTCCGGTAAGTGGGTATGGGCGAAGAAGCTCACTGCGGCAAAGGCCCGTGACAAACTCGACAAGTTCGTTGAGCTTAGAGGGGAAATAGCACACCGTGGAAAAGCAAAAACTTCTGTCAAAAAGAGCCAAGTCGAGGACTATCTCGATTTTATTAAGAATGCGGCGGCGAAAACCGGGGGCGCAGTTAACACCCATGTAAAGGCTATCACGGGGAAGGTGTTGTGGGACTGACTGCTAACAACCGCGTCAACTCGGACGGCCAAGTGCGGCGGCGCTTCGCACTGCCGCTCTTGGCCGCCGGTTACGTGGAGTCGTTATGGCGCTGCTGCCTTTTTTGAAGGTTTGGTCGGCAATGTGCCAGATTCACGTTCCTGGCTTGGTGAAAACGCGGTATAAATTGAGTTGGCCGCTTTACGTGGCAACCGCTTAGAAATAGTAGTGATCAGCGGAATGAATAGTGCCTTGTTCTTCGAGGTGTTGTTCAAGTGAAGAGGGAGTTTTGAAATGCGGCGCACCGTTCTTCGTGCCAGTCAGAGAAATCATATTCGGCCCAGTGCTCCGTGCGCCAAAGCCTCGCACTGTTCAACTGTGTCCTCCGCTACCGCTCCGGAAACGAGTTCTTATCGGGCTGCACACGTTGCGGCCATAACAAAAACAAGCACTGGACCCCAAAAAGCTGCGCTTTTTCGGTCCAGTGTTGTTGGGCGTTAGTGGGCGAGGAGAGTCATGAACCAAGCCATACACTTTAAGACATCTATGTTTGATGTTTCTAAAGAGAGGAAGAATCCCATAAATCCAATCTACGGAATATCACTGCTTGCATGGCTCAAAACAGAGCTCGCGGGAAAATTTGAGATTTCTGAACCAGATGCTGAAGATTGGGGCTGGTATAGTGAACTAGAGTTTGATGGGAAAAACTACTTAATTGGTGCTTGTGCCTATTTCGAAGAAGGCGATAACCCACAAGATGAAATCGAGTGGGCATTCCAGGTTGATAAACGCCGAAGCTTTAAAGAAAAGCTCTTCGGCAAGAATAAAATGAATGTTTCGGATGGCTGCTTTATATTTTTTTTAGAACTGCTGGAAGAAAACCCAAATTTCAATGAGGTTCAAATTGCATAAGCCACTAACAAAGCCAAGCACAATCGTGCAATGCAAAAAGCGCATTGCACTGGACCTCGCTACGCTCGGCCTGTGTTGGCGACGTTAGACCTCACATCATCACATGGACACGCTGTTAGCCGTCGGCTTGCTGCTATCTCTGTTTGGCGCGCCATTGTTGCTGCTTTTCGCGCGTACATTGAAAGCGGATCCAATGGCTTTCCCAACCCGGATTTGCTTATGGCTCGTAGCGGGAGCTGCCTTCGCGATTGCTTCTACAGCTGGGGAAAACTGGCCCCATCTGCTCGGCTTGTCCAGCTTGTCATGGCTCGTATTCGGAAGTGGCATTGCCACTGCCCTTGCCGTCTTGGCCGGATGGCCTTTCTGTCAACTACTTCAGCGGCAAACGACCAGAACGAACACAACTGATTCCGTGCCCCTACGAGCTCTACTCAGCCGCTCACTTCGGTCAAAAGTGTTCGTTATATGCACTGCAGCCGTGACCGAAGAAGCTTTGTACCGAGGCTATGCCATTGGGGTTGGTGGCGTGCTTCTACACAGCACACATGCAGCGGTAGTGCTCTCGCTGATCTCGTTTACGGTCGCGCACTTTCGCTGGGGCGCCGCGCACATGCTTTCCGTCGTTTGGGCAGGTGCCTTGTTATCCGCCCTATTCGTTCTCACAGAAAACATTCTCGCTTGCATGGTCGCCCATTTGTTGATCGATGCAGTCGGTGTGCTTCTGGCGCATGCGCTATTTCGCCACAATGCAGCTCGGCTTCTGCCAAGAAACGAATGATGTCTAACCATTCCTTCAAGCGGACGCCTAACGGCGCCGCTTAAGTCAAACGTTAGGCACTCCCACAGGAAAAAACACATGCGAATACTCGAAACTCTCAGGGCTTGGTGGGAGAGTCGTAAGCCGCGCCCACTCAACGAGTTACTGGCGGTCGAATTCGACGAAAGAACCGTCCACGTAAAAGTACTTGCAAGGCTTGAGTCCGGCTGGAATCAATCATTTCAATGGTCTGACGTGGAGCGTGTGTGCTTCAAGGATGGAGGTATGACCAGCTCGGATATTCTCTTCATATATGTAAAGGGCCGAGATGAGCCGGTTCCGGTTTTGCTCGAAGCTCAGGGTGGGTCGCAGTTTTTGGGAGCACTCACCAAGCGTGCTCTGTTTCCTGAGCATGTTTGGCGCAAAGCAATGGGCGAAACAGATGGAGCTTTACACTGCTGGCCTCCCAGGCAATAGCATCTCCGCCAAGTCGCCTGCTCGTGTGGAGCCAACACTGAGCCTAACAACTGACTGTGGCATTTCGTCAATAGATCAGGCCGTTTTCTCGCACCATTTTTCGCCATTTTTGACCAGGGTGTCGAAGGTGACGACGAGCTTGCGCATGCAGGCGATGAGCGCCACTTGGGGCAGCTTCCCGGCGGCCTTCAGGTGGGCATAGTAACGGCTGAAAACCGGGTTGCATTGGATGGCCGACATAATGGCAATGAATATCACTTTATATCCCTAGCAGGGGATTTTTTGAGGGAGATATAATTATGGAAAATGTGTTTGGAGGCTTTGGTGTCGCCGGTGCACTTATCTACATTGCGCTTATCATTTTGTGGATGTTGGTCCCAGTTTTTGTCTTTTTGATTTCAAAGCGTGTCAAGGAAATGCGCGATATAGCAAGAGAATCACGCATTGAAATCAAGGAGCTGAACGCCAGCCTTAAATACCTGAAAAGAAAGTTCAATGAGACTAATGAACAACAAACCTAAAAATTATGGCGTGTCATTTTTATTGGGTGAATATCAGATACGCTATACTTGGCTCTCGCTTGTACCTCGTTGATTCTAGCTAAGTGTTGCTTTCCACTTAGTGCGGCCCTATGCATTAGGTTAGTTAAATGAACCAGAGAGAGATTGTCACCGAACGGTTACTGCTAAGAAGGTTTGTAATTTCTGATGCCAAGCGTGTTCAGAGCCTGGCAGGTAATAAGGAAGTAGCCAATACAACAGCGAGCATACCTTACCCTTATCCTGATGGTTTGGCTGAAAAGTGGATTGCCACTCACGAAGATAATTTTGCTAATAGAGCTACTGTGACTTACGCAGTAACGCTGAAAGATAGCAGCGATTTAATAGGCTGCGTAAGCATGCTTAACCTGAATTCAGGCCAACCTGAGCTGGGCTACTGGATCGGAGTCGATTATTGGGGAAAAGGCTTCTGTACCGAGGCCTGTAGGGCATTCATAGATCACTGCATAGAGGCTTTCGGCTTCAAAGCCATCTATGGTAAGCACCTTGCCATAAACCCAGCCTCGGGCAGGGTTATGGAGAAGTGCGGTTTAACCTACATGTCTACAGAAAAAGGCAAGACCGGCTTCATGAAAGACGCTGAAGAGCTCAGGATTTATAAACTGGTCTGCGCTTAAAAAACTGGTTACCGGCACCCATACCTTGAATTCCAATCGGAGAGTGGACGGATAATGGAAGTGAAAATAAGAGCGGCCGACGTCAAAGATCATGAAAGAATTTCGGAAATATTTGACCATCCTTCGGTAGTCGCTCAAAGTTCTCAGCATCCCTACCTTGGCACCGAAAAAGTGTGCCGGCTGTTTCAAGAGAGCAAGGAAAGCTCTGTCGTGCTGGTCGCCGAGATAGAAAATGAGGTGCAAGGTTATATCGGGTTAAACCTTAGTGCCAAACCTAGAGCAAAGCATGTGGCCAGCTTTGGCATGGCAGTGCATCCAGACTGCCACGGAAAAGGCGTCGGCAGCCATCTTTTGGAAGAGGCGATTGACCTTGCCGATAATTGGTTAAACATCATCCGTCTGGAGTTAGAGGTTTATACAGATAATGAGCGTGGCATATCTCTGTATAAGAAGTTTGGATTCGATATCGAAGGTGAGTCCAAGTTCGCGTCATTCAAAGACGGTGAGTACATAGGTCTTTATCGGATGGCCAGGATCAGCCCCAGATTTAATAATCGTTCGTGATCCTCACGAAAGTTTAACTTAGACATTGTATGTTTCATAGAAATGAGCATCATTAAAACCTTATTCCGGTGGCAAAAAGGCCGGCAGCAGTCCGGTTACGAAAAGATGCTGTTGGCGGGCGCGACCTGGCCAGTCAAGTTTGACCTCTACCTGCTCCGGTTTCCGGAGGGCTGCGAGGTGCCGCCCCATAGGGACGCTGTCCAGAGCGGGAAGCACTTCAGGTTGAATATCGTCTTGAAGAAGGCAAAGGAAGGGGGAGACTTTATCTGCCAGTCCCCCATCTACTGCAGCAGCAGGATCAAGTTCTTCCGCCCGGATCTTTGCGGGCATTCGGTATCCAAGGTGGTTTCAGGCAACCGTTATCTGCTGAGCCTCGGCTGGATAAGAAAGGATTAACCGGCTGGCTAAGCCAACTCACAGATTTGGAGTCCCCAAATGCCCCACTTCAGTCCCAGCCCCATAACGTCACCATCCCCGCACGCAACGGCCTTGCCTGATCCCGGCGCGCTCGAGCTCTGCGCCGCTGTTCGCGCTTGGACATATGGCTGGGCCATTTCCCGGCACACCCAGGCCCCTGTCCCAGGCTCAGGGTACTTTCAGGTAGCCGTCGGCAAGCCGGGGCAGACCCTTCGCTACGTCCTCCCCCGGCTTGAGCACGAGCTGGTCCAAAGGCTTGTCGGCGAAGCCGGCCCCGGCACCTGGCTGAAGGTCTGCGCCCCGATGGAGAGCCTGTCTCCCCTGCTCCCGAGCCACTGGACGCTGCATGAACCGGAGTTCCTGATGAGCACCGCTCTGGCAGGCCGTCCGGCCCCCGCCATAACGGGCTACCACCTCGATACCGAGCAAACGGGAGCACTGGTGTTTGCCAGACTCTTTGCCGACACAGGCGAACTGGCGGCCAGCGGCCAAGCCGCCATCGTTGGCGCCTTTGCGACTTTCGACCAGATAGTGACGGCCGAAACTCACCGGAGGAAGGGGCTTGGCCGGTACATCATGGCGGTGCTGTCCCAATGCGCCCAAGATTGCGGGGCGACACAGGGGGTATTGGTGGCGACAGAAGCCGGCGCCGCGCTCTACAAAACCCTTGGCTGGTCTATGGTCTCACCGGTCACGGCCGCCTCTGTCCTGCCTGACGAAGACGGATAGCCCCCCAATGCCCTGAATGTGCTTTGGCCTTCACCAAATGAACTCAGGGGCCAATGCTGCCCCTCTACCTGTGATTAAGGAAAATCATGCAAAAGCTGAAATATGCCTTTATGCCTAACCCCAAATATGACGGCATACGCCCCATCAGCATCTACCTCATGAGGGCGATCTATGGACTTATGTTCTTCGTGTTGGGAAAGGATGTGTGGAGCAAGATCCTCTTTCATGAGGGTGCCTGGGGCTCCAAGGATGCCATGGTCTGGTGCGTCTGGGCGGCCTTCTCCTCTTTGGCATTGATCGGGATATTCAGGACGGTGCGCATGCTCCCGATATTGCTTCTGGAGATCTTCTACAAGGTGCTTTGGCTCGCCATAGTGGTGCTCCCGCTGGTAAGAAGCGGCCAAACCATAAGCCCTGAGGTCACCGACATGATGCAAGCCTTCTTGTGGGTGGCACTGCCTATAATTGCTGTACCTTGGGGCTATGTCGTTAACCGCTACCTGCTTGGCCGAACCGCCAACTGAGCCTCGATGCCGGTTTGGAAGGAGTGCATGCCATGACCATCGAAAGCACCGTCTTGAGCCTGGATAACCCCGTCTTCGCCGCCTATGTGCTGGCGGCGTCGGTCATGCTGTTGAAGCTGCTGTTGCAGCCCTGGATGACGGTGATCAGGATGATGAAGGTACGTGCCGGCTTTCGCAGCCCCGAGGATGCCAAGCAGAGCCCCCTCAACCCGGCGCCAGTCTCAGGCCAGCTGGAGCCGAACGAGTATGTGGAGCGTTCGCGGCGCATGAACCTGAACGACCTGGAGAGCATTCCCGCCTTTCTGGTGGCAGGCCTGCTGTTCGTGCTGGTGGGCCCGCCGCTGCTGCTGGCCGAGGTGCTGTTCTGGACCTACGTCCTGGCCCGGGCGGCCCATTTCGTCGCCTACGCCACGGCGCAGCTGCACGACGTCAGGGCCACCTTCTGGACTTTCAGTTCACTGTCCATCATCGCCATGGTGCTTTACACCCTGTACCAGGTGCTCACCAGATAAGTAAAAAGGCACAAGACATCTGCCGTACCATGCCATCCTTTCGCAGCGCCCCTGTGCTGCGACATTCCATTTTGAGAGATAACACCTTGAGAATCGCCGTCATTGTTCTGACCCTGCTGACCGTCACCTCCTGTTCCACTTCAGCCGGCAGGGCCCACGCGGCCATGGCAAAAAACGAACAGGAAAAGGCCTATACCATCGGCCAGGAAGAAGGGAATATCGAGAATACCCAGGCCGTCCAGGCCGCCAATGACAGGGCCGAGATGCACCGCGAGCAGGAGGGCGAAGCCGACGGCTTTCCCCAGCTGGACTTCCTTTTCAAGCTCTTGGTGCAGCTGATCAAGTGATCTTAAAAGGCCGGCGTGGTCAGGCTGGCGATCGGTATCAAAAGGGCTTTCCGCCCGCAGCAGGGCAAATCGCGGCGTCATCGAACTGCAAAGCGGCGATGCGATAAGGAGCGAGACGACAGCCGAGGTCAGCCGCCTTTGTTATCGCTCCCACAGGCCACACCGCCACACATCAGCCCAAGGCAGGGCGTCAGCGTTAGAGGGAACTATGCACAGTATCAAGACTGCACTCATGGCATTTTGCTTCGCCGCCCTGGCCTTGATGGCGGGCTGCGCGACTGTGCCCTCCAGCAAAAAGGCCGAGGTCGCCTCAAACAGCATCGCCTACTACCAGAGGCCCGGTACCGGGCCGACGGTGGTTTTCCAAGCCGGCCTCGGTGACGGTAAGGATGTGTGGGGCAAGGTCATAGGCCAGCTGCCAGGCAGCCTTGCCCTCTTCGCCTATGACAGGCCAGGTTACGGCGACAGCCCACTCGCCCAGGATAAGCGCAGCCCCTGTGCCATTTCCCGGGAACTCCACGCCCTGCTCAAGGCGGCCAAGGTCGCCCCGCCCTACCTCCTGGTCGGGCACTCCCTGGGAGGCCTGGACCAGCTCTGCTTCGCGACCCTCTACCCCCATGAGGTGGCCGGCATGGTCTTGCTGGACCCCACCTACCCGCACCATTGGTCGAAAATGCAGGTCGAAGCGCCCCTCAGCGCCAACATCTTGAAAAGCCTCAGGCTGGTGGCCTTCAGCAGCGCCATGAAGCAGGAGTTTGACGCCCAGGAAGACTGCCTCACCGAGCTGGACCTGAAGCAGCCCCTGACCTTCCCGACCCGGCTGCTGTTCAGCACCGAATTCCGGCCAGAGGAGCTTGGCAGCTACCAGCAGTTCGTAAAAGCGCTGCGCAAACAATGGCCCAACTTCTTCACCCAGGTGCAGAGCAGCGAGGTCAGCGGTTCAGGGCACTATATCCAGAAAGACGCCCCCGAGACCGTCGTCCAAGCGATAGAGAAGGTGCTTGGAGAGAGCCAGGCTTCACATTTGGCGCGCCGCTAAGAGCCCTCAGCCACCCAGCGCATTGGGCGGTCTGACGGACAGGAGGGCTTTTCCCCGATGAACGCACTGAAAGCCGAGCTGATAGCGCTGCTCGAACAGATCCCGGGGGTCAAGCGGATCCCCTACCCTGATAGGGACGACGGCTTCTGCGGCCTTGGCTTTAGGGGCAAAGAGATAGGTCACTTTCACAGCGGCAACGAGCTCGACCTCAAGCTCGGTCGCAGGCTCATACAGCAGCAAGGCCTGCGCCACCCCGCCGATTCGACCGTCCACCCCAAGCGGAGCCCGAATTCCCAGTACATAGAGCTGCGCTTTCATCAGCGCCAGGAGCTCGGCGAAATCGCCAGGCTGGTCACGCTCTTGGTTGGGGAGCTGCGCCGCTAAGGCCAGCGGGTGCCGGCCAGGTGCGCCAAGGCGGGAATTTACGCTGGTGTGTCCGCCCGGCTGCGCCTAACTTAGGGTGTGCACTGGCAGGGACCCTGCCCCATCAATAACAACGGAGGTTACATGTCAGCCAACAGCATCTATCGCGTCGACAAGTTCGTGGTGCCGCAAAGTGCCCGCGAGGAATTCCTGCAGCGGGTCCAGCAAACCCATGCCGTGCTGCGCCGCCAGCCTGGCTTTATCCGCGACGCCCTCCTCGAGCAGGTGGCGGGCCCCGGCCGCTTCAACATCGTCACCATCGCCGAGTGGGAAAGCCAAGGCGCCATCGACGCCGCCCGCGCCGAGGTGGCCAAGGTCCACACCGAGAGCGGCTTCAACCCCCAGGAGACCCTGGCCCGCCTCGGCATAGAGGCCGACATCGCCAACTACCAGGCGCTCGGCGCCTGAGGGCGCAGCCAAGGCTTAATACCATGGAAAGATGTAACCTGCTGGCCCTGTCCGGCAGCCTGCGCCGGCTCTCCTACAACAGGACGGCGCTTGAGGCGTTAAGGGCCCTTAGCCCCAGCGGAATCAGCATCGAGCTGGGCGATATAGGGGCGCTGCCGCTGTTCAACCCGGATCTGGAAGACAGCCCCATCCCTGCCCTGGCCGCGCTGAAGTCGGCCCTGGCCCGGGCCGACGGCCTCATCATCGCAAGCCCCGAATATGCCCACGGCATCAGCGGCCCCATGAAGAACGCTCTCGACTGGCTGGTCAGCGGCGAGGAATTCCCCGGTAAGCCCATCATGCTCGTCAACACCTCCCCAAGGGCCTCCCATGCCCAGGCCGCCTTGCGGGAGGTGCTGGTGACCATGTCCGGGATCATCATCGACAGTGCCTGCCTCTCCCTGCCCCTGCTGGGCAGCGGCCTGGCCAGGGACGGCATACTGGCAAACCCGGCTCTGGCAGGCTCCCTGCAAGCCGGCCTTATTGAGTTCTGCCGCCAGATCAGGGCGCTGCAGCAGGCGACGCTGGCCCAGGGCGCGGCGGTAGAGGAGCAGTCAAGATGCGTTATTGGATAGGCGTCGCCTCAAAGGACCACGTCGAGCGGGGCGTGGCGGGCGGCTTTTGCCAGCTCTGCCACGGCAAGGCACAGCCCCTCAAACGGATGTCGGTGGGGGATTGGATCCTTTACTACTCCCCCAGGGAAACTTTCGAGGAGGCCTCCGGCGAAGCCAGGCCCTGCCAGCAATTCACCGCCATAGGGGAAGTGGTGGGGGCAGAGGCCTACCCCTTCGAGATGGCCCCCGGCTTTGTGCCCCACAGGCGCGATATCCGCTTTCTCGACAGCCGGGCTGTCCCCATTCGGCCGCTGCTGGAGCAGCTTTCCTTCATACGGGACAAAGGCCGCTGGGGATACGCCTTCAGGTTCGGGCACTTGGAGATACCCCGGGCCGACTTTGAACTGATCGCCAAGGCCATGCTCGGCAGGGTGCCGGACTAACCGAAACCAGAGGGGCCCTTGGCCCTCGCCAGGCGCTGCCATGATGCAAAGGCGACACGGCAACCCCAGATCGTACCCGGCAAACCATCAACCACTCACAAGCGGAGGCCTACATGGCAAAGATCACCGGCATAGGTGGGGTATTCCTCAAGTGCAAGGGCGACAGCAAAGCCCTGGCAGCCTGGTACCGGGACCATCTCGGCATGGCACTGGAGGATTTCGGCGGCGCCGTCCTGCGCTGGCCCGAGGACAAGGCCGAAGACGGCGGCCTGACCGTATGGCACCTGGCGGATAAGGACAGCCAGTGGTTCAGCCCCAGCCAGTCGTCCTTCATGATCAACTACAGGGTCGATGACCTCGACGAGATGCTGGCCCAGCTGCAGGCGGCCGGCGTCACAGTGGTCGGCGGCCCAGAGTCCCACGAGAACGGCAAGTTCGCCTGGGTGATGGACCCGGACGGCAACAAGCTTGAGCTCTGGGAGCCCAGGCGCTGGGACGAGAAGAACAAGGGCGCTTGAGGTGGGGCAAGATCTGCTGCGCACCAACATCCAATCGCCTGACTACCTGATCTAGCTATTTTTAATTTCCACTCCAACCCTGGTTGATAGCCTGCAATGTTGGCGGCAGGATCTGCACCTGCCCAAAAACGCTTCGACACGGCAGGTTTATGAAGGGCCAGAGGAACTAAGGATGATTCAGTTTGAACCGCAATAACGAACCCTGGGTGAAAACGGCAAGTGAAAGATACGAAGACTGTATCGTGGGAAATCGCGATGGACTACTGGCGCTGAAATCATCCATCGATAAGGCAATCGCACAACAATCCGACTCCCCAACATTCAAATCTGATTTTTTGACGATCGTCTGCACCGATGACCCATGGGAGAAATCAGAAGGTCCATCCTTGCCAAAGTGGCAAGAGATCACATTTAACCTCGTTCTCTTTGTTTGGCTTCTACTGCTACCCATCTTAGGTCTTGGCGTTATCGCGTCATGGCTCCTCTGAATCGCTTCATCAGCGGCGAAAGCTCTTCGCCAAGTTGCCAATATGAATTGTGTTGACCATCCCCTATTGATGCTCTTGGTCGCCCTGGCCAGCCTGCCCGTCTACAGCACTCTGGCCAGGATGTTCTTTGGCAAGGGCCTCGGTGGCCTTGCCAATGCCATCCGACTTTTCTTTACACCCGAAATCATTTCGCTGTTGCGAGGCGAATATCTGCAAGACGGCTGGGAGAGCCTCAAGTTCTTTCTCTTTATCCTGCTCTGCATAGGCTGGGTACTGAGCGCCTCCGAGCTGCTGACCAAAGCCCTTTTCTAGCCGCCTGACTGCGCCGTTTTGCTGTTGCAACCGAAAAAGCCAATGCCCATCGCCAGTTGGCGGCCCTGGGCTATAGTAGAGGCCTGTTCACAAGGAGGAATTTCAGATGGCTGACAGGGAAGCCGTAATGGCCCCATTCAGGGCAAATGGCGATTGGCGCGTCGAGCTGCTGAACAAGCTACGTGGCCTGATCAAGGAAGCAGAGCCGCAGGTGGTGGAAGAGCGCAAATGGGTCAAACCCAGCAATCCGCTGGGGGTGCCCGTGTGGTCCCATCAAGGCATGATCTGCACCGGCGAAACCTACAAAGAGTACGTCAAACTGACCTTCCTCAAGGGCGCCGCCCTGCCCGACCCTTCCAACCTCTTCAACGCCAGCCTGGCCGGTAATGCCCGGCGCGCCATCGATATCCGGGAGGGCGAAACCCTCGACCAAGACGCCTTCAAGGCGCTGATCCGCGCCGCTATCGCCCTTAACGCCGCAGGTAAAAAGAAGTAGGCCTTACCCAGCTCCGGGTGACTTTGGCAACGTATCCAAAGCGCCATTTTCAAAGGAAAAACATGCAGTTTCTTTACCCTTCCCTGCTGGCACTGTCACTCATGGGCTGCAGCCAGCTCCCCGCCGCCGAGGTGCCCTTGCCCTCCCCCGGCCAGGCAAGCCTGGTCGTTTCCGACATCGACGGCACCCTGACCCCAGAGATACTGGCCGTCAACCAGGCCAGGCCCGATGCCGCCAAGGCCCTGCGCGCCTTTGCCGAAAAGGGGTATCGGATAGTCTATGTCAGCACCCGCATCCCCCTCTTCCAGTCCGGCCTGCCGGCCTGGCTCAGGAAAAACGGCTTTCCCGAAGGCAGCCTTCACGTCGCCCAAAGCAGCGAGGACAGAGGCAATCCCGCCAGATTCAAGGCGCAGATCCTCAATGCCTACGTCAAGCAGGGCTGGCGACTGGCCTACGGCTTCGGCGACTCCAGCACCGACTTCGCGGCCTATGCCGCCGCCGGCATTCCCAAGGAAAGGGTCTTCGCCTTGAAGCGAAAAGGCGCCAAGGACTGCCAGCCGGGCCTCTACCAGCGCTGCCTCAGCAGCTGGACCCAATTACTGCCCTATATCGCCAAGGACGTCGCCACCGCCAAGTAGCAGCGGCTGATCCCGTTTGGGCAGCAGGGAAAGATTGTCCACTGCCAACCCGCGGCTTTGCAGCCGCTGAGCCAAGCGCCGCCCTCATTCAACCCTGGTAAGAAAGCCAAACCTTGTTAGAGATAGTACTGTCCCTGCTCGGGGAGTTTTTCCTCGAGCTCTTCGGTGAGTTGCTGGTGGAATTGGGCTCCCATGCCTGGTCCAAAGGCGCCAAGAAGCCCATCAGCCCCTGGCTGGGCGCCTGATATTTTGTGCTGATAGGCGTCGGGCTCGGCGCCGTCAGCCTGGCGCTGCTACCCAAGCTGCTGGTGGCTGCTCAACCTCGCCATCACCCCAATCGCCGCCGGCCTCTGCATGGCGGGCATGGGGGATGTGGCGGGCCAAGAGAGGGCAGGTACGGCTGCAGATAGACCATTTCGGCTACGGCTACCTCTTGGCCCTATCCCTGGCGCTGGTGCGCTTTTCCTTCGCCGGCTAAGGCCTTCGTGCAAGCTTGCGCTGGATCAGTGCGGCTATCTCGGCTAGAGCTTTCAATGGCCTTTTGTGCAAGGAGCCCCTATGAAAACCGTCGCCGACATCATGACCCGGGATCTCATCACCCTGCCCCTTGGCAGCACCCTGCTGGACGCCCACGACCTGATGCGGGAGAAAGGCATCCGCCATATCCCGGTCATGGACGGGGAGCGCTTCGCCGGCATCCTCACCCAGAAGATCATCATGGCCAGCGTGATCCGGCTGCTGGTGAAATACGGCGGCAACGCCCTGGAACGCCGGGAAGGCCAGCTGCCGGTGGCGGAGCTGATGGCCACCGACTGCGCCACCCTGGCCCCTGACCAGCCCTTGGACCAGGTGGCGGACTTTTTCCTCGCCCACAAACACGGCTGCCTGCCGGTGCTGGAAAAAAGCGGCACCCTGGTGGGGATCCTCACCTCCTCCGACTTCGTGCGCCTCTGCCAGCAGCTGCTGAAGGGCTGATCGCCTGGCATGAAAAAGCCCGCGCAGGCGGGCTTTTTCATGGCCGGATGATCAAGTCCAGCACCTGCCTGAATTCTCCCTTCAGCTGCGCCAGGGGCGCCGGCCCCTCCAACAGGGCCCGCTGCAACTGGTAGCGGAAGGCCCCTTCGAGCATGGCAAAGCGCAGCGCCAGATCCCCAGGCGGGTTCAAGCGGGCGGCCTGGACAGCCAAAGCCAGGGTTTCCATCAGCTTGGCTTCGATCTCGGCCACCACGGGGCGGAAGGCCGGATCGAAGAGGGCCTGGGCGCGGATGTCGTACCAGAGCCTGTGGGTGGAATGTTCCTCTTTGATGGACAGGGCCAGTGCCTCGGCAAAGCGCCCCAACACCGCCTCTGGCCCGTCCTCACCCACCAGGGCGCCCGAGATCCGGGCCAGGAACTGCGCCTTGTAGAGCTGGACGCAGTAGGTGATGAGCTCCGTCTTGTCGACGAAGTAGTAGGTCAGGCTGCCGAGGGACAGCCCGGACTGCTGGGCTATGTCCCTCAGGGTGGTGTTGGCGTAGCCAAGTTGCTTGAGCGTATCCAGGGTGCTGGCCGCTATCTCGGCTTTCTTGGCTTCGCGCTTCTGGCGCTTGCGCTCGGCGCGTTCGGTCAGCTTGTCAGGGCCTTGCTGCATCCCGTCCATCCGTTAGCCGTCATCCCAACAGGGCGTTGAAAAAGATGCGCGGCAGTTTGAACCAGCTGGGCCGGTATTGGAAGGCCACCAGCAGTTTACCCACCTGGTGCTGTCGGCTGTGGGTGATGAACCAAGGCGGCCGCGGCAGCAGGCTGAACTGGCCTGACAGCAGGCCCCTCGGGAAGGGCCTGAAAGGCGCCTCCACCACGCAGCGCTCCACCTTGTCGAACATCAGGCAGTTGTGGACATGGCCTATGCCGCTCTGGGCATCTGCCAAGGTATGGCCTGGGAAGGCGCCCCAGGGACAGGTGGCCAGCAGGAAGCCGAGGCCGGACCAGGCGTTGACGGCGATGGTGCCGTAGCGCAGCTCGGCGATGATCGCCTCGAAGCGGGCACGGCCCAGGGCCTTGAGGGTCTTGGGGTGGATGAGGATATTGGCCCCCAGGGTGCCGTGCAGCTGTTCGTTGGCGTAGCGGATGGCGCTGCGCAGGTAGCTTTCGGCATCCTCGGCTTCCAGCTCTGTGACCGACAGGGCCGGGGCGAACACCTCCTGGTGGCGGAAATAGTCGGCCTCTTCGGTTTTGGTCATCACCAGGGCCGGGGCCTGGCCGCGCCGGATCTGTTCCACCTGGCGGCCCTGGCCGGCAAAGGCCTCGAGGCGCGCCTCGGCGCCGGGGTAATAGGCGGGCCTGGTGGAGCGGGCAATTTGCTCCTTGGTGGCGGCCAGTAACGCCTCGCCCTGCGCCCAGCCCTTAGGCATCACCAGCACCTGGCAGGCGATGCAGTTGAAACCGGAGTTGTGCAGCTTTTGGGTGGCCAGGTGCTCGGCCTGGAAGGCGATATCGGCCTGGCTCCAGGGGCCCGGCACCACTATGGTGGGGCAGACGGCGCCAAGCTCTGAGGTGATCTTCTTCCCAAGGCGCGGGGTGCCTTGCCGGCGGTTGCGCTCCCCCTCCTCTCCCGGGCCCCAGACGATGAGATCATGGGTAGCCTGGGAGCCGGTGATGTGGATCTCGTCCACCAGGGGGTGGTTGCACAGGTAGGCCCCCTCGGCCCCGCCGCCTTTCATGACGCGCACTAAGCCGCGGCGGATGAGCGGCGCCAGCGCCTGCTCCAGGAAGGGGGTCAGGTAGTCGTTGACCGGGTTCATCTTCAAAAGCGCCACCTGGTTTTCCACGAACAGCTTGTGGAACACATCCAGGGGAGCTATGGCGGCGATGTTGCCGGCCCCCAGCACCAGGGCCACCTTGCCTTCACGTTCGGCTGGCGAAACATCGTGGGCGCCGGCCACATTGTCCTTGAGGTTGGCCTTGTTGACCCCTTGCTGCATCCAGATCTCCGCCGTCACCCCCGACAGCAGCAATTGGTCCCAGAACGAATGGGGCATGACCTTGGCGGCCAACTGGCCCGTCGGCAAGGTGCGGGTCGGCACGGCGTCGATGTGCTCCTTGCCGTCCAGCATCGATAGGGCGTGGATAAGGCCGTTGCAGCCCGCCATCAGGGCGTAGGGACCGGAGATCCACTCCTCCCCCACCAGGGGCGAGTCGGCCGGCAACTGCTTTTGCCTGCCGGCCGCCAGGGCCCAGTCTTCGGCCACGGCCATCAGGGCATCCTTGACCTCTTCCAAGAGCGCAACGCGCTCCTTGCTCGGCAGGCGCGCCCAGTCGTCCTTGGCACCGTGAAGCACGGCCAGGGCCTCGTCATAGGGGGCGAAGGGGGCGGCCTCGCCTGCTGCCTTCAACTGCTCGCTCATGCTTTGTCTCCTTCGCCGGCCAGGGGCTTGCGGCCCAGGATCAGGTCGGCGGCCTTCTCGGCGATCATGATGGTGGGGGCATTGGTGTTGCCGCTGACGAGCTTGGGCATCACCGAGGCGTCCACCACCCTCAGCCCTTCCAGGCCGTGCACCTTGAGCTCAGGGTCTACCACCGCCATCTCGTCGGTGCCCATCTTGCAGGTGCCTATGGGGTGGTAGATGGTGTCCGCCCTTTGGCGGATCAGGGCTTCCCAGTCGGCGTCGGTCATGCCGTCCCGCACCCCGAAGATCTCTTTCTTGCGATAAGGGGCCAGGGCCGGGGCCGGGGCCAGCATGATCTCCCTAGTCAGCTTGGCACCCTTGATGAGGGCCTCCAGATCCCGCCTGTCGTCCAGAAACTTGGGGTCTATGCCGGGAGCGGCCAGGGGGTCGGCCGATTGCAGGAAGACAGAGCCCCGGGAATGGGGGTGCAGTTGGCAGACGTGGCAGGAATAACCGTAACCCAGGTGCAGCTTGCGGGCATGGTCGTCGACGATGCCGATGACGAAATGCAGTTGCAGATCGGGCCTGTCCAGGCCGGGGTCTGACTTGATGAAGGCGGCCCCTTCGGCAAAGGGGGTGGCCATCATGCCGCTGCCGTCCTTTCGCCAGCGCAGCAGGTGCTTGATGACATTGAGGCTGCCCATCAGGCCTATACCGAAGTTGTCGGTGTCGGCCGTCTTGTAGGCCAGGGTGAGATCCAGGTGGTCCTGGAGGTTCTGACCGACGCCGGGCAGCGCGTGGACCATCTCGATGCCGTGGGGCTGGATGTCCTCTGGCCGCCCCACCCCTGAGAGCTGCAGCAGCTGCGGCGAGCCGAAGGCGCCGCCGCTTAAGATCACCTCTTTGCGGGCCAGCACCACCTTGTCTTCCTGGCCCTGGCGGTAGGCGACGCCTGTCGCCTTCTTGTCCTTGAAGAGGACCTTGGTGGCGTTGGCGCTTGTGATGATGTGGAGGTTGGGGCGCCCCTCATTTGGATGCAGGTAGGCGGCGGCAGCGGAGCAGCGCTGGCCGCGCTTGGCACCGTCGTGGAACTGGGTGACCTGGTAGAGCCCTACCCCCTCGTTGTCGCCGCGGTTGAAGTCGTCCACCTCTTGGATCTGGCGCTCTTTGGCGGCCTCGATGAAAGCACGGGTGACGGGGCGCGGGGAGCGCTGCTCGCTGACCTGCAAGGGGCCCTCGCCGCCGTGGAAGGCGTCGCTGCCGCGCTCGTTGGCCTCGGCGCGGCGGAAATAAGGCAACACCTCCTGCCAGGACCAGCCTTCACAGCCCAGTGCCGCCCAGTCGTCATAGTCGCGCTCATGGCCGCGGATATAGAGCATGGCGTTGATGGCCGAGGAGCCTCCCAGGCACTTGCCGCGGGGCTGGTAGCCCTTGCGGCCCTTGAGGCCGGCCTGGGGCACCGTCTCGAAGGCCCAGTTGTTGAGCTTGCCGTAACCGGGCAGCACGGCGACCACGGCCGCCGGCATCCGGACCAGCAGGCTCTTACCGGCGCCCCCCGCCTCCAAGAGGCAGACCTGGTTGCCGGGATCCTCGCTGAGCCTGGAGGCCAGGGTCGCCCCGGCCGAGCCCCCGCCGACGATGACGTAGTCGTATTCCATTCTTTGCCCCATTGGATGTTCTGCTGATGTTATGGATTTTTAATAATTCATTTTGTTCATCTGTACAAATTTTTTGTTCCGTTTTTTGAGTGGCGCCGCCCTGGCCAGGCAAAAGCCTTGGCGAGACCATGTGGAGCTGTCTTGGAAAGGAAACCGGGATGCCAGGGGCAGAAAAGAAAAGGGCCCGCTAGGGGCCCTTTTTTGTTCGAGGTCAGGCCTAGCCGCGGGCGGCCAACACCCGCTCGACGGTGTCGACTATGGCCTGGGTCTGGGGATCGATCTCGATGTTGATGGCGTCGCCGACCTGCTTGTCGCCCAGGGTGGTGCGGGCCAGGGTCTCGGGAATGAGGTTGACCTCGAAGCCGTCGTCATGGACGGCCCCCACCGTCAGGGAGATGCCGTCGACGCCGATGTAGCCCTTGGCCAGCACGTACTTGCGCCAGGGCGCCGGCAGGCTGAACCTCAGGGTGCGGTTGTCGGGGCTTTGCCGCACCTCGGCCAAGCTGGCGGTGCAGTGGATATGGCCGGACATGGCGTGGCCGCCTATTTCGTCGCCGAAGCGGGCCGCCCGTTCCAGGTTGACCCAGTCCCCCACCTTGAGGGCGCCGAGGTTGGTCACCCTGAGCGTCTCGCGGATAAGGTCGAAGGCAACCTCCTGCCCTGCCACCTGGGTCACCGTCAGGCAGCAGCCGTTGTGGGCCACGGAGGCGCCCAGCTCCAGGCCGCCCAGCAGTTCTTGGGGAAAGCGCACCACATGGGTGCGGAATGCGTCTTTTTCGGTGACGGCCACCAGCTGGCCCTTGCCCTGTACTATGCCGGTAAACATTGAGGCTCCTTAACGGCGGCCGGCCAACTGCTCGAAGGCGCGGCGAATACGGATGAAGTCGCTGCTGTCACCGCCCTTGTCGGGGTGGTGCCGGGCCGCCAGGGCCCGGTAGCGGGCCTTGATCATACGCCAGTCGGCGTCCGCTTCCAGCCCCAAAACCGCAAGGGCCTGTTGGCGGCCCTCGAGGCCTGCGTAGCAGCGCCAGAAGGCGGCCAGCAAGGATTCCACCTCGGCCTGGCCTGTGCTTTCCAGCTGCTGCCAGTCCAGGTAGTAATCGGCCAGGGGGTCTTGCGGCACCAGGGCCGGGCCCTCTGCCGCCAGGGGCTGCAACTGGATATGAAGCGCCGAGACGGCCAGCGCCCAGCCCTCGCCCCAGAGCTGCTGGCGCAGCTGATAGAGGCCGTTCATCAGGGCGAAATGGCGGCGAAACAGGGCCAGCTCCCCCGCCCCTGCCCAGGGTTCGAGGAAGGGATGCCCGGCCAGGGCCTGCAGCAGGGCAAATTCGCTCAGCCCCTGCGGATGCTCGGCCAGCACCGCCAGTATGGCGTCGTTGAGGGGGTTGTTCATGACCGGCAAGGTAACACGGCCTGCAAGGCGGGGGCGAACATGGCATCATGGGCCAGCCCTTTTCCTCAGGATCATCCATTCCATGCGTCATTTCCTGCCCGGCCTGCTGCTGACCCTTTTCTCTCCCCTGCTGCTGGCCGCCGACTGGCAGACCATAGTCCAGGAGCGCCCCGCCGGCAGCCAGGTGGCATTGCTGGTGGCCCCGCTGGGCAAGGGCAAGCTCAAGGTGGAATACAACGCCTCCCTCCTGCTGCCCCCGGCCAGCACCCAGAAGCTGTTCACCGCCACCGCCGCCGAGCTGGTGCTGGGGGACGATTTTCGTTTCGAGACCCGCCTCGAAGGCCGGGGCCACCCCCAGGGCGGCCAGTGGCAGGGGGATCTGCGGCTGGTGTTCAGCGGCGCCCCTGACCTCAAGCGCGACGACCTGGCCGATCTCCTGGCCAGCCTCAAGGCCAAGGGGATCCGCAGCATCAGCGGCGACCTCTTCCTCGACGGCAGCGCCTTCGACGGTTACGAGCGGGGCCCGGGCTGGCCCTGGGACAACCTCGGCGTATGCTACAGCGCCCCGTCCTCCAGCCTGACCTTGGAACACAACTGCGTGGCCGCCAGCCTCGACGCCGGCAAGCCGGGCAGCCAGGCCCGCTTCTACGTGCCGCCCCACCAGCCGGTGGAGGTGAAAAGCGTCGTCCAGGTGGTGAGCCCGGAGCAGCAACAGCAGAGCCTCTGCGAGCTGATGCTGGACCGCGGCCCAGGCAACCATTACCAGCTGCACGGCTGCGTCACCGACGAGCGCAGCGTCTGGCCCCTCAACTTCGCCGTCAACGACACGGCCGCCTATGTGCAGTCGGTGCTGAGCGCCGAACTCAGCCGCGCCGGCATCCACCTGGACGGGCGGGTGCGCCGCCAGCGCCAACCCGGCAAGCCCTGGCCGCAACTGGCGGTGCTGCGCTCGGCGCCCCTGGCCGACCTGCTCAAGGAAATGCTGGAGGAGTCGGACAACCTCTTCGCCGACAACATCGCCAAGACCCTGGGCCGCCAGGGCGGCGAGCCGGGCGACTTCGCCCGTGGGGTGCGGGCCGTCAAGGCCGCCCTCAAGGACAAGCTGGGCCTGACATTGAATCCTGCCACCATCAAGGACGGCTCTGGGCTGTCCCGCGACAACCTGGTCAGCCCCCGCCAGCTGGCCACGGTACTGGACTACCTCGCCCAGCATCAGGAGATGGCGGTCTACCAGGGGCTGCCGGTGGCGGGGCTCTCCGGCACCCTGAAGTTCCGCCACTCCGTGACCCGCCCTCCCCTCAAGGGCAACATCAAGGCCAAGACCGGTACCCTCAACGGCAGCACCAACCTGGCCGGCTACTTCACCGGTGCCTCGGGCCAGCGCTACCTCTTCGTGCTGATGACCTCTTCCTTGAGCCTCGGGGACGACAGCGACGCGGCCAAGGACCGCCTCACCGCCTTCGAGCGCCAGCTGCTGCTGAGCCTCTACCACCAGGGCTGAACGCCCCTCAAGGGGCATTGGTCGATTAAGGGGTGGCGGCCCGCCCCCCCTGCCTTACAATGGCCGGTTCCAACTTCAGGATGCCGTTTATGCTGAACGAAATGGGGCGCCTGCTGCGCCTCGCCGCCCCCATACTGGTCGCCCAACTCTCCCAGACCCTGATGGGCTTCGTCGACACCGTCATGGCCGGCCAGGTCAGCGCCACCGACATGGCCAGCGTCGCCGTGGGGGCCAGTCTCTGGTGGCCCATGGCCCTCTTCGTGCTGGGGATCTGCATGGCCCTGACCCCCATGGTGGCCAATCATCACGGCGCCAAGGACGATGCCGCCATAGCCCCCATAGTGCAGCAAGGTGCCTGGCTGGCCCTGGGGATCACCGTCCTCATCATGGCCCTGGCGCCACTGAGCCCCTGGGTGCTGGACAAGATGGCCGTGGAGCCGGCCCTGGCCAGGAAAACCGAGCTCTACATCTACTTCATCTGCGCCGGCCTGCCCGCCTTCGCGCTCTACAACAGCCTGCGCAACTTCGTCGAAGGCATGAGCCACACCATCCCCACCATGATCATCGGCTTCGCCGGGCTCCTGGTGAACATCCCGGCCAACTACATCTTCATCCACGGCCTCTTCGGCATGCCTGAACTTGGCGGCGCCGGCTGCGGCCTGGCCACGGCCCTGGTGATGTGGTTCATGTTCTTCGCGGCCCTGATCTACAGCCTATTTACCCGCCGCTTTGCCCATATCGGCCTCTATAAACGGCTATATTGGCCACAGTGGCAGCAGATAGTGCACCTGGCCAAGATCGGGATCCCCATCGCCATGTCCATCTTCTTCGAAGTGAGCCTCTTCGCCCTGGTGGCGCTGCTGATCTCACCGCTCGGCAGCGTAGTGGTGGCCGGTCACCAGATCGCCATCAACTTCAGCTCCCTGGTGTTCATGTTCCCCATGAGCCTGGCCATGGCCGTGACCATCCGCGTCGGTCACCGCATGGGTGAAGGCCACCCGGCCCAGGCCCGAACCGTGGCCTACGCCGGCTTTGCCCTGGGCCAACTGGTGGCCATCAGCACCTGTGTGCTGACGGTGCTCTTTTCCAAACACATCATCACCCTCTACTCGGACGACGGCGCCGTGCTGGCCCTGGCCGGCCAGCTGATCCTGCTGGCCGCCATCTACCAGCTGCCGGACGCCTGCCAGGTGGTGGCCGGCGGCGCCCTGCGCGGTTACAAGGACAGCCACGCCCTCTTCCTCATCACCATGCTGGCCTACTGGGGCATAGGGCTGCCGCTCGGCTACACCTTGGGGCTGACCGACCTTATCCGCCCCGCCATGGGCCCCCACGGCTTCTGGATAGGCTTTATCGCCGGCCTGTCCAGCGCCGCCGTGATGATGGTGTGGCGCCTGCGGGTACTGCACAGGCGCAGCGCCCAGGCCCAGATCCCCCTGGAAGTCATCGCATGAAAGCCTGGCCGCTGCTGGCGCTGTTACTGGCCGGCTGCGGCCAAAACGCCAGCCCCCTGGCGGACTATCCGGCCAGGCTGCGCTACCTGCTGGCCATGCCGGAACAAAACCTGGAGACGCCGCTGCTGCAAAAGGGTGGCGGCCGCGCCTGGGCACAAGCGGTGCCCACCACCACCATCAGCCTGCGCCAGACCTTTGCCCTGCGCCACTGCGGCCTGCTGGGCCTTATCGGCGAGCGCAACGGCCCCCTCGGCAAGACGGCGCCCCCCTCCCAGCGCTTCCTCTACGACCTCAAACTGCTGGACGGCCTTGCACGCTGCCAACCGGCCGACCCCGAGCTCAAGGCCCTGGTGGCGCAGCTGCTCGAGGAAAAGCGCCAGGCCCTGCCAGCCGTGGCCTGGCAGCTGGTGAGCGACGACGAGGCCTTTCGCGCCAACTGGCGTTTCGACCGCGCCCCCATGGGGGATTTTGCCGGCCTGGGTGAAGCCACCGCCCTGCTGCACGACCTTCGTGAGCTGCTCAAAACGCCCGATCCCAAACGGATGGCGAGGCTCGAAGAGGAACTGGGGCACTTCGGCGAGGGCCGGCTACTGGGCCGGCTCAACCAGGCGCTGAGTGACGCCCGCCTCGAGCTGGACGCCGTCACCGAGGCACTGGAACAAGGCGGCCCGGCGGTGGTGTGCCTGAACGGCCATCCCGGCCGCCAGGCCAAGGAGGTAAGGGATTTCTTCTTCAGCTACTACGGCAAGCAGGTCCAACCCTACCTCGGCGACCTGGTCCAGACCGACAGGGGCCTCAAGGGCGAGCTCTGGCCGCTGATCCAGGCCCTGCCCCACCCGGACAACCCGCAGATCCGCTTCCTGGCCGGCACAGGCGAAGGCACCCTGTCCGGCGACTTCCTCGCCGCCCTTGGCCGCCACACCAAGGCCTGGCAGGCCTTCCTCGGCCGCTGCGGCCTGAGACCGGGGCAATAAGGGCGCCCCTTCCCCCGGTGGAAAGCGGGAGCTTTGCATAAAAGCTCGCCAAACAAACCTTTGGGGGCTGTTTTGCACTTGCCGAGGACCAAGGGCATCGCTATTATTGGCGTCCGCTGGCCAAGGCCAGTCCAGTACACCCGTAGCTCAGTTGGTTAGAGCACTACCTTGACATGGTAGGGGTCGGTGGTTCGAGTCCACTCGGGTGTACCAAAATACAGATTGCTGTACACCCGTAGCTCAGTTGGTTAGAGCACTACCTTGACATGGTAGGGGTCGGTGGTTCGAGTCCACTCGGGTGTACCAAAATTCAGATTGCTATACACCCGTAGCTCAGTTGGTTAGAGCACTACCTTGACATGGTAGGGGTCGGTGGTTCGAGTCCACTCGGGTGTACCAAATCGCAAAAAGCCCGCTCATTGAGCGGGCTTTTTGTTTATTCCCCCCCTGCCGCCGCCACCGGCTACTATCTTGAAATACCAGCACTTATTTCAGGATAACCATGTCGTCCTTCAACCTGTTGGTATTCACCCTGGCCTTCACCAGTGGCTTTTGCGTCATGGCGGTGGAGCTGCTGGGGGGCCGCATACTGGCGCCTTACTTCGGCTCCAGCATCTATGTCTGGGGCAGCATCATCACGGTATTCATGGTGGCACTGGCCCTTGGCTACCTTATCGGCGGCAGGCTCTCCCTGGCTGGCCCCAGCCTGCGCCGCTTCGCCCTCTTCTACCTGGCCTCGGCCCTGGCCTTGCTGCCTTTGGTGCTGCTGGGTGACGGCTTGATGAAGCAGGTGTTTCTGCACATCACCGATCCCCGCTACGGCTCCCTGGTGGCGGCCCTGGGGCTCTTTTTGCTGCCCACCCTGGTGCTGGGGATGATCTCCCCCTACTCGGTGCGCCTGCTGGTGCGCCACCAGCAGCACAGCGGCCAGGTGGCGGGCGTCCTCTATTTCGTCTCCACCCTGGGCAGCGCCCTCGGTACCCTGGCCACCTCCTTCTACCTGGTGCTCTGGTTCGAGGTGGACAAGATCCTCTGGACCCTGGTGGCCCTGCTGGTGGCGGGAGGCCTGCTGGCCTTGGCCGCCAAGCCCCTGGAGGCGACTGATGCGTAGCCTGCTCCTGCTGCTGGCCCTGGCTAGCCCCCTGCTTGGCGCCACCGTCGTCCACCAGGAGCGCTCCCTGTACAGGGACATCTCCGTCATCGACGCCAAGGGCAGGCGCTGCCTGGTGTTCGCCGCCGTAAGGGGCGATCTCAACCAAAGCTGCCAATACCTCGATGGCAGCCAACAACTGGTGTTCCCCTACACCCGCATGAGCTTTGCCGCCCTGCTGCTGCAACCGGCCCCCAAGCGGATACTGGTGGTGGGCCTGGGTGGCGGCACCCTGCCCATGACGTTGTCCCGGCTCTTACCCAAGGCCGAGATCACAGTGGTGGAGCTGGACGAAGCGGTGGAGAAGGTGGCCAAGGCCTACTTCGGTTTCAAGGAGACGCCCCAGATGAAGGTCACCCTCAGTGACGCCAGGGTCTATGTGAAAAGGGCCGGTCTCAAAGGGGAGCATTTCGATCTCATCCTCCTCGATGCCTTCAACGGCGACTACATCCCCGAGCATTTGATGACCCGGGAGTTCCTTGAAGAGGTCAAAGCCCTGATGAGTCCGGGCGCCGTGCTGGTGGCCAATACCTTTTCCACCAGCAAGCTCTACGATCACGAGTCCGCCACTTACGCTGCAGTGTTCGGGCCCTTCTTCAACTTCCGCCAACCCAAAGTCACCCTGAGCCGGGTGATAGTGGCAAGCCTGGCCCCCTTGCCAAGCCGGGCCCAGATGCAGCAAAGGGCCAAGGCATTGGTCGCGCTGCTGGCGCCCTACGGCATCCCCATAGCGAGCTACCCTGCCTTACTGTCCAGCACGCCGGACTGGGACCAGGGCGCCAGGGTGCTGACCGACCAGTATTCGCCCGCCAACCTCCTTAACCAGCAACCCTGACGAGGCTCCCGGCCAGGGGCCGGTGTCGGCCCTGTCGTGATAGAGGGCAAAGAGCAGTACGAAGTGTTCCTCGCTGGCGGCAGGGCCTTGGGGCAGCGTCATCCAGGTCACTCCCTGAAAGCTGGTAAAAAAGCGCCCAGCTAAGCCGGGCCAGGGATGATGTGGTAGCCCACATCATCAGTTTGGAGCTTAGCCACGGGCCCTTGCCGCCACCTTGACCCAGGTCAGCAAAACCCAGGAAAAATCGCCCTTTCACTCACGATAAAACGAAGCATCCGGGCCTTGACTTCCCTGGTGCAAGGCCGCGGATTTACAGGCCTTGGCAAAGCTACACATCCCCTTACAAATAGCGGGCCAAACGGCCTGTCAGGCCCGCCCAGCGGCCATTGTCCAGGGGGTTGCCGCCTTGTTAAGGTGGCGGTTATTCCAAAGGGCTGGATGGAAGAAACAGCCCGGCAACACAACCTTGAGGGAAAACCCCATGCGCAAGACATTGTTAGCCGCCGCCATAGGCGCCACCCTGGCCCTGAGTGCCTGTTCCGACGACAAGGCCACCGAAGCCAAGGCGCAGACCAGCGCCCAGGCCGCCAAGCCCCAGGCACCGGCCACCGCAGCGGCCAACCCCCTGTTCCACAAGAGCAGCCTGCAGTATGAGGCCCCCGAATTCGACAAGATAAGCCTCGACGACTATGTGCCGGCCTTCGAGAAGGGCATGAAGGACCAGGCGGCGGAAGTGGACGCCATCGCCAACAGCGCCGATGCCCCCAGCTTCGACAACACCATAGTGGCCATGGAAAAGACCGGCGCCCTGCTGGACCGCACCGCCAGCACCTTCTTCGCCCTCACCGGCACCATCTCCAACGACAAGATCCGCGCCATCCAGTCCGAGATGGCCCCCAAGCTGTCCGCCCACCAGGACAACATCAACCTCAACCCCAAGCTGTTCGCCCGCATCGAGGCCGTCTACAACAGCCGCGACAGCCTCAATGCCGAAGACAAGCGCCTGGTGGAGATCTACTACAAGCAGTTCGTCCGTGCCGGCGCCAAGCTGGACGACGCCCAGAAGGCCAAGGTGCGTGAGCTGAACGGCGAGATGGCCAAGCTCACCAACGACTTCGCCCAGAACGTACTGAAAGCCACCAAGGACGCCGCCGTGGTGGTGGACGACAAGGCCGAGCTGAAAGGCCTCTCCGACGCCGACATCGCTTCCCTGGCTGCCGTCGGCAAGGCCGCAGGCATGGACGGCAAGTACGTCATCAACCTGATGAACACCACCCGCCAGCCGATCCTCTCCAGCCTCGACAACCGCGCCCTGCGTGAGCAGGTGTGGAAGGCTTCCGCTGGCCGCGCCAGCGAGCTCAACGACCCCGTCATCAAGCGCCTCACCGAGCTGCGCGCCGAAAAGGCCCAGCTGATGGGCTTCAACAGCTGGGCCGACTACGTGCTGGACAACCAGATGGCCAAGAAGCCGGCCGCCGTCTTCAAGATGCTGGACGACCTGGCACCCAAGGTGGTTGCCAAGGCCAAGATGGAGGCGGCCGACATCCAAGCCGAGATCAAGGCCGAAGGCGGCGACTTCCAGCTTGAGCCCTGGGACTGGGCCTACTACGCCGAGAAGGTGCGCAAGGCCAAGTACGACCTGGACGAAAGCCAGATCCGCCCCTACTTCGAGCTGGACAAGGTGCTCAAGGACGGGGTCTTCTTCACCATGCACAACCTCTACGGCATCACCCTCAAGGAGCGTCACGACCTGCCCGTCTACCACCCAGACGTGCGCACCTTCGAGGTGTTCGACGACAAGGGCAACAGCATAGGCCTCTTCTACGCCGACTACTTCGCCCGTGACGGCAAGCGCGGCGGTGCCTGGATGAACGCCATGGTCAGCCAGAACGACCTGCTGGGCAAAAAGCCGGTGGTGGTGAACGTGCTGAACATTCCCAAGCCCGCCCCTGGCCAGCCGGCGCTGCTGACCTTCGACGAAGCCACCACCATGTTCCACGAGTTCGGCCACGCCCTGCACGGCCTCTTCTCCAAGGTGAAATACCCCAGCGTCGCCGGCACGGCCGTGCCCCGCGACTTCGTGGAATTCCCCTCGCAGTTCGAGGAAGACTGGGCCATCAACCCCAAGGTCATCGCTAACTACGCCAAGCACTACCAGACCGGCGAGCCTATCCCGGCCGAGCTGCTGAAGAAGGTGATGGATTCGCGCAAGTTCAACCAGGGTTTTGACAGCCTTGAGTACATCGAAGCGGCCCTGCTGGACATGGAATGGCACAGCTTCCCGGCCGGTACCGACGTGGGCAGCGTCGCCGACTTCGAGGCCAAGGCCCTGGAGAAGCACGGCGTCAAGCTCGACGTGGTGCCGCCCCGCTACAAGTCCCCCTACTTCAGCCACACCTTTGCCGGTGGCTACAGCGCGGGCTACTACGCCTACCTCTGGACAGAAGTCTTCGCGGCCGATGCCTTCGCCTACATGAAGGAGCACGGCGGCCTGACCCGTGAGAACGGCGACAAGTTCCGCAAAGCCATCCTCTCCAAGGGCAACAGCATCGACACCATGCAACAGTACATCAACTTCAAGGGCGCCGAGCCCACGGTGGATGCCCTGCTCAAGCGCCGCGGCCTGGTGGACTGAGTTTTCCCAACCCAACTTTGGGGCGCCGCAAGGCGCCCTTTTTTGTGTTGGTCAGGCTATGGCGATGTTAAATTTCGGAAAAACAGCACCTTTCGTTACAAATTAGCGGGATGAACCGCCGCTCATTACCGGCCAGAACCCATTGTCTGGCCTTCGTTTCTCTTGCTATGGTGGTACGGTTAACCACAGTTCTGCCGCACCTTTCGTCAAGAAAAACAAGGAAGGACGCAGCAACACCCAAGGGAGACCCCAATGCACAAGACCCTCATCGCCACCGCCATCACAGCGGCCCTGGCCCTCAGCGCCTGTTCTGACAATAAGAAAGACGAGAAAACCCAGACCCAGGCTCCGGCCCCCGCCGCCGAGCAAAGCACTGTGAAAGCCGCTCCTGCCGCTGCCACCAACGTGCTGATGGAGAAGAGCCCCCTGCAGGACCAGGCTCCCCAGTTCGACAAGATCAAGACCAGCGATTACGAGCCGGCCTTCACCAAGGGTATCGAAGAGCACAAGGCTGAGATCGACGCCATCGCCAACAACGCCGACGCCCCCACCTTCGACAACACCATCGTCGCCATGGAAAAGACCGGTGAGCTGCTGACCCGTGTTGCCAAGACCTTCTTCAACCTGGCCGGCCTCATCTCCGACGAGCAGTTCCAGCGCATCGAAGCCGACATGGCGCCCAAGCTCTCCGAGCACGAAGACAACATCTACCTCAACCCCAAGCTGTTCGCCCGGGTTGAAGCCGTCTACAACACCAAGGACAGCCTGAGCGCTGAAGACCAACGCCTGGTGGACTTCTACTACAAGCAGTTCGTGCGCGCCGGTGCCAAGCTCTCCGACGCCGACAAGGCCAAGATGCGCGACCTCAACAGCCAGCTGGCCAAGCTGTCCACCGAGTTCAGCCAGAACATCCTGAAATCCTTCAAGGATGACGTGATCCTGGTCACCGACAAGGCCCAACTGGCCGGCCTGGCCGACGACGAAATCGCCTCCCTGGCCGCCGCCGCCAAGGCCGCCGGCAAAGAGGGCTACCTGATCAGCCTCGTCAACACCACCCGCCAGCCGATCCTCGGCAGCCTGGAAAACCGTGAGCTGCGCCAGAAGATCTGGGAAACCTCCGCCCACCGTGCCATGGGCAGTAACGGCCCCGTGATCCTCAAGGAAGCCGAACTGCGCGCCGAGAAGGCCAAGCTGCTGGGCTACCCCACCTGGGCCGCCTACGTGCTGGAAGACCAGATGGCCAAGACCCCGGACGCCGTCTACGGCATCCTCGACGACCTGGCCCCCAAAGCCGTAGCCAAGGCCAAGGCCGAAGCGGCCGACATCCAGGCCGAGATCAAGAAAGACGGCGGCGACTTCGAACTGCAGCCCTGGGACTGGGCCTACTACGCCGAGAAGGTGCGCAAGGCCAAGTACGATCTGGACGAAAGCCAGGTCAAGCCCTACTTCGAGTTCAACACAGTGCTGCACGACGGCCTCTTCTACGCCATGAACAAGCTGTACGGCATCACCTTCAAAGAGCGCAAGGACCTGCCGGTTTGGCATGACAACGTCCTGGCCTTCGAAGTCTTCGACCAAGGCGGCAAGTCCATCGGCCTCTACTACCTCGACCCCTATGCCCGTACCGGCAAGAACGGCGGCGCCTGGATGGACGAGTTCGTGACCCAGAGCGGCCTGCTGGGCACCCGTCCGGTGGTCTACAACGCCCTGAACATTCCCAAGCCCGCCGAAGGCCAACCCACCCTGATGACCTTCGACGAAGTGACCACCATGTTCCACGAGTTCGGTCACGCTGCCCACGGCCTCTTCTCCGACGTCAAATACCCGAGTCTGGCCGGTACCGCTACCGCCCGCGACTTCGTGGAGTTCCCGTCGCAGTTCAACGAGGACTGGGACATCAATCCCGAGGTGATCGGCCACTACGCCAAGAACTACAAGACTGGCGAGCCCATCCCCAAAGAACTGCTGGACAAGGTGCTGGCGGCCCACAAGTTCAACCAGGGCTTTGACACCACCGAGTACCTGGCCGCGGCCCTGCTGGACATGGAGTGGCACTCCATCCCGGCCGGCACCGAGATCAAGGACATCGAGGCCTTCGAACACCAGGCCCTGGCCAAGCACGGCATCGACTACGCGCCGGTACCGCCGCGCTACAAGTCCGCCTACTTCAGCCACACCTGGTCTGGCGGCTACAGCGCCGGCTACTACGCCTACCTGTGGACCGAAGTCTTCGCCGCTGACGCCTTCGCCTACATGAAGGACCACGGCGGCCTGACCCGCGAGAACGGCGACAAGTTCCGCAAAGAGATCCTCTCCAAAGGCAACAGCCAGGATCTGATGCAGGACTACATCAACTTCCGCGGCCAAAAACCCACCACAGACGCCCTGCTCAAGCGCCGCGGCCTGGTGGAATAACGACACCGCTCGCCAAAAACGGCCCTCCGGGGCCGTTTTTTTATGGCCGCGCTTTGTGGAACAATGGCGCTTTCCCCAGGCCCGGCCCGCTCATGATCATCAGACCCCGCCACCAGTCCCATTTCAAACTGCTGCTCTCCAACAAGGGCTCTGTGCTCAAACAGATCCGCGGCCGGCTGCTGCTGGTGACCTTGCTGTCGGTGGCCGTGACCCTGGCCGGCGGCTGGCTTTACCACTACAAGGTGACCCTGAGCTTCACCCCCTTCCTGCTGATGGGCCTGCCGCTCGCCATCTTCCTCGGCTTTCGCAACAGCGTCGGCTACGACCGCTTCTGGGAGGGGCGCAACCAGTGGGGCGAACTGCTGATCGTCTGTCGCAACTTGGCCCGCCAGGCCCTGTCCCTGCCCGCCGACGTCGACCAAACCCAGGCCAGGGCCCAGATCTACCGGCTGCTGGCCTTCGTCCATGCCTTGAAAGACCACCTGCGCGGCGACGGCCCAACCGATCTCTCGGCCCTGCTGCCGGCCGGGGAGCTGGCCGCCGTCGAGGCCGCCCCCAACAGGCCCAACAAGGTGCTGCTGTTCACCGCCAAAAGCTTTGCGGCCCTTAGCCACCAGGGCAAGGTGGCGCCGGATCTGATGGCCCGCATCGACGACCAGGTGACGCGGCTTTCCTACATCCTCGGCGGCTGCGAGCGCATCAAGACCACCCCCATCCCCTATTCCTACCTCTTGCTGCTGCACAGGACCGTCTTCGTCTACTGCCTGCTGCTGCCCTTCGGCCTGGTGGACTCGGTGGGCTACCTGACGCCGCTGCTGGTGCTGGTGCTGGCCTATACCTTCTTCGGCCTGGACGCCCTGGGGGACGAGATAGAAGATCCCTTCGACGCCGATCCCAATGACTTGCCCCTGGACGCCATCAGCCGCAATATCGAAGTGAATCTGCGGTCCCTGCTGGACGAGACCGAACTGCCGCCCCAACTGGAGCCCAAGGATCAGGTGCTGTTATGACCCCTGCCATAGTGCTGCTGCAAAAGACCCAGACCCCCCACCAGGTGCTGAGCTACCAGCATGACCCCAAGGCCCCGGCCTATGGCCTGGAGGCCGCCGAAGTCCTGGGATTGGCGGTGGAGCAGGTCTTCAAGACCCTGCTGGCGAAACTGGATGACGGCAAGCTGGTGGTGGCCTTGGTGCCGGTGCACCGGCAGCTGGATCTCAAGCTGCTGGCCAAAGCCGCTGGCGCCAAGAAGGCCCAGATGGCGCCGCCCCATGACGCAGAGAAGGCCACAGGTTACGTGGTGGGTGGCATCAGTCCCCTGGGCCAGAAGAAGGCCTTGCCCCTCTTCCTCGACGACAGCGCCAAGGCTTTCGAGGTCATCCACGTCAGCGGCGGGCGCCGCGGCCTGGAGCTGGCCCTGGCCCCAGAGGCCCTCTGCGCCCTGACCCGGGGGCGCTTCGCCAGCCTGGGCAAGGATTGACCCATTGTTGTTTTATTTCATCAACATTTCTCAAAAACCTGCTGCCGCTGGCCAGCCTCTCAGGACCGCTCAGGCAAAAATGCGTTAGTTTACGTCAATGTCAATTTGACAGCGCCGAAGGGGGCCGCCCAGAATGCGGCTCCTTCTCGCGCCGGCCCAAAGGCCGGCCATTATCACAACGACAACGACGAGGAAGCCGCCGTGGCCGGAGCACTGCCCCAGGACTCAACCCGCCCCCTTGCCCAACACCACCAGCAGCACAGCTTCGCCCTGGTGGCCTTGACCAGCCTCTTCTTCATGTGGGGCTTTATCACCTGTCTCAACGACATCCTGATCCCCCACCTCAAGAGCGTCTTCAGCCTCAACTACACCCAGGCGATGCTGATCCAGTTCTGCTTCTTCGGCGCCTATTTCGTGGTGTCCCTGCCGGCGGGCAAACTGGTCAAGCGCATCGGCTACAAGGGCGGCCTGGTGGCTGGCCTGTTGCTGGCGGCCCTGGGCTGCGCCCTCTTCATACCGGCGGCCAGCTACAAGGTCTATGTGCTCTTCCTGGGCGCCTTGTTCATCCTGGCCAGCGGCGTCACCTTGTTGCAGGTGGCGGCCAACCCCTATGTGACAGTGCTGGGCAAGGCGGAGACCGCCTCGGCCCGCTTGACCCTGACCCAGGCCTTCAACTCCCTGGGCACCACTGTGGCCCCCTGGTTCGGCGCCCTGTTGATCCTCGGCGCCGCCGGTAGCGGCGCCGACAGCGTCAAGTTCCCCTACCTGTTGCTGGCCTGCGCCTTCGCCCTGCTGGCCCTCATCTTCGCCGCCCTGAAACTGCCCGACGTCCGTGACCAGGAAGCCCAGCAGTCCCAGGCCGACGACCAGGGCCTGCACAGTGCCTGGCAGTACCGCCACCTGGTGTTGGGCGCCTTGGGTATCTTCGTCTACGTGGGGGCCGAGGTGAGCATCGGCAGCCTGCTGGTCAACTTCCTGGGCGAGAAGAACATCGCCGGCCTGGCCGAGAGCGATGCCGCCCATTACGTCAGCTACTACTGGGGCGGCGCCATGGTGGGCCGTTTCGCCGGCGCCCTGGTGATGCGCCATATCCGCGCCGGCAAGGTGCTGGCCTTCAACGCCCTGGCCGCCGTGGTGCTGTTGGCATTGACCATCACAGGCCAGGGGGCCCTCGCCATGTGGGCCGTGCTGGCGGTGGGTCTTTGCAACTCCATCATGTTCCCCACCCTCTTCAGCCTGGCGCTGCAGGGCCTTGGCCGCCACACCAGCCAGGGCTCGGGCGTGCTCTGCCTGGCCATCGTCGGCGGCGCCGTGGTGCCGCTGCTCACCGGCACCCTGGTCGATGTGCTGGGTCTGCAACTGGCCTTGACCCTGCCGGCCCTCTGCTACCTCTACATCGCCTATTACGGCGCCAAGGGCTCCAGGCCCCAACCCTGGTAAATAGCGCTGCGCGATAAAAAAACCGGGGCAAGCCCCGGTTTTTTTTTTATCACAGCACGGCGCGCCAGGCGGGCTCCGGCAGCAGATGCAGGCCGGGCTCGGCCCCCTGCCCCGCCCCCACAACATGGCCTATGCCGGCCACCATCACCGCCAGGGTGACGTCGAAGGCGTTGAGGCTGTCGCCGTAGCCGGCGGTGAGGTTGAACATGGAGCCGTCCGCCAGCAGGTAAAGGGTCCGGCCCGGCAAGGCATAGGCGTTCACGAAGGGCATGGGCTGGCTGTGGGGATGGGCCTTCAAGAAAGGCACCTCTATCTCCTCGGCCACATGGCCGACGTTGAGAATGAAGGCCCCGTCCTTCATGGCGGCAAGCTGTTGCCGGCCGAGGACATGCTTGGCGCCGGTGGCTGTGGCCACCACCTCGGCGCTGGCCACGGCCTCGTCCAAAGTCACCACCGGCCAGCCGTCGTAGCGGGCCTGCAGGGCCCTGGCGGGATCGGTCTCCGCCACCAGCACCTGGCCGCCGTAGGCCTTGGCCGAAGCCGCCACCCCCTGGCCCACCAGGCCGTAGCCGATCACCAGCACCGTCTTTTCATGCAGCGTCAGGTGGGTGGTCTGGAAGAAGGTGTGCCAGGCGGTCAGCCCCACCATGTGGCGGTTATGCAGCCCTTCTTTTACCGGCAGATCGTCCCAGTTGAAGATGGGGTAGCGGGGTGCCACACCGCCGAGGCGGCTGATCCCAGACCCAGTGGCCTCGAGGCCCGCCTTGATGGCAGGGCCGTCGGCAAACTGGTGCAACCTGGCCGTGAGGTCGGCGCCCATCTCGCAAAGATGGGTCGGCCCCCAGGCCAGGGCCGCGTCGAAGGAGGCGGACCAGTCGGCATCGCTCATGTCGCGCCAGGCCATGGCCTCGGCGCCCTTGGCCACCAGGTGTGCCACCACCTGATCCTGCACCGTCGTCGGGTTGCAGGTGGTCAGGAACAGCTTGGCGCCTCGCTCGATCAGCCCCTCCACCAGGGGCGCCATCTTGAGATCCAGGTGCATGTTGCAGGCCAGGCGCACCTGGCTGAGATCAGGCAGAGCCGCCAAGGCTTTGGCGGTGCGTGGCATGTGGCGCCTGGCCCAGGCCAGTTCGGCGGCGAAATCCTGATACATTCGGGGTTCCATCTTCATGAATGCAAAGGGCTATTGTCGGCGATCCGGCAAGGATAAGGAACAAAAAGGCAAATGGGGAAAAAGGGTGCAAAAACGCCGTCCTGGCCCTGGCCTTGCGTGGTTTTTCTCGTCAAATCAAACCACAAGGAGAAAGACCATGCTCAAACTCGACCCCAGCTTCCAGCAAAGCCCTTCCCTGCAACTGGGCCCTGACACCCAGAACGCCAGTTTGGCGGCAACTAGTTGCCGAGACGCAAGGCCGGTGCCCTAGGGGCACCGGCCAATTGACAGCCTCCTTCGCCGCCGTCAGTATCGGCCCACGGCATGTCGCCGTCAGGCACCCGACCAGGAGACTACATGGACGTCAGCGTTTTCGACCGCCGCGAGACCAGCGACCAGCTGATCAGCGCCCCCCTCTACAACCTCATCATCGGCCTCACCCTCTGCTGGGGCTTTCTCGCCAACTGGTGGATGGTGACCAACATCGATCCCCGGAGCATCGCCGGCATCAACCCCTGGGTGTTCTTCCTCGGCTACTTCGCCTCCTGCTTCGCCGGCATCTACTTGTTCCGCAAGTCCGACAATCCCCTGGTGAGCTTCATCGGCTACAACCTGGTGGTGGTGCCCTTCGGCCTGGTGATCAATCTGGTGGTGGCGGGCTACAACCCGGAAGTGGTGGCCGAAGCGGTGCGCATCACCGGCTTTGTCACCGTCGGCATGATGGCCCTCGGCACCCTGTTCCCGGCCTTCTTCGCCCGCATTGGCGGCGCCCTGACCCTGGCCCTGCTGCTGGTGATAGTGGTGGAGCTGGTGGAGATCTTCATCTTCAAGATGCACCACGGCATCCTCGACTGGATAGTGGCCCTCATCTTCTGCGGCTACATCGGCTATGACTGGGGCCGCGCCAACGCCATTCCCAAGACGGTGGACAACGCCATCGACAGCGCCGCCGCCCTCTACATCGACATCATCAACCTCTTCCTGCGCATACTGCGCATCCTTGGCCGCAACCGCTGAACCAAGGCAAAGAAAAAAGGCGCCCCAGGGCGCCTTTTTTGTTGAGGTTTGTCCGCCGCACCTTCAACGGCGAAAGCGCACCACCAGTTCGTGGAGCTGGTCGGAGACGTCCCGCAGCTCGCGGACGCTGCCGGCACTGGCCTCGGCCTGGCCCAGGCTGGTTTCGGCCAGGCCGGCTATGGTCACCACCTGGCGGTTGATCTCTTCGGCCACGTGGGCCTGTTCTTCCACGGCGGCGGCCATCTGCAAGGACATGCCGGCGATGCTGCCCACCGCTTCCGAGATGCCCGACAGCATGGATTCGGCCTCCCGCACCCGCTCCAGGCCCTGCTCGGCGTCCACCTTGCCGGTGTCGGCCACCCGCACCGCTTCCTCGGCGCGCTGGGTCAGGGCATGGATGATCTGGTGGATCTCCTGGGTCGAATCCTGGGTGCGCTTGGCCAACTGGCGCACCTCGTCGGCCACCACCGCAAAACCCCGGCCCTGTTCACCGGCCCTGGCCGCCTCTATGGCGGCGTTCAGGGCCAGCAGGTTGGTCTGCTCGGCTATCTGCTCGATCATCTGCGCTGCCTTGGCGATGCTGTGGCTCTGCTCCGACAGCGCCGTCACAGAGCCGCCGATGGCGTCCACCGTGGTCTTGAGTTGCTCTATGGAGCCGCGGGTCACCCCCGCCACCTGCCGGCCCTCGCCCGCCAGGCGGTTGGCCTCTTCGGCCTTGCTGGCCGTGGTCTGCACGTGCTCTGAGACCTCGCTGATGGTGGTGGTCATCTGGTGCATGGCGGTGGCCACCTGCTCCGTCTCCTGCTGCTGGCGCTGCATCTGCTCGCAGGCCTGTTCGGACTGCCTGAGTCCCTGCCCGGACTGGCTGGCCACCTTCGCAGAGGCTTCCTCGATGCGGGTCATGACGGTATCCAGATGGGCCTTGGTGGCCAGGATCTTGACCTTGAGCAGACCCAGCAGATCCTTGTCGTCTGTGTAGGTCTGCACTGCCAGGTCGTGGCTGAAGGCACCGGGCAGCAGATCGGAAAGCCCCTGGAAGATGGCGTTACGTTTGAAACGGCTCCACAGGCTGTAGACGGCGAAGGCCAGCATCACCCAGAGTTCGGCGGCCAGGCGCCAGCCGAGGGCGTAGAAGGCCAGCATGACGGCGACGGCGAGGGCTATGGCCACCAGTTGGGGTTCGAAGCGGAAACGCCGCTCGCTGACATCCCTGGTGCCTATGGCCTTGTAGAGCTTTTCGGCCCTGGCCACGTCTTCGCGGCTGGGGCAGCTGCGCACCGATTCGTAGCCCACCAGCCTGCCGTTTTCGGTGATGGGGGTAACATAGGCATTGACCCAGTAATGGTCGCCGTTCTTGCAACGGTTCTTGACCAGGCCCATCCAGGCCTTGCCGGCCTTGAGGTGTTCCCACATCACCTTGAAGGCGGCGGGGGGCATGTCCGGATGGCGCACCAGGTTGTGGGGTTGGCCGATGAGTTCTTGCCGGGCGAAGCCGCTGACATCGACAAAGGCGTCGTTACAGTCGGTGATCAGGCTGTTGAGGTCAGTGGTGGAGATCAGCTTGGTGTTGGCGCCGAAGGTGCGCTCGCGGCCGGTCACCGGCAGGTTCGTTCTCATGGCACATCCTGAATAGAGGTCCGTCCAGGACTATAACGACCAACGTAGCAATTTGTTGAGGGACTTCAGTGCGTTCGGCCATTTATCGGCCAACTGTCGCAGGGGCTGTCAGTGGCGTTGCCGGCACTGGCCACAGCGGCCGTGAACTTCAAGGCCCTTGCCGGCCATCTGGAAGCCTTGCACCCTCGCCTGCTCTTCCAAGGCCGCCAGCAGCTTGGGCGCCACCGGGATCTCCTTGACCTGGCCGCAGTCGTCGCAGATCAGGAACTGGGCCCTGTGGTGCAACTGGCCATGCTGATGCTGGCAGAGCACGAAGCGGTTGGCCGAGTCCAGCTTGTGCACCAGCCCCAGCTCCATGAAGAACTCCAGGGCCCGGTAGACGGTGGCGGGCTTGGGATTGGGGTGCACCACCTTTATGGCGTCCAGCAGCTCGTAGGCGGTAACGGGGCCTGCCTGGTCGGCCATCACCCTCAGCACGTCGGCCCTCTGGCTGGTCCACTGCCGGCCAGACTGGCGGGCACGTTCCTCGGCGTCTTTGAGCAGTTGGCTTAGGGGGTAGGTCATGGGGCTTAGGCTCTGGCTGGCGTGGGGTCATTATCGGCCCAAAAGCCTGACCGTCACAACAGCGCACTGGCAAGCATTCGCCGGAACTTTGAAGCAGCGCTTGCCCTGTTGGCGGGGCCAAGCCAGGACTAGATTGGCTCTAACACCGTTTTTCTCCCTGGTGTTTAGTCTTCCGTCTGCCATGGATGGCACTTTTCGGAAGCGGCGATAAAAGCCCCCACCCCAACCCCGTTTTGCGCGACAATAGCCCCTCGTTATCAAGGAGCTGTTTATGTCCATCGACGATGCCATCGACTGGGGTTACGAGTTGTTCCTGGCCCAGGCCGCCGACAAGCTGCCACCGGAAGATCTGGTGGATATCACCTTGGAATTCGAAGAGCGCGGTGCCGTTGAGGCGGTGCTTCCCGGCGCCCATTGGATGCAGGAGCTGGGCGGCCCCTTCGCCGCCGACAACTTCACCGAGATCCAGGTTGGCCTGGTGGGCAACGATGACGAGTTCGAGGTGGTCTATTGCCGCCTGCTGGTCGCCCTGGATGGCAGCATGGCCCCCTTGCTGAAGTGGAAAGCATGAAACTCCAGGCCCCCATCCGCACCCATGTGGTGACCGGCTTTCTCGGCACCGGCAAGACCACGACCATCCGCCACCTGCTGGCCAGCAAGCCGGCCACAGAGAAGTGGGCGGTGCTGGTCAACGAGTTCGGGGAAATAGGTATAGACGGTGCCCTGCTCTCCGCCAGCGGCGCCGCCATCCGCGAAGTGCCGGGGGGCTGCATCTGCTGCGCCCAGGGCCTGCCGATGCAGGTGGCCCTGAACCAGCTCATCCGCGAGCAGCGCCCGGATGTGCTGCTCATCGAACCCACAGGCCTCGGCCACCCCGCCACTTTGCTGGAACAACTGGCCGCCAGCCAGTATCAGGGGGTACTGGCCCTGGGGGCCAGCCTCTGCCTGGTCAACCCCCAGGCCCTGCTGGATGCCCGCTACCGCCATAACGACACCTACCGCCAGCAGCTGGCCCTGGCCGACGTATTGGTCTTCAACAAGACAGACCTCCCCGGCTGCCCCACCCAGGAGCAGGCCTATGCCCTGGCCGACGAACTGGGGCTCACCGCAGACCGTCTCTGGCTGACCCAGGGGCAGGTGCCCCCGGCCGCCCTTGAGGGCAATGCCAGGCCGGTGCGGCAGAAACTGGTCAAGGCCGAGGCGCCAGCCCAGCCGGCCGTGCTGCCGGCCAACCTCGAAGTGCCGGAGGGCGAGCTTTTCGTTCGCCGCCAGCAGCACCAGGACGGCATGCACAGCCTGGGCTTCCTCTTCGCCCCCGGTGTCTGTTTTGACTTTCGGGAGCTGTGGTTCCTCTTGAGCGCCTTCGATGTGCTACGCCTCAAGGCGGTGCTGATGACCGAGAAGGGCATGATGGCCTTCAACGCCGTGGACGGGGCTCTCGCCATCACCGAGCTGGGAGTCGAGGGCGACAGCCGTATCGAGCTTATCGACCCCGCCCCCATCGAAGACGAGGCCCTGCTCCAGGGCCTGCTGGCCGCCCGCCTGAAGGACTAGGACAGCCGCTGGGCGGCCGGCGCCATCTCCAGGTTGTGGATCTTCGGCGGGTCGCTGCTTTCAATGACGAAGTTGAAGCAGGTCAGGCTGCGGCAGGCCTCACAATACCCCTTGGCGACCATCAGGCAGCGGTCGTCGGCCAGCCGGTGCAACTGCCCGCGCATGGCGGGCGGCGGGATCCGGCTACCACAGTGACCGCATTGGCTGTTCAGTCCGTTGAATAGCAAACCGTTGGTAAAAACGTAAGGGAGAGAGGCATCAAGGGGCGGTGCGCTGGACCACTCCAGCGCTTCGGCGGACATTTTCATCGGACTACAACCCTACAGCAACATCCCCCTAACTCTAGCCCAAAGCGGGCCTGTCCCGGCGTTCCCTGTGCTTTTCCCTCCCGGCGTGACAAAGCGCCATGCTCTCCTATACTTCGTCTGCCTCGGGTTCCGCAGGGATGGCAAGGGTAAAGGAACAGCGACAAGGAGCTGTTATGAAGGATCAATTCCAAGGGCTACCGATGGAGCAGCTGATAGGCGCTCCCCTCTCGGCCATCTGCGATGGCCAGGCCATGCTGGCCGCCTCCATGCGCGACTACATCGAATCGGTTGGGCTCGACGAGAACCGCCGTATCCGCATGCTGGACTTCACCTTCCAGCGCCCCCTGACCAGAGAAGAACCCGACGGTTCAGTGAGCCAGGTGCTCCAGGACTACAAGGTAAGCGTGCCTTTCATCGCCCTGGTCAGCGTACCCACCCTGCAGGTGGAGAGCGCCAACATCGACTTCACCATGGAGGTCAAGGCGGCCTTGAGCAGCGAGCTTCCAGAGCAGGACGGCAGCCAACTGCCGTTAAAGGACAGCCTCAAGCCCCGCCAGAAATCCACCATAGTGGGGGCCGTCACCCGCCATAAGACCGACAGCACCAGCACCTACCAGGTTTCCCTGCAGGCCAAGCAGATGGGCACCCCTGAGGGCCTGTCCAGGCTGTTCGACATACTGCACCTCTGCATAGCCCCGCTGGAAGTCGGGGAGGCCAGGCCAATCAATAAAGACTGACAGGAAGGCGTCATGACATTACAGGATCTGGTGGAGGCCATCATGACCTCCGTTGCCAACGCCCAGGACGAGATAGAAAAGCAGAACCTGCTCAATATCAGCCAGTACTTCGACGGCGATGGCAACCCCGAGGTAGTGCGGGTGCGGGTTCCCCAACAGGGGCTGCACCTGGTGGACGAGGGCGAAGGCAACTTGGCCAAGGACAGGGTGGTAGAGGTGCCCCTGCTGTCACTTCTGCAGATCAACCCCATCAAGATCAAGGAGATGACCGTCGACTTCGACGTCTCGCTGGAGATGGTGGGCAAAGTGGAAGAGGTGGCCGCCAAAGAGCAGGCGGTCCCCAAGAACAACCTGCTGGACACCACCAGCAGCAACAGCCTGCGGGGGCGCGCCAGGAAAAGACTCATGGCCACTGAGCTGTTCAGTGGCTCCCTTTTCGGAGGCAGTAAAAACCGAAACGCCAAGGTGAAGATCACCTTTGAAAGCGGAGAACCACCGGAAGGTTACATCAAACTCAACAGTCACCTTCTTAAGCTCTTCTAACTTGACGACAGTAGGAGAAAGACAATGAGTGATGAATTAGTGAAAATGTCGGATCAGTTCCAAGGCTTGCCCATGGACAACCTGATCGGCGGCCCCCTCAGCGCGGCCTGCAATTCCCAGATCATGTTGGCCAAGGCCACCTCGGACTTCATCTCCCAAGTGGGTTTTGACGACAATAAGAAGGTCCGCATGGTGGACTTTGCCTTTTCCAAACCGGAACAGATAAGCAAAGCCGACGGCTCGGTCGAAATAGTCAAGACCGACTACAACCTCAGCGTGCCCTTCATTTCCATCATCTCCGTGCCGACCCTGCAGGTAGACAACGTGGATGTCTCTTTCAACATGGAGGTCAAGTCGTCCTATTCCGAGTCCAACAAGTCCGACAGGGCAGCCGCCTTCTCGGCCTCCGGGGGTGGCAGCATCGGCCCCTTCAAGGTCAGCGTCAAGGTCAGTGGTTCCATCTCCTCCAGCAGCCAGTCCCAGCGCGCCAGCGACAACTCGGCCAAGTATGCGGTGCGGGTCACGGCCAAGCAGACAGGGACCCCTGAAGGGCTGTCCAGGGTGATGGACATACTGCAACAGACCATAGCCCCTGTGCCGGCCACCACCCCCCAAGGGGGCTAGGCCTTAAACAGCGTGGATAAAGGAGGTTCCGGTGATCCCCGGTAACAGTACGGTCAACACCTTCGACCTGTCCGAAGTGAGCTACGTCAAGCGCATAGTGGTGGGCACAGTGGACCCCCAGTCCATACCCAGCGAAGAGGAAAACCAGGAAAAGCTCAGGCTGATCAACCGTTGCCTGAGCGAAGCCCCAAAGGGACGCATCCTCGGCATGGAACGCAGCTTTTCCATATTGCGCATCGGCGAACACCAGGTGGTGCTGGAGGCCGTGGCCTACCACATCGGCTTCAAACGCCAACCCTTCTGGCTCATCGAGGAGGAGCAGGCCAAAACGCAGCGCCGGCCCGAGTTCACCATAGATCCCAACAAGGTCGGTGACATCATCGACAGCATCTGATCCCAAGGGCCAGGCACCTTGCTTGCCGCTGTCAGGCCCATAAAAAAGCCGGCCCCTTGGGGCCGGCATATTATTGGCTAGTGCCAGGCTCAAGACGTAGTCTTGGCACGGCGGCGCGCCACCAGCTTGCGGATCACCACGTAGAAGACCGGGGTGAGCAGCAGGCCGAAGAAGGTGACCCCTATCATGCCGGAGAACACCGCCACCCCCATGGCCCGGCGCATTTCGGCGCCTGCGCCGGTGGAGGTGACCAGGGGCACTACCCCCATGATGAAGGCCACCGAGGTCATCAGGATAGGCCTCAGGCGTAGGCGACAGGCTTCTAGCACCGCCTCCACTATGCCCTTGTCGTGGTGCTCTTCCTGCTCCTTGGCGAACTCCACGATCAGGATGGCGTTCTTACAGGCCAGTCCCACCAGCACTATCAGCCCTATCTGGGTGAAGATGTTGTTGTCCCCGCCCTGGATCATGACCCCCAGCATGGCGCTCAGCAGCGTCATGGGCACGATGAGGATGATGGCCAGCGGCAGCGACCAGCTCTCATAGAGGGCGGCCAGCACCAGAAACACCAGGAGGATCACCAGGGGGAACACCAGGTAGCTGGTGTTGCCGGCCAGGATCTGCTGATAGGTGAGCTCTGTCCATTCGAAGCTCATGCCGTTGGGCAGGTTCTCGTTCAAAAGCTTGGTGATGGCCGCCTGGGCCTGGCCGGAGCTGTAGCCGGGAGCCGGGCCGCCGTTGATCTCGGCGGTGGGGTAGCCGTTGTAGTGCATCACCCGGTCCGGACCGGCGCTCTGGGTCAGGGTCACGAAGGAGCCGAGCGGCACCATCTCCCCTTTGTCATTGCGCACCTTGAGCTGGCGGATGGTTTGTGGATCCTGACGGAACTGCGGGGCCGCTTGGGCATTGACCTGGAAGGTGCGGCCGAAGCGGTTGAAGTCGTTCACGTACAGGGATCCCAGGTAGATCTGCAAGGTGTCGAAGATGCTGGGCAGCGACACGCCATGGGTCATGGCCTTCTCACGGTCCACATCCACGTCCAGCTGCGGCACGCTCACCTGGAAGCTGGAGAAGACGCCGGCCAGTTCCGGGGTCTGCCAGGCCTTCTGCACTATGCCCTGGGTGGTCTTGTAGAGGTCCTCGAAACCCAGGCTGCCCTTGTCCTCGATTTGCAACCTGAAGCCCCCTATGGTGCCAAGGCCCATCACCGGCGGCGGCGGGAATATGGCGATATAGGCCCCTTTGATCTTGGCGAACTCGGCGTTGAGCTGGGCGGCGATGGCCCCGGCCGACAGGCTGGGATCGGTGCGCTCGTCAAAGGGTTTCAAGGGCGTGAACAGGATGCCGCTGTTAGGGCTGTTGGTGAAGCCGTTGATGGACAGGCCCGGGAAGGCCACGGCGTGGGCCACGCCGGGGTGCTTCATGGCGATGTCGCTCATCTGGCGGATCACCGCCTCGGTGCGGTCCAGGGTGGCGGCGTCCGGCAACTGGGCGAAGGCCACCAGGTACTGCTTGTCCTGGCTGGGCACGAAGCCGGTGGGCACCTTGTTGAAGCTGACGCCGGTCAGGGCCAGCAGGCCGCCGTAGATCAGCAGGGTGATGGCGCTGCCGCGCACCAGCTTGGTGACCCCGAACACGTAGCCGCCAGAGGCCCTGTTGAAGAAGCGGTTGAAGGGCCTGAACAGCCAGCCGAAGAGGCCGTCGATGATGCGGGTCAGCCTGTCCTTGGGCGCGCCGTGGGGCTTGAGCAGGATAGCCGCCAGGGCCGGGCTCAAGGTCAGGGAGTTGAAGGCCGAGATGAAGGTGGAGATGGCGATGGTCAGGGCGAACTGGCGATAGAACTGGCCGGTCAGCCCGGAGATGAAGGCGGTGGGGATGAACACGGCCGCCAGCACCAGGGCGGTGGCGATGATGGGACCCGTCACCTCGCGCATGGCCTGCTGGGTCGCCTCGAAGGGCGCCTTGCCGAGGGCGATGTTACGCTCGACGTTCTCCACCACCACTATGGCGTCGTCCACCACTATGCCGATGGCCAGCACCATGCCGAAGAGGCTCAGGGCGTTCAGCGAGAAGCCGAAGATGTGCATCACCGCGAAGGTGCCCACCAGGGACACGGGCACGGCCACCAGCGGAATGATGGAGGCGCGCCAGGTCTGCAGGAAGAGCACCACCACCAGCACCACCAGGGCTATGGCTTCGAGCAAGGTGTGGGCCACCGCCTCGATGGAGCCCCGCACGAAGACGGTGGGGTCGTAGACGATGTCGTAGTCCACCCCTTCCGGGAAGGTCTTCTTGAGCTCGGCCATCTTGGCGCGCACGGCGTCGGAGATGGCGATGGCATTGGAGCCGGGGCGCTGGAAGATGGGCAGGGCCACGGCCTGCTTGTTGTCCAGCAGGGAGCGCAGGGCGTAGAAATCGGCCCCCAGTTCGACCCGGCCTATGTCGCGTATCCGGGTGATCTCCCCGTCCTTGCCGACATGGACAACGATGTTGCCGAACTCCTCCTCGGTGGTGAGGCGGCCCTTGACGTTGATCAGCAGCTGGAAGTCGGAGGCGCTGGCGTTGGGCGGCGCCCCCAGGGAGCCGGCGGCCACCTGGCGGTTCTGGGCGCGGATGGCACCCACCACATCATCGGCGGTGAGGCCGCGGGCCGCTATCTTGTCCGGATCCAACCAGACGCGCATGGCGTAGTCGCCGGCGCCGAACAGCTTGACGTCCCCTACCCCGTCGATGCGGGCCAGCTGATCCTTGACGTTCAGCAGCGCATAGTTGGACAGGTAGAGCATGTCATAGCGGTTGTTGGGCGAGGTGAGGTGCACCACCATGGTGAGGTCGGGCGATGACTTCTCCGACACCACCCCCAGGCGCTGAACCTCTTCCGGCAGGCGCGGCAGGGCCCGGGCCACCCGGTTCTGCACCGCCACCTGGGCGTCGTCGAGATCCGTGCCCAGGGCGAAGGTGACGGTCAGGGTCATGCGGCCGTCGGCGGTGGACTGGGAAGACATGTAGAGCATGCCTTCCACGCCGTTAATGGCCTGCTCCAGAGGCGTGGCCACCGTCTCCCCGATCACCTTGGGGTTGGCGCCGGGGTAGTTGGCGGTGACCACCACAGTGGGCGGCACCACTTCGGGGTATTCGCTGATGGGCAGCTTGAACACGGCCAAGAGGCCTGCGATCAGCAGCATCAGCGACAAGACGGCGGCGAAGATCGGCCGCCGGATGAAGAACTGGGAAAAATTCACTCACGTCTCCTTAACGGTTGGCCAGCGCTTTTTGGGCGCTGCTGCCGGGCGCTGCCGTCAGGGCGGCCCTTTGCGCCAATTGCTGGACCAGGTCAGGGCTGGCCATGTCCACGGCCTCGCTTTGGACTGTCATGCCGGGGCGCACCCGCTGCAGGCCGTCGACGACGATCTGGTCACCGGCTTCCAGGCCCTGCTGAACGATGCGCAGGCCCCCTTCCAGGCGGCGGCCCAGGGTCACGGGCCTGTACTGCACCTGCTGCTTGCCGTCCACCACCAGCACGAACTTGCGGCCCAGATCGGTCCCCACCGCCTTGTCCTGGATCAGCAGCGCCGGGTGGCTGTTGCTGGCGGCCAGTTTGAGACGGGCGAACATGCCGGGGGTCAGCAGGCCGTCGGTGTTGTCGAAGAGGGCGCGCGCGCGGATGGTGCCGGTGTCGGGGTTCACCTGGTTGTCCACGAAGTCGATGTGGCCCTGGTAGGGGAAGCCCTGCTGGCCGGCCAGGCCCATCAGCACCACCTGGCTGTCGTCACGGGTGCCCTGGCGCCGGCCCTGGCGGGCCAGCTCGTTGTAGTGGAGGAAGAGCTGCTCGTCGGCGTCGAAGTAGGCGTAGACCTTGTCGGTAGACACCAGGGTGGTGAGCAGGCTGTCACCACTGCTGACCAGGTTGCCCTCTGTGATGAGGGCCCTGGACACCCGGCCGGCCACGGGGGCCCGCACTTGGGTGTATTCCAGGTTGAGCTTGGCCGCGTCCAGGGCCGCCTCTGTGGCCTTGACCTGGGCCTCGGCGGCCATGGCCGCTGTCTGGCGGGCATCGGCCTGCTCGACACTCATCACCTTGGGCCCCAGTTGGCGTCCGCGCTTGGCTTCGCTCTCGGCCTGGTGGGCCTGGGCGCGGGCGCGCAGCAGCTCGGCGTCGAGGCGTTTGACCTCGGCGGCAAAGGGCCTGGGGTCGATTTGGAACAGCAGATCGCCCTTGCTCACCAGGCTGCCCTCGGTGAAGGCCACCTTGTCGATGTAACCGGAGACACGGGGGCGGATCTGCACCTGCTGCGGCGCCTCCAGGCGGCCGGTGAACTGGTCCCATTCGTTGATGGGGGTCTTGAGCACCTGGGCCACCGACACGGCGGGGGCCTGGGGAGCGCCGCCCTGGGTCTGGGCCTGGGGGGAGCAACCGGCCAACACCAACAGGGTAAGGGCAAAGGGCATGAGGGCTCTCATGGGGGACTCCTGGCAGAAAGGGTGATTTAGGTCACATATTCTTGCGGCGAGATCCCATAACGTCTAATTTATAAATTGAATAGCACTCATTGGATTTGGTGATGATATGAAGCTGGACCTCAACCTCCTGGTGATCTTCGACGCCATCATGCGCGAAGGCTCCGTCTCCCGGGCCGCCGGCCAGCTGGCCATGACCCAACCGGCGGTATCCAACGCCTTGTCGCGGATGCGGGCCACCTTCGGCGACCCCGTCTTTATCAAGGACGGGCGCGGCGTCAGCCCTACCCCCTTCGCCACCAGTCTCTGGCAGCAGGTGCGGGCCAACCTCCAGCAACTGCGGGACGCCGTCGATCCCCAGCCCTTCGATCCCCAGAACACCCGCCAGGCCTTCCGGCTGGGGGTCTCTGACTTGATCGTGGACATCTACTGGAGCCGGCTGCGTGGCCGGGTGGAAAGAGAAGCCCCTGGGGTGGACATAGTGGCGGTGCCTTTCACCATGGCCACGGTGGAGAGCAGCCTGCTCAACGCCGAGGTGGATTTCGTGGTGGCCCAGGCCGGCCCCAACATGGCCCCCCAGCTCAAGCACCTGCACCTGTTCGACTCCTACTTCGCCTGCGCCATGGGCAACCACCATCCCCTGGCGCAAAAGCCGCTGTCCCTCGCGGACTATGCCCAGGCCGACCATTTGATGGTGTCCCTGTCCGGCGACACCCAGGGGGTGGTGGACTGCATCCTCAGCGACCAGGATCTGTGCCGTCGGGTGGCCATGACCACCAACCACTTCTCGGCCGTGCCCAAGCTGCTCAAGGAAACCAACCTCATCGCCACCCTGCCCTTCTCCGCCATCTTCGAATACAGCACCTGCGGCGAGCTCTGGGTCACCAAGCCACCGGTGGAGCTGCCCACCAAGCCGGTGTCGCTAATATGGCATGAGCGCAACGAGCGGAATCCGGCCCACCGCTGGCTACGCCAGGCCATGGCGGAAATCACCGAAGAGCTCAAGGCCGAAAACCCCTTGCCCCAGTGCCTGCTGGCAGGCTGACAAAGGGCCTTGGCTGCATTACCATGCCGGTGCATTCAAGGAGAGGTCTCAATGCTTTACGTGGTGATGTTGGGGGGCCGCCACCCCAGGGCCAAGATAGAAGTCCATGACGTCGTCTTCGCCGTGGCGGACGAGTTCGAAGGTTGTTTCGAGCAGCTGCGCCAACAGTGGTTTGGCGCCGCCAAGGGCCTGCACATCGATTCCTGGCTGGCGGTGGACGGCATAGACGAGTTTCAGGTGCGCCTCAGCGACCAGGCCCCGGCCCCAGGCGAACCCCGGCTCTATTTCATCAACCTCGGCGGCTACGAGGACGGCCAGTTCGGAGAGGCCCACCACTACCTGCTGGTGGTGGCCAAGGACAAGGTCGAAGCCAAGGCCAAGGGCAAGCAGCAGCTGGCCAGCCACTGGGACAAGCCCCACACCGACGCCCTGCTGGACCTGGATGACTGCGTCCCCGTCGATCAGGCCGGTGGCCGTTACGTGCAATTGCTGGAAGGCCCCCACGGCGGCATCATCCAGCAAAGCGACTACATCATACTGTCCTGAAAAAGGCGGCCCTGGCCGCCTTTTTCATTGAAATGAACAGTGTCAACGCCTGTTGCGGAGCTGTCACTGTGCGCCCCGGCCGCTGTTGCCATGATGGCGGCCTCGCATCCAAGGAGTCATAAGATGTCCAAGAAGGTTTATTGCATCGCCAGTTTCGAGCCCAAGCCGGGCAAGGACAAGGAGCTGTTCCGGGTATTGCAGGCCCTGGAGGCCGACACCCTGCGCGAGGACGGCTGCCTGCAATACCGCCTGACCCGCCAGATCCCCAGCCCCTTCGCCGAAGGCAGCAGCAAGCCACTGGTTTTCAATGAGATCTGGGCAGACATGGTCAGCTTCGAGGCCCATTGCCAGCGCCGCGACATTGGCGCCTTCTTCGAGGCCCAGTGCCTGAGCCCTGACGGCCTGGTGGCCAGCTACAACGTCTGCGTCTACTCCGACGAGCCCGAAGATTACGACGCCCCAGCGCTCGCTTGACTCCCATCGGAGGGGGTGGGTAAGGTAAGATCATCTAAACATAAGGAAATGTATTTATGATGCTTTTGCTCTCCATGCTGACCTCGGTGCAACTTTTTGGAAAGGTACAGGTCAGCTATCCACAAACCCCAGCCCCCTGGGTGCGCAGTGAACAGACTGAACCCACTTATCCTCTACCGCTGGCAAAAGCCGGCATTCGTGGTTGCGCACTTTTTAACGTTAACATCGACAAAGACGGTAACACGGACAAGGTTCAGCTGGTGGACGCTATCCCCAGTCGCGGACTGGAGAAACCTGCCGCCCAGTTGATTAAGGGATGGCACTGGATACCGAGTAAAGAGGGCAAGGCGCAGGCCGCCTCACAACAGGTTCGGTTGGACTTCTGCATCGACAGTCAAAGTGAGGGTAAAGCCAAGGCTCAGTGTCTGGCACAATCCCAGCTAAAATGCCATTCAGGCAGCTGAAATAAAAACCCCGCCACGGCGGGGTTTTCTTCAGGCGGCGAAGGCGGCCTTTCGTTCGAAGTAGAAGGCCACCATCTTGTCCATCTCGGCCTGCTCATAGGGCACCAGGCCGGACAGCACCATCAGCTTCTCGCCGCTGCCCACCACCTCGCCGTCCTCGACGAAGTCGAAGCGCAGCAGGGCATTGCCACGTTTGCCTTCCACATCCAGGGTGGCGCCGGTGAAGACGATATCCGGGGCCTTGAGATCCACCCGTTTGAGGTCAATCGCCATGTTCTGGTACATCACCAGCGGGCGGGCGGGGTTGAGCATCACGCCCTTGTCCTTCATCAGCGGCAGCAGGATCGGCGGGAAGTTCTGGCCGGAGAAATAGACGTAGCGGCGGATCAAATGCTCGATGAGCGCTTCGTCCCGGCTCAACTCGCCGCTGTAAGCCATGTCCAGGTATTCCTTGCCGGCCGCGTCCTTGATAAGGGCATGGTCTTGGCCACATTCCAGGTGCAGCGTGACCTCGCTGCCCACCATGCCGCTGAAGTTGCAGCGCATCTTCTGGTGCAGCCCAACCTTGCTGACCAGCATGGCGAACAGCAGATCGCCCGGCACGCAGAAGCGCTTGGCGTCTTCGTCGTGGATGGGGTTGAAGTCGGACGCCACCCCTTTGGCGAACAGGCTGGCCTGGGCCCGGGTGAAAGCGAAACCTTCCGGCTTATCCTGGTGATAGTCTTTTAAAAACATGGTCTTAAGTTAAAACCTCTGGCGAGACTGGCGCTAGTCTACCCCTTAAGCTTGGCAAAGATGGTCCAGCCAGCTAAAAGGTTGGACCTGTGACAACCCTGACAACAGTTTACTTTGTGGCCAGATCTTAGGATGATGGCTCCTGAGCCCGGAACGCCAAGCAGTGCAGGGACCGGGCTCGCTCCAGCCCAAGAGGGCCGGGGAAAAGCTTCAGCCGGCAGGCCGGCATCAAATTTGGAAAAAAGTCATGTCAAATCAAGTGAAAGGCACCGTCAAGTGGTTCAATGACGAGAAAGGTTTCGGGTTCATTGAGCAGGAAGGCGGCAAGGACGTTTTCGTCCACTTCAGCGCCATCAACGGCAATGGCCGCCGCACCCTGGCCGAAGGCCAGCAGGTGACCATGGTGGTAACCCAGGGCCAGAAAGGTCCCCAGGCGGAAAACGTCACTCCTATCTAAGGGCCTGCCCTTACCCTGTTTCCGGCGCCATCAGGCGCCGGTTCTGTTTCAGCTCCCCGTTGGCCTTACCCTCAGGAAACGGGCGAAGCGCGGCTTGCCGCTTTGGGTCAGGCCGTTGTATTGGAAGGTCACCCTGGTCCCCGGGGCCGGTGGCTGGCGCCGCTCGGCATCACTGAAGCCGGTGCCGAGGCGAAACTCCACACCGTTGTCCAGTTTCAGCACCAGTGAGCCCATCATCCCCTGGTACTTGCCCTTGCCAGGCAGCACGGCGATGACCGTCCCTTCCATGTCCTGGTAGGGCTTGAGTTTGAGCAGATCGTCGTCCCGGCCGCCATGGTAGGCGGCGCTGCCCTTGTGAAGCATCAGGCCCTCGCCGCCCTTGGCCAGTACCGCCTCAAGCCTGGCCATGAGGTCGGCCTGGTCCTTGACCTTGAACTGGGTGATGACCTCGAGCCAGGGCAGCTTTTGGGCGGGGATGAGCTTGTTCATGGCCTTGAGCCGTTCGTCGAAGGGACCAGGCTCGCCTGGCATGTCGAAGATCAGGTAATGGACCTTGTGCCAGGCGTTGTCGTCGGGTTCGTCGTCAAGGACTATGGCCGCCACCTCGGCAAAGGCGCTGCGCCCCGTCCAAAGCTCCCCATCCAGCGGCACAGGCGGCAGGGCCTGGGTGAACCAGGCCGGTGCCGTCAATGGCTTGCCGGCCTTGCTCAGCAGCTTCCGGCCCGTCCAGACACCCCGGATCCCGTCCAGCTTTTCGCTGACCCAGTATTGGGAGAGGTCGACCCCTTGATGGTATTGGTTGGCCAGCTGCACCTCGGCCAGGGCCGCTTGGCAGAGCAGGCAACAGATCAGGATGAAGGTTTTCATGGGCCCATTCCCTTGAGTGCCACTGTCTTTCAAGGAAAGACCAGGCCCCAACTCCTGGCAAGCTCAGAGGCCCCGCTGCCACTCCGCCCTGAGCGGCACCAGGCCTTCTCGCGCCCTTTCGATCTGCGCCAGCAGCGCCGCCTTGTCCCGGCCCAGGGTGCCCTTGAGCACCAGGTAGTTGGAAGCGTGGTCGGAGCGGAAAATCGTCTGTTCCAGGCCCAGCTCGCCCAGCAGCCAGGCCTGCTCGTCGATGAGATCCGGCACCGCCAGCGGCGTGAAGGCGCCGCCAAATCCGGCCAGGACCCTGTCCATGCCCAAGGGGAAGGACACCACCAGGGTGGACAGGTATTCGGGCTGGGTGGCGTTCATCAGCCGAGCGGACTGGAGGGCGTGCTGGCGGGAGCGCTCGGCGCCGCCCATGCCGTTCAGGATCATCACGGAGCGCTTGATGCCCGCCTCCCCCAGCTTCAACAAGGCCGCCTTGGAGCTCTCGAAGGTCTCCCCCTTGTTGATGCCGGCCAGCACCTCGTCGTCACCGCTCTCGCAGCCCACATAGACCAGATCGAGGCCAAGCGCCCGCAGCATCTTGAGTTCATCGACACTCTTGTTCTTGAGGTTGCGCGGCAGGCAGTAGCTGCTGATGCGCCTGACGCCGGGCAGGTGCTTGCCGATCAGCTCGCAGATGGCCTGCAGGCGATGAACCGGCAGCGTCATGGCGTCGCCGTCGGCCAGGAACACCCGCTGCACCGCCACGCCGCTGCCGGCCACAGCCCGGATCTCCGCTTCGATCTCCTCAAGTTTTCGGGCCCTGAAGCGTTTCTGGGGCGCCGTGTACATGTCGCAGAAGGTGCACTGGTTGTAGCTGCAGCCGTTGGTGACCTGGAGGATGAGGGAGCGCCATTCCGAGGGGGGCCGGAACAGGGGTTGGATATAAGGCAGGTTGAACATGGGGCTTTTAACTGGTCTTATGAGTTGTGCTAACCATCCCACAGAAATGATGAGGAGGCCAGATGCTGGACCTGTTACCCGACCTTTGCGACAGCCACGGCGACAAGCTGGCGCTGCTGGATCTGCCCTTGCGGGATCTCGGCGGCAAGGCCTGCTTCTTCGGCCAGGTGGTGACGGTGAGCTGCTTCGAGGACAACTCCAGGGTCAAGGAACTGCTGGCAGGCCAGGGTCAGGGCAAGGTGCTGGTGGTGGACGGCGGCGGCTCCTTGCGCCAGGCCTTGATGGGAGACCTCATCGCCCAGAGCGCCGTGGACAACGGCTGGGCCGGGGTGGTGATCCATGGCGCCATCCGCGACGCCGGCACCCTCGCCACCTTGGCGCTGGGGGTCAAGGCCCTGGGCACCACGCCCTTTAAGACGGCGCGGCGCGGCCTGGGAGAAACCCAAGTTTCCCTTGAGCTGGGCGGCCTGACCATCAAACCCGGCCAGTGGCTCTACGCCGACCTCAACGGTGTGGTGCTGAGCGACTTGCCCCTTCATTGACCTTCGGCCGGCCTCACCTGGCTGCTGTAGCGCCAGACGAAGGCCGCCAGCCACAACGCCCCCAGGGGCAGTGTCCAGAAGGCGGTGGCCAGGGGCGCATAATGGGCCCAGAGGCCGGTGCCGAAGGAGGCGGCCTGGACCCCAAGGGAAGCGCCGATGGAGATGAGCCCCGACAGCACAGGGCCCTTGTCGCTGTCCATGTCCATGGCCGACGACAACAGCAGCGGGAACAGGCCTCCCAGCCCCAGGCCCAGCAGCAGGTTGCCGGTCGACAGCGCCACGGACGCCGCCCCCAGCTTGATGACCAAGGCCCCCAGCAGCATCATCCCCGCCAAAAGCCGCATCAACTGCCACGGCGCGAAAAAGCGCAGCAGCGATGAGAAGCCCAGGCGGCTCAGCACCATGCCGGCCGTGAAAAAAGCGAAGACGAAACGGGCCTCGTCCCCCTCCAGCCCCCGGCCCTGCTGGGCATAGCTGACAAACCAGTTGCCGTTGCCAAACTCCACGGCGCCATAGCCGAAGCCGGCCAGGGCCAGCAGCAGGAAGGCTTTGTGGCGCAGCGCCTCGCCGTAGGACAGGCTCTGGCGGGAGGCGCTTCCCGGCAAGGGGGGCAGCTGTTTGGCCTGGCGGGCCGTACGCCAGCTGAAGGCGGCCAGCAGCAACAAGGCCAGGGCCAGCAACCGCAGCGGCCAGCGCCAGTCGTGCTGCCAGAGATAAAGAGCCGAAACATAGAAGGGGGCCAGCAATGTGCCGAGGCTGAACATGAAGTCCATCAGCCCCATCATGGCCGAGCGCCTGGCCAGGTGCAGCCGGGCGATCAGGGTGTGGCCTATGGTGAAGAGCACGGCGCTGACCAACCCCACCCAGAAGGCCCCCACCAGCAACCAGCCCCACTGGGTCACCCAGGACAGCCCCAGCAGCAAGCCGCTGACAGCCGCACTAAGGGAGGCAAACAGGGCCAGGAAATCGAACTTCTGCACGTACTTGCCGGCCAGGAAGGCCCCCAGCAAGGAGCCGGCGGAGATCAGGGTGAAGAAGGCGCCACTGACCACCTCGTCCATGGCCAGGCTCGCCGCCATGTTCGGCAGCAGTATGCCCCAGAGGATGAAGACCATCCCCAGCAGGCAGAAACCGATGAAGATGATGGCGGTGGCAGCGCGGCGCGGCATGGCGACTCCTTGGTGGAGGCCGCATTTTAATGCCGGCCAGCACCGGCGGGAAGTGCCTCAGGCCGGCAGGGGCAGCAGGCCTTCCACTTCGAACAGCTCGGCGGGGAAGAGGTAGAGATCGTTGCCCTCGCCGCCCAGGAAGGTCACCCCGGCCCCGCTCACCTCGCACAGCCAGCGGCTGAGCCGCTTGGGCCTCTGGCTGACCAGAGCCTTGGGGGTGAAGAGGGCCACGTTGAGCTCCCCTTCCTCACTCCTGGCCGAGCGGTACTCGAAGGCCTCTACCCCGTCGGCGCGCAAACGGCTGCCCAGCGCCTGGCAATGACCATAGTTCACCGGATCGGTGAGTTGTTCCTGCTTAGGCCAGTCCTGCAGTTTCTCGCCCTTGCCGGTGCGGTAATGGAAGGCAAAGAGGTGATGCTGGGTGCGCAGCAGCTGGCTGGGAGGCGGTTCGCTCATGGAGTGCCAGAACACCAGCCGGTAATAGGCCCCCTCGGTGAGGGTGACATTGATGGACTTGCCGGCGTAGAAGAGGCTGGGCTCATGGCTGCGGCCAAAACGCGAGCCCCAGGGCAGGGGTGGATAGCGAAAGGGGGTGGCCAGCAGGTAATGAAGGTGCTCGGTGCCGGGCAGGCGCGGCGGCTTGGCGTAATCGAGGAGATCTTCCAGCAGCTGCTGCTCGGCCAGGCTGTCCACCAGGTGGGAAGTGGCCACCTGCTCCTGGGACTCCACCAGGCGCCAGGCCAGGCCCTGTATGGGCTGCATCAGATCTTGCCCCTCAGGCCGTCCAGCAGGTTGACCAGCCGCACCAGGCCCTGCACAGTCTGGGCCTGATCCTTGGGCACCCCTTGGCTGAGGTGATTGTGGGTATTCATGAAGTGGCGGATGTCGGCCGGCTCACCGCCGGTCAGGGCAAAGAGGCTGCGGTGCAGGCGGATCAACAGCAGTGCCAGCTCCCCTTCCTTGCTGGCCGGCTCCAGGCCGTCCCGCAGCCGAGTGCGGTTGCGACCCACCACCTGCCCTACCTCCGCCTGGGTCAGGCCCAGTTCCTTGCCTGCCGCCAGCAGGGCCTTGCTCAGTACCGCCTTGGGATCCAGTTGTGCTAGCGCTTGCATCAGGGCCTCCACATCTCTTTGGAGACATTATAGGCACAGATGAGTCAAAAGTTACACCACAATAGCAAGAGCATTGCGCTCCCGCCACCAGCACCAGAGGCCGACGGGCAGACTCAGGGCGGCGATAAGGGCAAAGAGGGCGCCATCGCCTATCGCCTCCATCAGCCAGGCAGCAAAGGCAGGCCCAGCCAGGCTGCCAACACAGTAAGCCAGCAGCAGCCCCTGGTTCATGGCCACCAGCTGCTCGCTACCCACCTGTTCACAGGCCCAGGCCATGGCCACCGGATAGAGGCTGAAGGCCACCAGCCCCAGGATAGCCAAGGCCGGGGCAAAACCTGCCCCCTTGCCCAGCAGTGCCAGCCACAAGGCGCTGGCCGTCATCAACGCCATCTGCCCCAGCAGCACAGGCAGGCGCCCCAGGCGATCGGCCAGTCGCCCCAAAGGCCATTGGCCCAGGATCCCGGCGGCCACCAGCACCGCCATCCAGATCCCTACCTCGGCATCGTCGAAATGCTGGCGGGCAAGATAGAGCGGCAACAGGCCGTAGAGGCAACCCAGCACCACCCCGGCCAGCACGCAGCCCAGCACCCCAATGCGGGCCGGTTTCAGGGCCAGCAGCGCCCAAGGGCTGGCCCGCCCCCCTTTAGCGACAGGCACGGCCCCGCCGCCGGCCAGAGCCACCGGCAGCATGGCCAGGCCCACCAGGGCCTCAACCCAAGGCAGCACTGCGACCAGGGCAGTGTCGGCGACCGACAGCAGCAGCTGGCCGGCCAGGGTGCCGAGGTAATAGGTCACCATATAGGCGGCCAGCAGCCGACCCCTTAACCTGGGCTCGCCACGCAGCATCAGCCAGGACTCCACCACCACCCAGATGCAGGCACAGGCCACGCCGGCCAGGAAACGCCAGCCCAGCCAACCGGCAAGGGAGGGCCCCAGGGCCAAGCCGCCAAGGGCCAGCAGGAACAACAGGCAAGCCAACTGGTAAGCCCAGGCAAAGCCCAGGCGGCGGATAAAGGAACCCGCCAGCAAGGTGCCGACCAGGTTGCCGACGAAATAGCCGGAACCCACCAGGCCGATCTCTGAGGTGGCGACGCCGTCCCTGGCCAGCCACAAAGGCACCAGGGTGTTGAGCACGGCGATGTTGACGGTGAGCAGCAGCAGGCCGGCAAGCAGCAACAGCAGGGGGCGAAGGGACATGGGGAAAACGCCAGGCAAGGATGGCGCGATTGTGGGGGCAGGCCCCTACAGCGGCAATTTCACTACCGCATCGTCAAGATGAAAAAATTTCATCAATCAAAGCAGGGATTGTGGCGGCACAATAGCGGCGCCATCCCAGGAGAATGTCCATGCCGCCACTCGCCATCACAGTGCTGCTCTTGAGCCTGTCCAACATCTTCATGACCTTCGCCTGGTACGGGCACCTCAAAAGCCTGTCGGCCAAGCCCTGGATAGTGGCGGCCCTGCTGAGCTGGGGCATAGCCCTGTTCGAATACCTGCTGCAAGTGCCGGCCAACCGCATCGGTTACCAGGTGGCCAGCGCCGCCCAGCTCAAAATAGTGCAGGAGTGCATCACCTTGCTGATCTTCGTGCCCTTCGCCCTCTTCTATCTCAAAGAGCCCTTCAAGTGGGACTACCTCTGGGCCGGTTGCTGCATCCTCGGCGCCGTCTTCTTCATCTTCCGCGAGCAGCTGATGGCATGAAACGAAGGCCCTGGCGGGCCTTCGGCGAACCTTTTTTTGTTCAGAAACGGCTGACGAAGGGCGCGCTGTCCGGTCTTGGCACCTTGAGCTTGGTCTTGACCGGGGTGCCCAGGTAGAGAAAGCCCACTATCTCGTCCTCCCCTTCCACCCCCAGGGCCTGCCGCACCAGGGCATGGGTGGCGTAGCTGCCGGTGCGCCAGATACCGCCAAAGCCCTGGGCCACAGCCGCCATCTGCATGGCCTGTACGGCAAGCCCAGCCGTCAGCTGCTGCTCGAAGGCCGGCACCTTGGGATGCGCCTGGATCCGCGAGATGACGGCGATCACCAATGGCGCCCGCTCCAGCAGATGCAGCGCCTTGGTCCTGGCCGCCTCGTCGGCGTCTGGCTGGTCGGCCAACAGGGCCCGTTGACAGACCTTGCCAAGGCGGCCCCTGCCCTCCCCCTCGATGAGCACGAAACGAAAAGGCTTGAGGCCACCGTGGTCCGGCACCCGCAACGCGGCCTGGAACAGGGTTTCCAAGGCCTCGCCACTGGGGGCGGGCTCGGTGAGTTGGGGATCGGAAGTGCGGCTTAACAACAGCTCCAGGGCATCCATGGGGATCTCGACGTCAAACAGAAAGGCCTTAGGGTATCACTCCATGAAGCGCCTGCGCAGCCAATGGTCCAGGGACAGGTACTTGCCGGCGCCGGTAAAGAAGAGGCTGAGCAGTATGATGAGATAAGTGGCGGCGAACTCGAACCCGTTGTTGAGGACGACCAAGGGCCCTGAGCTGGTCAGCCAGTCGTAGTGGCCGTATTGCTGCAGCAACGCCTTGGCCTTGGCCAGCTTCTCGCTTGATGCCAGCACCTGGGCGTTGGCGAAGGGGGCACCGGGATCGGCGATGGCCTGCCAGCCGTTGGGCCAGTGCACCGTGAAAATGGCCACCAGCATGGTCACCATCAGCGGGATACTGACCCAGCGAACCCCGAGGCCTATCAGCAACAGTACGCTGCCCCCCAGCTCGGTGGCGGTGGCCAGGAAAGCCATCAGCCCCGGCAGCGGCAACCCCAGGCCCCAGTCAGCATTGCCGAACCATTCGACGGTACCGGCGAAATCCGCCAGTTTGTGGCTGCCGGCCATCCAGAAGATGGGCACCAGGTAGAGGCGCAGGGCCAAAGGGGCGAGGAAGTCGAGGCGACGTGTCTGGTCCAGCAGCTGCTGGGCACGGATGAGAAAGGCGGTCATGGCTTGGCTCGGTGAAGGTTGTCCTCCATAGACCCAGGCCATGGCCTTTGGCTTTCAACCGCCGCCGTTTTTTTGCCGGTAAGCGGCCTTGGCGGCGCGGTGCAAGTCGCCGGTGATGGGCTGGGTGTCTTGCTCGCCCCAGGCCGGCATGGCCGCCTTGCGCCCAGGTAGGGCCCGCAGCGCCTCGGCCCGCTCGGCAGGAGACAGCCTGGTCCAGTTGGCGATTTCGATAATGGTCCTGTAGCAGCCGACGCAGACCTGGTCGTCATTGAGGGCGCAGCAGGCGATGCAGGGGGACGCGATACTCATCACAAGAAAACGCCGCCTTGCGGCGGCGTTTGCCTTTTAGTCTTCGGAGCCGCCGTTGGCCCAGGTATCCCTGAGGCCGACGGTGCGGTTGAACACCAGGGGACCCTCGTCGGCGTCGCGGCAGAAATAGCCGAGGCGCTCGAACTGGTAGCCGGCCTGGGCCTTGGCCTGGGCCAGGGAAGGTTCCACCAGGCCCTGCATCACGGACAGGGATTCGGGGTTGATGGTACCGAGGAAGTCCTCGGCGCCGCCGGGGTTCGGCACCTTGAAGAGACGGTCGTAGAGGCGCACCTCGGCCGGCACGCCGTGATCCGCACTGACCCAGTGGATCACGCCCTTGGCCTTGCGGCCGTCGGCCGGGTCCTTGCCCAGGGTGTCGGAGTCGTAGGTGCAGTAGATGGTGGTGATGTTGCCCGCCTCGTCCTTCTCGACCCGCTCGGCCTTGACGTAGTAGGCGTTACGCAGCCGCACTTCCTTGCCCAGCACCAGGCGCTTGTACTTCTTGTTGGCTTCCTCGCGGAAGTCCTCGGCCTCGATCACCAGCTCGCGGCTGAAGGGCACCTTGCGGGAACCCATCTCGGGCTTGCTGGGGTGGTTGGGGGCGTCCAGCCACTCCACTTCGCCTTCCGGGTAGTTCTCGATGACCAGGCGCACCGGGTCCAGCACCGCCATGGCGCGGGGGGCGTTGTCGTTGAGGTCGTCACGGATGCAGGCCTCGAGCATGGCCATCTCGACGGTGTTGTCCATCTTGGTCACACCGATGCGCAGGCAGAACTCGCGGATGGCGGCCGGGGTGTAGCCGCGGCGGCGCAGGCCGGCGATGGTGGGCATGCGCGGGTCATCCCAACCGGACACGTGCTTCTCCACCACCAGTTGGTTGAGCTTGCGCTTGGAAGTCACTGTGTACTCCAGGTTCAGGCGCGAGAACTCGTACTGGCGGGGATGGCAGGGGATGGAGATGTTGTCCAGCACCCAGTCGTAGAGCCGGCGGTTGTCCTGGAACTCCAGGGTACAGAGGCTGTGGGTGATCTCTTCGATGGCGTCCGAGATGCAGTGGGTGAAGTCGTACATGGGGTAGATGCACCACTTGTCACCGGTCTGGTGGTGGTGGGCAAACTTGACCCGGTACAGCACGGGGTCGCGCATCACGATGAAGCTGGAGGCCATGTCGATTTTGGCGCGCAGGCAGGCCTCGCCTTCCTTGAAGCCGCCGTCACGCATCTTCTTGAACAGCTCGAGGTTTTCCTCGACGCTGCGGTCGCGGTAAGGGCTGTTCTTGCCCGGCTCCTTGAGGGTGCCGCGGTACTCACGGATCTGCTCGGGGCTCAGCTCGTCGACGTAAGCCAGGCCCTTCTGGATGAGCTCCACCGCATAGTCATGGAGCTGCTCGAAATAATCGGAGGAATGGCGCACTTCGCCATCCCATTCGAAGCCCAGCCAATGCACGTCGCGCTTGATGGCGTCCACATACTCCTGCTCTTCCTTGGCCGGGTTGGTGTCGTCGAAACGCAGGTTACATTTGCCCTTGTAGTCCTCGGCCAGGCCGAAGTTCAGGCAGATGGACTTGGCATGGCCAATGTGCAGGTAACCGTTGGGCTCGGGCGGGAAACGGGTGTGAACGCTATGATGTTTGCCGCTTTGCAGATCCGCATCGATGATTTGGCGGATAAAGTTGCTGGGACGGGTGTCGCCCGCATTGCTCATAGCGAGTCCTCTGATACTTTTTACGTGATAATTACCCTTATGATCCATGAAACAAGGCAGTGAAACAATAGAGCCATGGCCCATTGCAGATATAGCCTGACAGGCGCCACTTTATTGACCAGGGATGGCCTCAATCCCGGCCACCTGGTGATCCGCGATGGCCTTATAGAGGCGCGTCTGCCCTACCATCAGGTGCCGCCCAGGCCCTGGCTGGACTGCTCGGAGCTGACCCTGGCGCCGGGCTTCGTGGATCTGCAGCAAAACGGCGGCTATGGCCTGCTGTTCAACGACGACCCCAGTCCCCGCTGCCTGGAAAACCTCAACGAGGGCAACCTGGCCCAGGGCACCACCGGCTTCCTGGCCACCCTCATTACAGACGACGACGCCAAGGTCGCCGCCGCCATCAAGGCTGCCCGCGACTACAAGGGCCAGGGCTTGTTGGGCCTGCACCTGGAAGGGCCCTGGTTGAACAAGGACAGGGCCGGCATCCACGACAAGGGCCTGATCCGCCCTGTCTCAGACAGCCTTTTGAACCTCATCCTGGAGGCGGCCGACGTGGTCAGGTTGGTGACACTGGCACCGGAGCTGGCCCCGAAAGAAGCCATTAGCAAACTGACAGGGGCCGGCATCAAGGTGGCGGGGGGCCATACCCTGGCTGATGAGGCACAAAGCCTGGCCGCCATCCATGCCGGCCTGTCAATGGCCACCCACCTCTTCAATGCCATGCCGGCCATCAGCGCCCGCGCCCCGGGCTTTACCGGCACTGCCCTGGACCAGCGCATCCACTGCGGCATCATCGCCGACGCCGTCCACGTCAGCCCCGCCAACCTGCGCCTGGCCCACAGGCTGCTGGGGGAAAAGCTGTTTCTGGTCACCGACGCCACCCCCGCCAGCGGCGCCCCTGCCCTCACCGCTTTCGAGTTCGCCGGCAAGACCATAAAGGTGAAAGACGGCCACTGCGTCGGCCCTGACGGCACCCTGGGCGGCTCGAACCTGACCATGATAGAGGGGGTGCGCAGGCTGGTGGACATGGGTATAGCCCTGCCGGCCGCCCTGGCCATGGCCGGGGTCAATCCCCGCCTGGCCCTTGGCCTGCCTCGGCTGCAACCGGGCATGAAGGCCGAACTGGTGGGGCTTTGCCCGGGCCTCAAAGTGCGGGGCATAGTCCAAGGGCGGCACCTGCTGGAAGCGAGCCGTACCTAGCTTGGGTGGGAGCCGGCCCTAACGGCCAGCTTCCTTGGACTGCACCTGTTCCCTCTTTACCCTCTGGATCACCATGATCAAGGGCTCACCGCTTTTTGGACGCGTCGTGTAGTCGGTGGCCGTGAACCAGCCATACCCGACCTTCCGGGCCAGGCTGTTCATCAGCAACTGGTCCACCTTGCCGCTATCGTCCCCGTCGGCAATGCGCAGGCTGAACAGGCATTTCTGGTCGCCCTGGCAGGCAAGATCCTGGATATCCACATCCACTTTTTGCTGCAGGGCCGCTACGCTGTCCCAGATCGCTTTTTCGTTGGCCTGGCTTGCTTCATCTACGATCCGCTTATCGGCAAAGCTTTTGAAGTCCTTATGAAAAACCGCCAGATCGTTGTAATGGGGCAGCGCCGGAGGCATGGCACCGGCATCCACCCCCATGGCGGCCAATTGGGCGGCGAGTTGCGCCGAGAGCTGCGTCTTCACCTTATCGGCCTGCCCCTTGTCAGGCTGGTTGTTCTTAGCCTCGGCCTTTGGATTAGCGGCAACCGCAAAAGATGGCGCATTCATCACCGGCTCAGCGGCGGGTCCTGGCTGGCTGATCACAGCGGCCTGCCTGGGCCGCTGGCCGCCGGGTCCGGCGAACCAAAGCGAGGCCAGGGCGGCGCCCAGCAACAGGGCTACGAGATGGCTAAAGATCCCTTTCATGAGTGATGTCCTTATCATGTGTGTAACAAACTTCTTCATGCCAGGGACAGCGACGCCCCGGTGCGGTTCAATTCGTCAGGTGTTGAAATGGAGGAAAAACACTGTCACAGGTCTTGAAGGTGCCGCTACGGCAGCGGCTTTGACGGAAGGGAGAGCCGCCAACCCAAAGCCTATGGCCAAGGTCGGGAAGTGACTCAAGATCCCTTTCATACTATGCTCCATGCAAAACCGAAAACGGATGTTCCCACCATGAGAAACCACATCGACTATATCGAATTTCCCGCCCAGGACCTTAAGAAAATCAAAGCCTTTTACGAGAAGGTCTTCCAGTGGGAATTCACCGACTACGGCCCGGACTACACAAGCTTCGATGATGGCAGGCTGAAGGGGGGCTTTGCCCGCCAAGACAACTTCATCCCCGCCGGCCGGCCCCTGGTGGTGATCTACCACCCCGAGCTGGAGCGCAAGCTACAGCAGGTGCAGGCCGAGGGCGGGCGTATCATAGCCCCCATCTTCAGCTTCCCCGGTGGCCGCCGTTTCCATTTCGCCGACCCCGACGGCAACCTGCTGGCGGTCTGGAGCGACAAGTAACCCCATAACCACAAGGAGCCCACCATGGCCGGTCCCGGTATTCGCTTCCCTCCCCCGTTGCTGTTCGTGCTGGGGTTCCTGCTCGGCCTGGGATTGGACCAGCTCTACCCGGCGCCCTTGCGGCCCCTGGTCTGGCTGCTGGTGGCGGCGGGCCTGGTGGTCATCACCTGGGCCCTGCTGACCTTCAGGGCCGCCAAGACCCCCGTCATCCCCACCAAGGACGCCAACGCCCTGGTCACCAAGGGGCCTTACCGCTTCTCACGCAACCCCATGTACCTGGGCCTGAGCCTCGTTTACCTGGGGCTGGCGCTCTGGCTGCAGAGCCTCTTTTCCCTGCTGCTTTTGCCGGCCGTGCTCTATAGCCTCTGGTGGCTGGCCATACGCCGCGAAGAGCGGCACCTGGAAGAGCGCTTTGGCCAGGCCTACCTGGACTACAAAGCCAGGGTCAGACGCTGGTTTTAGGCTGTGGTAAGCTGGCGCCATTGATCTGACTTGACGGCTTCTATGGACTTTGCCCGCGCCCTGGTGCTGGAACGCCAGCACCTTTTCAGCCCCTGGCAGCAGGATCTGCCCGGCCTAATCCGCCACCTCGGCGCCCTGCAGCTGGACGCCATCCAGGTGATCAGCCGCGCCCACCATCACCAGCTTTACAACCGCCTGCCCCGCTATCGCGAGCCACTGCTGGACAAGGCCGAGGCGAGCCGCGCGATCTTCGAATACTGGTCCCACGCCGCCGCCTTCCTGCCCATGGACGCCTTTCCCCATGCCAGGGTGCGCATGGATCGCATCCGTGAAGGCCAGCGCCACTGGTTCGAGAAGAACGCCAAGCTGTGCCGTTTCGTGCTGGATAGGATCCGTGCCGAGGGCCCCCTCAAGGCCTCGGATTTCGTCAGGGCCAAGGGCGGCTGGTGGCAATGGTCGGACGAAAAAAAGGCCCTGGAGCAGCTTTTCCACGAAGGGGAGCTGATGGTGACCCGCCGCGAGGGTTTCCAGAAGGTCTTCGATCTGCCCGAGCGCGTGCTGCCAAGCCATATTCAGACCACCAGGGCCAGTGATCTGGAGCACGGCCGCTACCTGGTGCGCGGCTTCCTGCGCTGCCAGGGCCTAGGCAAGGCCGAGGAAATGGCTTACCTGCGCAAGGGCGACGGCCCCTTGGTGAAAATGGCGGTGGCGGCCATGCTTAAGAGCGGCGAGCTCATCGAACGCAGTGGCGAGTTGCTGCTGGCAGAAGATCAGCACCATGAGCCCAAGGCGCCGCCACGCAAGGTCCGGCTGCTTTCCCCCTTCGACCCCCTGGTGCTGCAGCGCAAGCGCCTGAACCGGCTGTTCGGTTTTGACTACCAGCTGGAATGCTACCTGCCGGCCCCCAAGCGCCGCTTCGGCTACTTCTGCCTGCCGATCCTCTTCGGCGACAGCTTTAAGGGGGTGGTGGATCTCAAGGCCGACCGCGGCCAGGGCCAGCTGCAAGTCAAGGCCCTGCACTGGCTGCAAAAGCCCGGCAGCGCCTTGGAAGGCAGCTTTAACAAGGCCCTCAAGGACTTCGCCCTTTTCCACCAACTCGAGGAGCTGGCCTTTGTTTGAACTGCTGCTGGACCACCCCCGTTTCGTGGTGGTCAACAAATGCGCCCCCATGAGCTTTCACGCCGAAGAGGGCCCGGGCTTTTTCGTGGCCGTGGAAGAGGCCTTGTGCTGCAAGCTCTGGCCGGTACACCGCCTGGACAAGGTCACCACCGGCCTCATCCTCTTCGCCCGAGATGCCGCAGCCGCCGCCCTCCTCGGCCAGGCCTTCGAACAGCACCAGGTGCAGAAATGTTACTTGGCCCTTAGCGATAAAAAGCCTTCAAAGAAACAAGGCCTTATCAAAGGCGATATGGCCAAGGCCAGGCGCGGCGCCTGGCGGCTGCTGCGCAGCGCCCAGAACCCCGCCGTCACCCGTTTCGACAGCGAGAGCCTGGGGGACGGGCTGCGCCTCTACCGGCTCTGGCCCCAGACCGGCAAGACCCACCAGCTGCGGGTGGCCATGAAGAGCCTGGGCGCCCCCATCCTCGGCGACGAGCTCTACGGCGGCAGCCCTTACCAGCGTACCTGCCTCCACGCCTACGCCCTGCGCTTCAAAGCCTTCGGCGAGGAATTCGAGCTGGTGGCCCCGCCCGACTTTCTGGCCGCCCCGCCACCGCCCTTCGAGGCCAAGCCGCAGGGCGCCTCATGAACCTGCTCTCGGCCATGGAAGCCTTCGTCAAGGTGGCCGAATGCGGCAGCTATACCCGCGCCGCCGAGCAGCTGGACATCTCCCGCACCCAGCTTTCCAAGCTGGTGTTGCAGCTCGAAGAGCACCTCAAGGTGCGGCTCTTGCAGCGCACCACCCGCCGGCTGCACCTCACAGAAGCAGGCGAACACTACCTGGCCCGGGCCCAGGGCATTTTGCAATCCATAGGCGAGGCAGAGGCCGAGCTGGGCCAGGGCCTGGACCAGGTGCGGGGCCGCCTTCGCATCAATGGCCCCATGTCCTTCGGCACCCGCCACCTCTCGCCGTTGGTGGCGCGCTTCATGGCCCAGCACCCTGAGCTGGAGGTGCGGCTGGATCTCAACGACAGGCGGGTGGACTTGCTGGAAGAAGGTTACGATCTGGCCATCCGCATCGGCACCCTGCCCGACTCCAGCCTGGTGGCACGGCAGCTGACCCAATGCCGCATGCTGCTTTGCGCCGCCCCCGCCTATATCGCCGCCAAAGGCGAGCCCCAGAGCGTCGACGACCTGGCCGGGCACCAGTGCCTCAAGTACCGCGGCAGTGGCGGCAGCACCCATTGGCAGCTCGGCGACAGGACCCTGACCGTGGACGGCCCCCTGGAGAGCAACAACGGCGAGGTGCTGACCCATGTCGCGGAGGCGGGCCTGGGCATCGCCTTCCAGCCCAGCTTCCTGGTGGAAGACAGCATCCACAGCGGCCGCCTACGGGTCTTGCTGGCGGGGCAGCTGGACAGGCGCCTCGGCGTCTACGGCATCTACCCGGCCCGGCGCCACCTGCCGGCCAAGGTCAGCCTCTTCCTGGACTTCCTGGCCGAGAGCTGGGGCAACCCGCCCTACTGGGAGAAAGATATTATCTCCAAATAGGAACCAATGTTGTTCCAATGGGCATGATTATCCCCAATCAGTTGGAGGCTAGAGTGAAGGACGTCAAGCATCCAACTTTGAGGAACACATCATGCAAGCCTACGCCACTACCCTGCTGCGCCTGTCCCTGGGCGTCATGACCCTGTCCCACGCCCTGCTGAAGATCTTCGTCTTCACAGTACCGGGCACAGTGGGCTACTTCGAATCCCTCGGCTTCCCCGGTTTCCTGGCCTACCTGACCATAGCGGCGGAGCTGGGCGGCGGCCTGGCCCTGATCCTCGGCGTCTACACCCGCTGGGTGAGCCTGGCCCTGGTACCGGTGCTGCTGGGCGCCCTGTCGGTCCACGCCGGCAACGGTTGGGTCTTCTCCAACAACGGCGGCGGCTGGGAATTCCCTGCCTTCTGGACCCTGGTACTGCTGGTGCAGGCAGGCCTGGGTGGCGGCGCCGCCGTCCTCAGCAAGCGCTTCGCTTAAGGCACAAGGCTGCGCCCCAAGGGGCGCGGCTTCCTTTCATGCCTCATTGAGGAGAGAACCGCATGCAACCCAGCCTCTTCATCTCCCACGGCTCCCCCATGCTGGCCCTGACCCCGGGGCCGGCCCATGATTTCCTGAAGGAACTGGGCGAGCGTTATCAGCCCAAGGCGATAGTGGTGGTCTCGGCCCACTGGGCCACCCGGGAGCTGGCGGTCAGTTCCAGCCAAGGGCCGGAAACCATCCACGATTTCTACGGCTTCCCCCCGGCCCTCTACCAGTGCCGCTACCCCGCCCCCGGTGCCCCCGAGCTGGCGGCCCGGCTGGCCGACGAGCTGGGCGCCACCCTGGTGGAGCGCGGCCTGGACCACGGCGCCTGGGTGCCTTTGTCGCTGATGTACCCAGGCGCCGACATTCCGGTGCTCAGCCTGTCGCTGCCGGTCACCTGGCCCAACCAGGCCCTGGTGGCGCTGGGGGAAAAGCTGGCGGCGCTTCGCGCCGAAGAGGTGATGATCCTTGCCTCAGGCAACCTGACCCATAACCTGCGGGCCCTGCAGCCGGACGGCAGCCCGGCGCCGGCCTGGGTGCTGGCCTTCCAACGCTGGATAGAGGCGAAACTGGAGGCGGGAGACAGCGAGGCGCTGCTGGCCTGGCAAAAGGCGCCGGGGGCTCTCGAGAACCACCCCACCGCCGAGCACTTCCTGCCGCTGCTGGTGGCCCAGGGGGCTGGCGGCAAGGCGAGACTGCTGCATCAGAGCGTCAGCAACGGGGTGCTGGCCATGGACTGCTACGCCTTCGACTGAGGCGCCTGTGGATCGGCCTTGCTGCTTGCTGCCGCATCAGCATCGGAGAAGGCCTGGCGGATCGCCGGCACTTTGGGCAGCACCTGGGCGAAGGCCTTGACCACCTTGGGGTCGAAATGGTGGCCGGACTCCTTATCGAGGAAAGCCACCGTATCCTCGATGGACCAGGCCTCCTTATATGGCCGCCTTGAAGTCAGGGCGTCGAAGACGTCGGCCACGGCGATGATACGGCCTTCGAGGGGGATCTCCTCCCCCTTCAAACCCCTGGGGTAACCGCTACCGTCGAATTTCTCGTGGTGGCAGAGGGCGATGCGGCTGGCCATGGTCATAAGCGGCGAGTCGTCGTTGGCCAGGATCTCGGCCCCTATGGCCGGATGCTGGCGCATCACCTGCCACTCGCCTTCATCGAGCTGGGCCGGCTTTTTCAGCACGGCGTCGGGGATCCCTATCTTGCCCACGTCATGCATGGGGGCAGCGGTGCGCAGCACCTTGGCCCAGTCCTCGGGCAGCCCCAGGGCCAGGGCCAGCTCATAGGCGTAATGGCTCATGCGCCGCACATGCATGCCGGTCTCGTTGTCCTTGTATTCGGCGGCCCTTCCCAGGCGCATGATCACCGCTTCCCTCGTCGCCTCCAGCTCTTCGGTGCGCTTCTGTACCAGGGCCTCCAGGGCCCTTTCCTGCTGGTAGAGGCGCAGGTGGGTGGCGACCCTGGCCCGCACTATGGCCGGGCTGATGGGCTTGGTGATGTAGTCCACGGCGCCGACCGCAAAGCCTTTGGACTCGTCCGACACTTCCCCCATGGCGGTAACGAAGATCACCGGCACCGGCGCCGTCATGGGATCGGCCTTGAGTTTCTTGCAGACGGTCCAGCCGTCCATGCCCGGCATCATCACGTCCAGCAGGATCAGATCCGGCCTCGGCATTGTCCTGGCCAAGGCCAGGGCCTTCTCGCCACTGGTCGCCACCTTGATCTGGTAACTGTCCTTGAGGGCCTCGCGCAACACGTGGATGTTTTCGGGTACGTCGTCCACCAGCAACAGTGTCGCGGGGTTCATGCTTGCTCCTCCAGGCCGTCCAGCAGGGCCATGGCCTTATCGAAATCAAAGGCCTCCAGCGCCTTCTTCATCGGTGCCAGGCTACCGGCCAGGGCCGGTTGTTCCTTGAGCAGGGCCGAGAGCTCATCCAGCACGGCGGCATCGGCCTGGGCTATGGGCTCGCGCCAGCACGCCAGCCTTGCCAGGGTGGCCGTGTCCAGCTTGGCGCCGGCTACCTCCTGCTCCTTGGGCCGCCAGGCCTCTATGGCCGCCACCAGGGCCCGCACGGCATCGGCGAAGGCGCCGAGCTGGCTGTCGTCGCCGGCCTTGAGCAAGGTTTCCTGCTCGGCGGCGCGGCCCATCAGAGTTTCGGCCCCCAGGTTGCCCAGCAGCCCCTTGAGGGTATGGAGGTTACGAGCCTGCTCTTGCTGATCGGCCGGCGCCAGCAGCCCTTCGGCCTGCTCGGCAAAACGCACCAGTATGCGTCTGTACAGCTCTTCGTCCCCCAGCACCCGTTGCAGGCCCTGGGCCACGTCCAGGCCTTCGGCATCTGGCCAGTCGCCCTGTGCCAGCCCATTTTCTGCGGCCAGCTCCAGGGGCCTGCCCAGCCAGTGCCCTATCACCTCGAACATCAGCTGCACGTCCAGGGGCTTGGCCACATGATCGTTCATACCGGCATCCAGGCAACGTTGGCGGTCCCCCTCCATGGCGTTGGCGGTCATGGCGATCACCGGCAAGTCCTGCCACCTGGGCTCCTGACGGATGCGCCTGGTGGCTTCGAAGCCGTCCATCAGCGGCATCTGGCAGTCCATCAGCACCAGATCCACGGCCTTGGCGCCCAGCTTGTCCAGGGCGTCCTGGCCGTCCTTGGCCACCACCACTTCGGCCTGGCTGCGGCGCAGGAAGCGCTCCGCCACTTCCCTGTTGAGATCGTTGTCATCCACCAGCAGGATGCGCTGGCCGCGCAGGTCGGGATAACGGGTGGTCCTGGCGCTCTGGTTGCGCAGCACGGGGCGGCCGTTGCCGGCGCCGAAGGCTGCCGCCAGGCTGTCATGCAAGGTGGAGGGGCTGACCGGCTTGAGCAGCACTTCCCTGGCTCCCAGGGCCAGGGCCTGGCCATTGAGCTTGTCGTCATTGAAGGCGGACACCATGATGGTGACCTTGGGCTCCAGCTGCCTTTCCTTCAGCAGGGCCAGCAGCTCCAGGCCGTCCATCTTCGGCATCTGCCAGTCCAGCAGCAGCAGATCCGGCAGCGTCTCCGCCAGGGCCGCCAGGGCCTTCTCGCCGCTGTCGACGCTGCGCACCGTCAAACCGAAGGCCTCCAACTGGCGCTCAAGCACCGCCAGGTGGGTGTCGTTGTCGTCCACCACCAGGGCTCGCTTGCCCTTGAGGGATTCCACCTCGGCGCCGATGCGCTCCTGATCCAGCACCTCCAGAGGCAGGCTGAAACTGAACACCGAGCCCTTGCCGGCCTCGGAACGCACCTCCAGCTCCCCACCCATCAGTTGGCAAAGCCGCTGGCTGATGGCAAGGCCCAGGCCAGTGCCGCCGAAACGGCGGGTAGTGGAGCTGTCGGCCTGGGAAAAGGCGGAAAACAGCTTGGCCACCTGCTCCTGCGTCATGCCGATGCCGGTGTCGCGGACACTGAACAGCAGCCGCTGAGCACCGGCCTGCTGGCTCGGATTCACCCCCACCACCACTTCTCCCCTGTCGGTGAACTTGAGAGCGTTGCCCACCAGGTTGATGAGGATCTGCCCCAGGCGCAGCGGGTCGCCCTTGAGATGGGTGGGGCATTCGGGGGCGACGTTGAAGATGATCTCCACGCCCTTGTCGCGGGCCTTGTCGGCAAAGAGATCCCGCAGCTGCTGCAGGCTACCGTCGAGGCGGAAAGGTACCTGCTCTATGTCCAGCTTGCCCGCCTCTATCTTGGAAAAATCCAGGATGTCGTTGATGATGCGCAGCAAGGTCTGGGCGGCCTGGTCAATCTTGGCCAGGTATTCGCCACCCTGGCCCTGCTCCATGGCCAGCTGGGTGAAGCCGAGGATGGCATTCATGGGGGTGCGGATCTCGTGGCTCATGTTGGCCAGGAAATCGCTCTTGGCCTTGGACGCCTCGTCGGCCGCCTCGCGGGCCTCCCCTACGGCCTTCTCCATGGCCCGCCGCTCGTCGAGATCGGTCACCACCAGTATCGCCAGCTCCCGATCGATGCGCCGGCCCGCCACCTGCACCCAGCGGCTGGGGCCACTGTGGCCGATCAGCTCCCCCTCCCAGGCCAGGCTGGCCTGGTTTTCCATCAGGGCCTGCAGCTGGCCCTGCATGGCGCCGCGCTCTTCCGGCGCCAGCAGGCTGATGAAGTTGGCGCCCTGGAGATCCGGTTCTTCGCAGCCAAGGAGGCCCGACAAGGCTGGATTGGTGGCCAGCACCTTGCCGCGGCCGTCCAGGGTCAGTAGGCCCGTCGGCACCGCCCGGAACAGGTTGTCCAGCAGCTGCTCGCGCCTGGCCAGCCGCAGGTGATCTTCCTGGCGGGCCGTGATATCCAGCAACAGGCAGTCAAAGCCCAGCCACTGGCCTTCAGGGCCCAGCACCGGCATGCCCCGCTCCTCCACCCAGAGCAGGCGGCCGCTGGGGTGGCGCAGCCGGTAGCGTAGCTCGTAGCCCTGTTGCTGCCCGAGCGCCGCGGCCAGCAGTTGCTGGTCCTCGTCGACGGCGCCGCGGCTGCCGTCCAGGTAATGGCTGGCCAGCACATCCTTGGCGTTGTAGCCCAGCAGGCGGCCGCATTTCTCGTTGATGGCCAGCACCTGGCCTTCTGGGCCCCGGCGCAATGCCACCCCCGGCAGGTTGGCTAAAAGGGCCTGTTCCAGTTCCCCCTGCTCGGACAGGCCGCTGCCTCGGCGCAGCTTGTTGAAGACCTGGGTGATGGCGTCCAGCTCAGGGGTGCCTTCTTCCCGCAGGGCCTCGGTGGCCAGCCCCAGTTGCAGCCCCTTGAAGGCCCTGCCGAGGCGGAACACAGGCCGGGTCTGGAAGCTGATCCACACCCAGAGCCCCACTGCCCCCAGCACCAGGGCGCTGGCCAGGGTCAGCAACAAAGGCCAGTTGAAGCTGATCCTGGCCGGGGCCAGGTGCAGCTTGAGGCCAGTATCCCCCAGCGGCAGGGCCGGAGTGCTGTCGGACAGCGGAGAGTTGTTGAGGTGGCGGCCATCTGGGCCCGTCAGCAGCACCCCTTCACCACCGGCCGCCGCCACCAGGGAGTCGATGGTGACATCCACAGTCACCACCCCCAGGGCCGTCTCGCCGTCGAAGAAGGGGACCGAATAGGTGATCATCCAGACATTGCCGCCGCCCTCGTCGAAATAAGGCGGGCTCCACACCGGCTGGCGCAGCCGCAGCGGCTCGGAGAACCAGGGATAGCCGTGGGTGTAGTCGTAGGAATCCACCAGATCCAGGGTCTGGATCTTCTGGCCGGAGCGGTAGGCATAGGGGGTGGGCACCTTGGGATCCGGGGCATGCTCCGGCAGGTAGGAGATGGTGGAGCCAAACACCATGGGCTGGCTCTGGACATTCTGGCGCACCAGGGCCCAGCGGAAGTCGGTGCTGCCGCCGCCATTGAGTTCCAGCACCCTGGCGGTGTGATCCGCCACCTCCTTGGCGGTGTCCAGGGTCAGCACCAGCCTTTCCACCATCTGCTCTGGGCTGCGGTCGCTCCGGTGCCGGATATTGCCGACCAGGGCCGGTACCGTCAGCACCAGCAGGGCCACCAGGGCCCCAAGGAAAAGCCGGGAACGCAGGGATAAAGGTGATGCCGCCATGGTCCGCCTCAAAATCAGGTGTCGATTTGAGGTTAGCAGTCAGGCGGGGGAAGGGAAGAAAAACGCCGGCATTAAGCCGGCGTTTTATAAGGACTTTACTGGGCGTCCGGCTGGTTTTCCGGCGCCGCCGCTATGAAGGCAGGCAGGGCCTCCAACCGCTCGGCCACCGCCACCAGGGTCGGATAGGGGCCCAGATCCAGGTTGAAGCGCCTGGCGTTGTAGACCTGGGGCACCAGGCAGCAGTCGGCCAGGGTCAGGGTATCGCCGAAGCAGTACTGGCCCGCCGTCTTCGCCAAGCGCTGCTCCAGGGCGGCAAAGCCCACCGCTATCCAGTGGCGGTACCAGCTATCCTTCTGCTCATCGCTCACCCCCATCTCGCCCTTGAGGTACTGCAGCACCCGCAGGTTGTCGAGGGGGTGGATGTCGCAGGCGATATCCTGGCAGAAGGCCCGCACCAGGGCCCGGGGGCCTGGTTCGGCCGGCAGCAACGCCGGGCCACCCTGGGTTTCCTCGAGGTATTCGAGGATGGCCAGGGACTGGCCCAAAGCCAGGCCTTCGTTTTCCAGGCAGGGCACCAGCTCGGCCGGGTTCAAGGCGCGATAGCCGGCGCTGTGCTGCTGGCCGCCGTCCTTGACCAGGTGCACCGGCACCTGCTGGTAGTCGATGCCCTTCAGGGCCAGGGCGATCCGCACCCGGTAGGCTGCGGATGAGCGCCAATAGCCGTGCAGCTTCATCCGTGCTTGACCACCTGCTGGTCGATGGCGCCAAAGAGGCTGTCGCCATTGTCGTCCAGCATTTCAATCCGTACCCGGTCACCGAATTTCATGAAGGACGTCTTGGGCGCCCCATGTTCGATGGTTTCCAGCATCCGCACTTCGGCCAGGCAGGAAGAACCCTTGGACCTGTCGTAGTTGGAGATGGTGCCGGAGCCGATGATGGCGCCGGCGCCGAGCGGCCGGGTCTTGGCGGCGTGGGCCACCAGGGTCGGGAAGTTGAAGGTCATGTCGACACCGCAGTCCGGCTTGCCGAACAGCTGGCCGTTGAGGTGGGTGATGAGGGGCAGGTGGACCTTGCCGTCCTGCCACTTGTCGCCCAGTTCGTCCGGGGTGATGGCCACCGGCGAGAAGGCGCTGGAGGGCTTGGACTGGAAGAAGCCGAAGCCCTTGGCCAGCTCGCCGGGAATGAGGCCGCGCAGGGAGACGTCATTGACCAGCATGAAGAGGCGGATTTCCTTGGCGGCCTCTTCGACGCTGACGCCCATGGGGACGTCGCCGGTGATGACGGCCACCTCGGATTCGAAGTCGATACCCCAGTCCTCGGACCCCATGGGGATGACGTCACGGGGGCCGATGAAGCTGTCGGAACCGCCCTGGTACATCAAAGGATCGGTCCAGAATGTTTCAGGCATCTCTGCGTTACGGGCCTTGCGCACCAGCTCGACGTGGTTGACGTAGGCGGAGCCGTCGGCCCACTGGTAGGCGCGGGGCAGCGGCGATTCGCACTGGGCCTCATCGAAGGCGACGGCGCCTTCGACGCTGCCGGCGTTCAGGGCCTGGTAGACCTCTTCGAGCTTGGGCTTGGCGACAGACCAGTCGTCGAGGGCCGCCTGCAATGTCTTGGCGATGGCAGGGACCTTGACGGCTTTGGTCAGGTCACGGCTTACCACCACCAGGCAGCCGTCACGGCTGCCGTCTTTCAATGTTGCTAATTTCATCCTTACTCCGGGCTCTTCCAGCTGTTGACGTAGGCGGTGTTCTCGGTGACGGCGGCCGCGTCGCCCACTTCCAGGGCGTCACGGGTGTCCAGCATCACTGCCACTTCGTCGGTGAACTTCTTCTTATACTCCAGGCCGGCCTTGAAGGCCTTGGGGTGCGGCCCATGGGTAAAGCCAGCCGGATGGAACGTCATCATGCCGCGTTCGATGTTGTCGCGGCTGAAGAAGTCACCGGCATGGTAGAAGAGCACTTCGTCGTAGTCGTCGTTGTTGTGGTAGAAGGGCACCTTGAGGGCGCCGGGGTCCGATTCGATGGGCCTCGGCACGAAGGTGCAGATCACGAACCGCGGCGCCACGAAAGTGGTGTGGGCGCTGGGCGGCAGGTGGTAACGGTGGCTCATCAGCGGCCGGATATCCCGCCAGTTGAGGCGCAGCACCGTCAGGTCCCCGTGCCAACCCACTGCATCCAGGGGGTTGAAGGGATAGGTGATGACGCTCACCTGGTTGTGGCGCTTGACCTCGACCTGCCAGCTGTCTTCGGTCTGCTGGGCGCGGAAGGCGTCGTCCATCTTGGGGATGTCGAGCACGGCCGGATCGAAGATGGCCTGGGGCCCCAACATGCCCTTGTCGGGCAGCTGGTAGGAGCCGTTGGTGGCCTCGATCAGCAGCAGGTACATCTCGCCCTTGGGCTCGATGCGCCACATGGTGCCACGGGGGATCATCACGTAATCCCCGTCCCGCAACGTCAGGTGCCCGAAGTCGCAATAGAACTCGGCCTCGCCGTCGTGGACGAACAGCAGATCGTCGCCGTCGGCGTTGCGGGCCAGGCGCTCCATGGCGCTGCTGGGGCGCCAGATGCGATAGCGGCAATGGGGGTTATGGAGCACCATCTCGGCGCTCCAGGGGCTGTTGCCCTCCCCTTTGACCTCGTTGAGGTCAAAGAGGCGTGGGCGCAGCGGCCCTTCCCAGTTGGTCCAGGCGGTGGGGGCGTGCTTGTGGTGCAGGTGGGCGGTGGGGCCGAAGAAGCCCTCCTTGCCCATCTCCCGCTCGTACAGGCCCTCTTCGGGCAGGTCGGCGTGCGCCTGGCGGGAGTGCACCCCTTCACGATGAGGAATGCTGGCCCACTTACGCATCGCTCAGCACCCCGCGGCGGATCTGATCTTCCTCGATGGACTCGAACAGGGCCTTGAAGTTGCCTTCGCCGAAACCCTGGTTGCCCTTGCGCTGGATGATCTCGAAGAAGACGGGGCCTATGACGGTGTCGGTGAAGATCTGCAGCAAGATGCCGTCCTTCTCGGGGGCGCCGTCGATGAGGATGTTGAGCTCGTGCAGTTTGGCCAGATCTTCGCTGTGGCCGACGACGCGCTCGTTGACCTTCTCGTAGTAGGTGTCCGGGGTGGACATGAACTTGGTGCCACGGGCACGCAGATCAGAGACGGTCTTGTAGATGTTGTCGGTGGTCAGGGCGATGTGCTGGATACCTTCGCCGTTGTATTCCTTGATGAATTCCTCGATCTGGGACTTGTCGTCTGAGGATTCGTTGATCGGAATACGGATCTTGCCGCAGGGGGCCGTCATGGCCTTGGAGACCAGGCCGGTCAGCTTGCCTTCGATGTCGAAGTAGCGGATCTCGCGGAAGTTGCCGATGCGCTCGTAGAAGTCGGCCCAGACCGCCATGTTGCCGCGGCGCACGTTGTGGGTCAGGTGGTCCACCTCGTAGAGGCCGGCGTTGTTGCGGGCCATGCGCTCTTTGAAATCGGGGTAGAAATCGAAGTCGATGGTGTAGATGTCCTTCTCGCCATACATGTCGACGAAGTACAGCAGGGACTCACCGATGCCGTAGACGGCGGGGATGTTCAGCTCCATGGGGCCGACTTCGTTCTGGAAGGGCTTGGCACCGTTGGCCACGGCATGCTCGATGGCGTGCTTGGCGTCTTCGACGCGGAAGGCCATGGCGCAGACGGAAGGACCGTGCTTCTTGGCGAACTCCAGGGCGTGGCTGTGGGGCTGGCCGTTGACGATGAAGTTGATGCCGCCCTGGCGGAACAACCAGGCGTCCTTGTGCTTGTGCTTGGCCACTTCGGCAAAGCCCAGGGACTCGAACAGACCTTTCAGGTTCTGGATGCCCTCGGCGTCGGCGGCGGTATATTCGACGAATTCGAAACCGTCGGTACCCAGGGGGTTGAAGCTGGTATCGGCTGACATGGGTGCTTCCTCTCTTATCTGTTTGGTGGTGCAACTGTACAGCCTTGGTATAACGCGCCCCGGCGCCAAGGTTAAGGGCCGCCCTTGACGTGTACGGAAAGCAAAAAGTGGCAACTTATGCTTACAAAGCGCCAACCTCAGCCGCCAAGGGCCCGCCAAGGGTGACAAGGCGGCAACTTGGCAATACAGGAGACTTTTTCACCGTCGACAAAAAGCCTTGAACAAGAGAGAACGATCGTTCTACCCTGTAGCCATGAACAGCACGACACAGGCCGAGCCCCTCGACCGGCTCCTCGATTGCACAGAACAGCTCATCTACCAGGGCGGGATCTGTGCCACCGGCATGGACGCCATAGTCAAGGCGTCCGGGGTGTCGAGAAAGACCCTCTACAAGCACTTCGGCACCAAGGACCAACTGGTGACCGCGGCGCTAAAGCGTCGCGATGAGCGCTGGATGGCCTGGTTCGAAGGAGGACTGGAGCGCTTCGATGGCCCCAGGGCCCAACTGCTGGGAGCCTTCGAGGTGCTGCAAGGCTGGTTCGCCAGCGACGACTTCAACGGCTGCGCCTTTATCAATACCGCAGGGGAGGTGTCGAGCCCGGACGACCCGGTCCGGCAAGTCGCCAAACTGCACAAGGAAAAGCTGCGCCACTGCCTCAGGCTGCGCTGCCAAACCCTGGGCGCCTTTGATCCCGATGCGCTGGCCAGCCAACTGCTGCTGCTCATCGATGGCGCCATCACCAACGCCCTGGTCTCAAACCGGGCCAGCGTCGCCGTGGACGCACAACGCGCCGCTGCCGCCCTGCTTGCCAGCCAAGGGCTTTAGGAGAGAGCATGACCGAAGTACGCCACCCCCTGCCCCCTTTCACCCTCGAGTCCGCCAGGGAAAAGGTGCGCCTCGCCGAGGACGGCTGGAACAGCCGAAACCCGGCCAAAGTGGCCCAGGCCTACAGCCTGGACACCAACTGGCGCAACAGGAGCGAATTCATCCATGGCCGCGAGGAGGCCCAGGCCTTCTTGGAGCGCAAGTGGGCCAAGGAGCTGGAGTATCGGCTTATCAAGGAGTTGTGGGCCTATGACGGCAACCGCATCGCCGTGCGTTATGCCTACGAATGGCACGACGATTCGGGCAACTGGTATCGCTCCTACGGCAACGAGAACTGGGAATTCGACGACAAGGGGCTGATGGTCAACCGCTTCGCCTGCATCAACGACCTGCCCATCCTTGAGCACGAGCGTAAGTTCCGCTGGTCACAGGGGCGGCGCCCGGACGATCATCCCGGCCTCTCCGAGCTGGGGCTTTAAAAGCGAAGGGCCGCGATGCGGCCCTTTTCATTTCTTCTTGTTGATGCCGTAGTCGCGCAACTTGTTGGCGACGGCGGTGTGGGACACCCCCAGCTTCTTGGCCAGCTGCCGCGAGGAAGGATAAGCGGGATAGAGCCTTTCCAGCAGGCTCTTCTCGAAGCGCTTCATCACCTCGTCCAGGGTACCGTCCAGGGCCGCATCCCCCAGGCTGACCGACGGGGTCTGGCTGGGCAGCTCCAGGTGCTTTGGCTCTATCTGGCCGCCGTCCAGCAGGGACACGGCCCGCAGCAGGCAGTTCTCCAGCTGGCGCACGTTGCCCGGCCAGGGGTAGTTGAGCAGCAGGTTCTGGGTGGCCTGGCTCAGCGCCACCGGCTCGCGGCCAAGGGCGGCACAGTGACGTTCCAGGAAGTGGGCGGCCAGGGGCAGTATGTCGTCGCGGCGCTCGCGCAGCGGCGGCAAGGTCAGGCTCAGCACGTTGAGGCGGTAGTAGAGATCCTGGCGGAACTGGCCGTCCCGGCACAGGGCTGCCAGATCCCGCTGGGTGGAGCAGATGATGCGCACATTGACCTTGCGCTCGGCCTCGTCACCGACCCGGCGAAAACTGCCGTCCTGCAAGAGGCGCAGCAGTTTCACCTGGATGGCCGGGGCCAGATCCCCCACTTCGTCCAGGAAGACGGTGCCGCCATCCGCCACCTCGAAGACGCCGCGTTTGCCGCTGGCCGGGGCCCCGGAGAAGGCGTTGGGGCCATAACCGAACAGCTCGGTCTCGGCCACCGAATCGGGCAAGGAGGCGCAGTTCAGCGCCAGGAAGGGCTTTTGCCGGCGCAATGAGCTGTCGTGGCAGGCCCTGGCCAGCAGTTCCTTGCCGGTGCCCGTCTCCCCCTGCACCAGCAGCGGCGCGTCCAGTTGGGCCAGTTTCTTGGCCTGGCGAATAAGGCGCTTCATCACCGACGACTGGGCCAGTATGGCGTCCAGGGAAGCCGTGGATTCCTGGGCCTGGTTGAGCTGGGAGTTGAGGCGGTGCGGCGTCTTGGCGGTGACAACGGCGCCGGCCAACGTCTGGCGTTCCTGCTCGTCACAGACCCAGATCGGCAGGAAGTCGGTCAAGAGCCGCTGGCCGCCCAGCTTCACCAGCATGGTGACAGGGGCCGGCTCTTCGTCTTCCAGCCAGCGGTGCAGGTTGAAGCCGGACAGCCAGTTGGCCAGCAGTTGCCCCTGCAGCTCCTCCACCCTGCCCTTGAGCAGCCTGGCGGCGGCGGGGTTGATGATGAGGATGCGGCCCTTGTCGTCGATGGAGATCACCGGATCCGGCAAGGTTTCCAGCAAGGTGGCCAGCTCGAAATGATCCCGCTCTGTGGGCATGAAGGCGGTGGTACGCACGTCCTGGACCCCCTTGATGCGGCGGATGGCCGGCAACAGGGTTTTGAGTTCCTCGAAACTCAGATCGGGCAGGTGCAGGTACATCTTACCGACGGGGTCGACTTCGATGCCCCTCAGGTCGATATGTTTTTCGGCAAGGATATCGAGAACTTCCCGGGCTATACCGGGCCTGTCCTCACAGAAGATCTCCAGACGCATGGCGCTCACAAAGGCCTTTTGTTGAGAGCGCGATCATATAACGCCATGGGGAATAAAGAAAATGCCGCGCTAGGCGCGGCATTTTCCAGGGGCTCAGATCAGAGCAGTTGGTCGGTCTTGGCCGCCATGATGAAGTCGTTGCGGTGCAGGCCGCCGATGGCATGGGTCCACCAGGTGACTGTGACCTTGCCCCATTCCAGCAGTATGCCAGGGTGGTGGAATTCTTCTTCTGCCAGCTCTGCCACCTTGTTGGCGAAGGCCCAGGCCAGCTTGAAGTTCTTGAATTTATAAACCCTTTCCAGTTGCAGCACGCCGTCACGGGCCACAGGCACCCAGTCGGGGATCTCGCGGATCAGTTCCGCCAGTTCTTCATCGCTGACCTTGGGGGCGCCTACCTGGCAGGCTTCGCATTTTTGTTGGGCAAGTGCGTTCACTTGTCTCTCCTTAACTGGCTTTTTTTTCTTTTGGTGGAAATTTAGGGGCAAAGAGGCCAAGGGCCCTGGCTTCCTCTACCTTGGCCATGATGTCCATCTGGGCGATGTCGAACAACTGGTGTACGGCATCCAGCACATAGTAGACAGGCTGCATGATGTCGATGCGGTAAGGGGTACGCAAGGCATCCACCACGCTGAAGGCTTGGCGCTCGGGCTTGTCGGAATCCATGGAATACAGGGTCTCACCCGGGGATGAGAGGATACCGCCGCCGTAGATGCGCAGGCCATCTTCGGTCTTGACCAGGCCGAACTCCACGGTGAACCAGTAGAGGCGTGCCAGGAAGACGCGGTCTTCCTTGCTGGCCGCCAGGCCCAGTTGGCCATAGAGGTGGGTGAAGTGGGCAAAATCCGGGTTGGTCAGCAGCGGGCAGTGGCCGAAGATCTCGTGGAAGATATCGGGCTCTTGCAGGTAGTCCAGCTCTTCGCGGGTGCGGATGAAGGTGGCCACCGGGAACTGCTTGTTGGCCAGCAGCCGGAAGAATTCGTCGAAGGGGATCAGGGCCGGCACTTGGGCCACTTGCCAGCCGGTAGTGCGGGCAAGGACGGCGTTGACCTCGTCCAACTGGGGAATACGGTCCAGCGGCAGGTCCAGCAGCTTGAGGCCGTCGATATATTCCTGGCAGGCGCGCCCTTCTATGCAGGCGAGCTGGCGGGTGATCAGGGTGTTCCAGATGGCGTTTTCTTCTTCGGTGTATTGGATACGCCCATCCGGCCCCGGCATTTTCGATACGTATTGGGTGCCTTTCATGCTCGGTAGTCTTTTCGTTACATCACCCCCTGACGATACGCAGCGGCTGCGTCATGAAAAAGCCCCCGGCACTGGTCCGAGGGCTTTACGGTCGTAAAGTATTGATTACAGCTTGTCGAGGCTGGCCGCCAGATCGGCTACCAGATCCTCCACGTGCTCGAGGCCGATAGAGACCCGGATCAGGCTGTCGCTGATCCCCGCCATGGCCCTTTCTTCGGCGCTGTAGGGGGAATGGGTCATGGACGCCGGATGGGAGATGAGGGACTCGGCATCCCCCAGGCTGACGGCCAGGGTGAAAAGTTCGAGCCGGTCGATGAAATTGGCGCTGGCCTGGAGACCGGCTTCCAGTTCGAAGGCGATGACGCCACCTGCCCCCAGCATCTGGCCGCCGAGGAAGCGGTAGCCGGGATGGCTCTCAAGGCCCGGATAATAGACGGCCTTGACCTTGGGATGGGCCTCCAGCCACTGGGCCACCTTGAGGGCGCTCTGGCAGTGGCGCTCCATGCGTACCGGCAGGGTCTTGAGGCCGCGCAGTATCAGCCAGGCCTCGAAGGGCCCCAGTACGCCGCCGATATCCTTGATGGCGGTACCGCGGATCTCGGCGATGCGTTCGCTGCTGCCGCAGAGGATGCCGGCGATGACGTCACCGTGGCCGTTCAGGTACTTGGTGGCGGAGTGCAGCACCAGCTCGAAGCCGTATTGCACCGGCTTTTGCAAAAGCGGGGTCAGGAAGGTGTTGTCGGCAATGCCGATAAGGCCGTGGCGTTTGACCAGGGCGCCTATAGCCTCCAGATCGATGACTTCCAGGTTGGGGTTGACCGGGGTCTCCAGGAACAGCGCCTTGGTGTTGTCCCTGATGGCGTCCGCCACCTCCTCTGGCTTGGTCATGTCCACGAAGCTCACTTCGATGCCGAAGCGCGGCAGCATGTGGTTCATCAGCGCGAAAGAACAGCCATAGACGGCCTTGGAGGCCACCAGGTGGTCGCCGCTTTTCAGCACCCCCAGCAGGGCCGCCGATACCGCCGCCATGCCGGATGCCGTGGCAACGGCCGCCTCCATGCCTTCCAGGGCCGCCACCCGCCTTTCCAGCTCCGCCACCGTGGGGTTGCCGAGGCGGCTGTAGATGGGGCCCTCGTCTTCCCCGGCAAAACGGGCCGCCCCCTGGGCGGTGTTCTCAAAAGCGAAAGTGGACGTCTGGTACAAAGGCGTGGCCAGGGCGCGCTGGGGATCGGAATGGTCTTTGCCGCCATGGATGGCCGCAGTTTCAGGGTGTGTCCACTGGGACATGACAACCTCGGATGTTAAAGAGTCGTTGCCACCATAGAGCGCTCTTTCCATGACCACAATAGGGCCATGGTCTTACCACTTATCATATTGATAAATAAAGAAATTTATGGATTTCCAGCCATCCAAAAGGCCTGAAGTCCAGCCACCCTCACCTCCACTTGAACACTTTAATGAGAATCATTCTTGATTGCATAAATGGTAATGATTATCATCTGCAGCCAATGACAACCCGGCGCCCTGACGCCTGACGTGACGGAGTACAGAAGAACACCATGGCTGCATCATCCAAAACCCCTTTGCCTGCCCAGTCCCTGTTGACCATAGCCCTCGGCATGGCGGTCACCGCCCCGGCCCTGGCCGACAATAGCAACCCCAAGAAGAGCGCCGTGGAGCGCATCGAAGTGGTGGGCCAGCACCAGGGCTACAAGATAGATCAGGTGCAATCGAGCAAATTCACCGACAGCCTCGGCGACACCGCCAAGTCGGTAACGGTGATCGGCAGCGACCTCATCCAGGACATGGGGGCCATGAGCTTCAGCGACACCTTGCGCGCCACCCCGGGCATTACCCTGGGCTCGGGCGAAGGGGGCAATCCCTACGGTGACAGGCCCTTCATCCGCGGCTACGACGCCCAGTCCTCCACCTTTGCCGACGGCCTGCGGGACATCGGCTCCCAGAGCCGGGAGGTGTTCAACATAGAGCAGGTGGAGGTCTTCAAGGGCCCGAACTCGGCCTACGCCGGTCGCGGCGCCGTGGGCGGCAGCATCAATATCGTCACCAAGACCCCGGGGGCCAGGGACTTCAACCACCTGTCCCTGACCGCCGGTACCGACAACCTCAAGCGCGCCACCCTGGACACCAACAAGGTCGTAGGGAACGAAGCGGCGGTGCGCCTCAACCTGATGAGCCATGACGCCGACATGCCGGGCCGAAGCGGCGTAGACGGGGACCGTTGGGGCATAGCCCCTTCCCTGGCGTTGGGCCTGACCACCCAGACCCGCGCCAAGCTGGCCTATTACCATTTTGAAAGCCACGACATGCCGGACTACGGCATCCCCTACGACCAGGCCACAGGCCAGCCGGCGGCGGTGGACAGGGACAACTTCTATGGCCTGTTGAACCGGGATTTTCGCCGCAATACGGTGGACAGCGGCCTCATCAAAATCGAGCACGACCTCGGCCCGGATCTGCTGCTGACCAGCACCAGCCGCTATGGCCGCTCCAGCAACGACTACGTGGTCACCAACCCCGACGACTCCAAGGGCAACGTGGCCAGCGGCACCGTCTTTCGCGGCGTCAAGTCCCGCTACTCGGTCACCGACAGCCTGGCCACGGGCCTGGATCTGTCCGGCAGCTACCACCTGGGGGGCCTCGCTAACCGCTTCGCCGTGGGGCTGGAACTGTCCAAGGAAGAAACCGACGCCGACAGCTACCGGGTCACCACGGGTGTCATCCTGCCGAGCGGCGCCAGTTCCACCCACTGCCAGGACGCCGGCATGCTGGAGGGCTATTTCTGCGCTCCCCTTTCCAACCCCAACCCCAGCGATCCCTGGGTGGGCAGCATAGAACGCAAGGGCACTCCCACCCACACCCGCACCACCAGCCGCTCCCTCTACGGCTTCAACAGCACCGATTTGAGCGAGCAGTGGCTGCTGAGCCTGGGTCTGCGCTGGGATGAGTACGACACCGAAAGCACCCCTTACGGCGGCGAGACCCTGGGCAACAGCGACGGCTTCCTCAACTACCAGTTGGGCCTTGTCTACAAGCCGGCGGGTAACGGCAGCGTCTACCTGTCCTACGGCACCTCCTCCAACCCGCCAGGCACCTCCAACGGTGACGGCGCTGACCGCCTCAGCACCAGCAACGACGACCTGGCCCCCGAAGACACCAAGAGCCTAGAGCTTGGCAGCAAGTGGGATCTGTTCGGCGACGCCCTCTCCGCCACAGTGGCGGTGTTCCGCACCGAGAAGAACAACGCCAGGGTGGCGGTGGAAGCCGGCCGCGGCGCGCCCCAGGAAAACGTCGGCAAGCAGAAGGTGGACGGCTTCGAGCTGGGCCTGTCCGGCATGCTGACCGCCAACTGGCAGCTGTTCGGTGGCTACAGCTACCTGGACGCCACCCTCGAGGGCAACGGCATCAACAGCCAGTACGACGGCAATGCCTTCCCCAACACCGCCAAGCACAGCCTGAGCCTCTTCACCAATTACGGGTTGACCGACAGCCTCAAGGTCGGCGGTGGCGCCTATTACATGTCCAAGGTCTACGGCAACACCGCCAACACCCTGTCGGTACCGGCCTATTGGCGCTTCGATGCCATGGCGAGCATGGAGGTCAATTCCTGGATGACGCTGCGCCTCAACGTGCAGAACCTCACCGACAAGCGCTACTTCGACAAGGCCTATGCCGCCCATTTCGCCACAGTGGCACCGGGCCGCTTGGTGACCCTGACCGCCGACTTGCGTTTCTAAGGGCGCATTCCAAGAACACAGGCACCGCCGCTGGCGGTGCCTTTTTGATGAGGAGAACCCCATGCTTGTCGCCATCGAAGGTGTGTTGACTGCCGAGGAAGTGGTCCACTGCCGGCGCCTGCTGGACAGCGAAACCTGGATAGACGGTAACCAGACCTCTGGGCCCCTGGCCGCCACCCAGAAGCGCAACCTGCAGCTGGCGCGGGACAATGCCGTCGCCAACCAGCTGGGCCAGGCCATCATGGACAAGCTGCTGGCCGATCCCCGCTTCGTCTCGGCCGCCCTGCCCTTGAAGTTCTACCCGCCGCTGTTCAACCGCTACGAAGGGGGCCAGGCCTTTGGCAACCACATCGACAACGCCATTCGAAATACCCCGGACGGCCTGGTGCGCACCGATCTCTCCGCCACCCTCTTCCTGACCGAGCCAGAGGAGTACGAAGGGGGCGAACTGGTGGTGGAAGACAGCTACGGCAGCCACAGCGTCAAGCTCCCCGCCGGCTCTTTGGTGCTCTACCCCGCCACCAGCCTGCACCGGGTAACGCCCGTGACCCGCGGCGCCAGGGTGAGTGCCTTCATGTGGCTGCAGAGCATGGTCAGGGACGAGGGCCAGCGGCGGCTGCTCTACCAGCTCGACAACTGCATCCAGCGCTTGGCTGCCGCAGGCAGCGAGGAAGTGACGGCCCTGACCGGGGTCTACCACAACCTGGTCCGCCGCTGGGCAGACAG